>CAZURU010000151.1:0-10979 GCA_964623585.1 uncultured bacterium
TTCCAAAACTTTTCCGCGCGATTCTGTAAATCACCTTCTATAATTTAAGACACAGAAAAAAAGGGAAAGGGTGCAAAATGCAAAAAAAAGTGCAATTTTAGAATTCGTCACGGTTGGGATTTAATCCGTTCTCATTGGAATGTAGCGAAACGTAGAATGATACTATTGAGGAAACTATTAGTCTATTGAAAGGAATTTCGTAGGTCTTGACCTATAGATTGAATTGTGTTATAATTAATCAAAACTGATGCTTTTTTAAATATTTTATTGCGTTTTGCACCCTTTTCACAAAAAACTGTGTCATTTAAACAGAAGGGGTTGTCTTATGTCAGATAGTAATGCGAAATTAATCCAAAGGTTTTTAGATGGTGATGAGAGTGCTTTTACTGAATTAGTGAAGAAGCACCAGACAAAGGTTCATGTAATTGCTTGGAGGATAATTGGGGATTACCACTTTGCTGAAGAAATTGCACAAGATGTGTTCCTCCAAGTATATGGTAAGTTACATACACTTAAAAATCCAAAGAGGTTTGATGGATGGATCTATGTTATAACGAATAATCGTTGTAAGAATTGGATTAAGAGGAACAAAACCGAATATCAATTCATAGAGGATACGCCAGTAGAAGAAATAGAAGAGTATAGTATTAATCAGTATGAATCGGAGCAACTTAAGGATACTGAAGAAGAGATCAAACACAGGAGAGAGATCGTTAAAAAGTTGTTGGATACCTTACCAGAGAGTGAACGCACAGTAATGAATCTCTATTACTTTGGAGGAATGACCACTAAGGAAATCAGTAAGACTTTAGGTGTTTCTTTGAACACAATTAAGAGCAGGATCCGCCGAGCACGAAACCGCCTAAAGTCAAAAGAGGACCTTTTAGATTCTGAATTTATTAACAGCATTCAGTTGTCTACGGATCTCACTGAATCTATTATGAGGCGAATTGCTGATATAGATCCCACGCCGCCAATCGCAAAACCAATATTACCCTGGACAGCTTTCGGCACTGCTACGTTAGTCATTCTTCTACTACTGGGGTCAATGAATCAATATTTCATGCATTTTCAGAAACCATACAGTTTTGAGGCACTCTCTGAACCAACTATTGACATCGTTGAATCACCTATTCACATTGATGCTGTTTCCATACCAACTTTACAAAGAAGAATTGGGAATGGAGATATGGATAGTCAAAATCAAGGATTTGGAACAACGATTTCAAATGAGGGTTTAGCATCAAATCTACAAGACAACCCTTTTAATGCCTTAGCGGCACCGTGGACTCCTGTAAACGGACCGCAAACGTCTCCCCAAGCCAGAATCTTCAAGGCGTCAGACAATATCTACGCTGTTTCCAGAACAAGTATCTATAAACTAACAGAAGATGGAGCATCATGGATGAATGTCAACGCAAATGCCCCCTTTAACATGTATCGTTCCCCCATAACTGAACATCGTGACGTAATGTATTCAGTCTTTACAGATGAAATATTCGCTTCAAAAGATGCGGGTGAGACATGGAATAGTTTCTGTTCACGTCCCGAAGGAGATGCCGTTGGGTTAATTATAAATGGTGATACACCAGATAACTTCAGCATGTTTCTCACATTGAAAGATGAAGGGTTATACAGATCCGATGACGCTGGTGAAGAGTGGGTTGCGTTGAACAATGGGAACAATGGATTGAGTGGGGAAACAATTACGGCAGTTGCTTCGGTTGGAAACACGCTGTTTATTGGAACGAACCGAAATCTACACCGTTTAAAGTCAGGTCTATGGAAGGAAATACCACTTGATCCGTCAAAAACTGTTCATTCTATGGCTGTATCTGAAAATAACCTCTATGTCGTGACGGGACCGGATTTTCTTAGTGGAGAAATTTTCAAAGCAGGTTCACCTGAAGAAATGTCACGTAAAGTTTTTCACTCAGCAGACTCAGGTTTCTCATGGATGGAAATAACACCTAAAGATGAAACATTCTTCAAGAGACCCTTATACACAGGACCTACAGAAATATCTGCTGCACATAAAACAATTTTTGTATTAAGCATGCCTGCATTCCAATCAGAAGATAGCGGAGAGACATGGACAAACCTTGGAATGGACATGAACCTATTTCCATCAGAGTCCCCTTCTATCTTAGCAACAGATGCATATACTTTCTACAAAGTCGGAACATCAGGAATGCTACGTACAATCGATGGGGGTGAAACCTGGCATCCATTCACGGATGGCATGGTAAAATCTGATGTGTTAGACATGGTTACCTTCAACAATAGTTTCTATGTGTATACTGGCAGTGGATTTTTTAAATCAGATGATAATGGGAACTCATGGGAAAATATTCAGATTGATTACCGTGGGTTCATGCCAAAGATTATTGAGAAAAACCCACAAATTGCAAACTATTTTACTAATTCAAAACTGATATGCACTAACAACGCTTTGTATGCCATAATACCCCAACAGAATGAATTGCGCATTTTTCGTTTACGGAGTGATGAAGTCCTTTCTCTGATTCACAGGATACCCTCTTCTGAACTGTGGGTAAATACTGAAGATTTAGATCATAAAGACCTATTAGTTCTTGAACGACAACCGACGGTTAGCAGCTTCGCTGTAAGCGGCAATACCTTTTACGCAGAATATAGACGTAAACTCCTAAAATGGACCCTCGGCAGTATTAATACAGTAGACACTGGATTAACAGATCTAAATGTAAAAACTGATAATTTGTATGACAGAGGTACAAAATTAGCAGCTTCAGGAACAACTGTCTACATGGGTCAGCGCGATGGAAAGTTGTTCGAATCAACTGATAGTGGAAACAGTTGGCAAGATATTACACCGAATATTCCATACAGGTTTGCGAATATAAAGGATATGCTATTTGTAGATGCTACGGTTTATGTCGCTACGGATATGGGTGTTTTGACTTTACACACAGGAGAACATTGGATAATGTTAACGGGTAGTATCGGAACACAGATCATCGTAGAGATGCTCGCAACTGACGGATCCATTCTTTTTGGTGCAGGTGATAAGGGTGCTTATCGCTTAGAACTTTCCGGTAGATGGAAACAGATTATACACAACATCCCAGATAAGGTTGTTTCTCTTTCTACCAACACAGATAACCTTTACATTGGAACAGAAAAACGTGGTATATTTCACGTATCACTAAAGGACGACTCCTCAGATGAAACCATAACTTCATCGTTACAAACTTTCAGATAAGATATGTACGCCTTCTATCAGACAAACGTCATATTTTTTTCCAAATAATGCACCTTATTCAATAATAAACTGTGTCTTTAATTATAAAGGCATTGTATTATAAATGCATTGTATTTGTCAATAGACAAGAAAGGAATAAGACATGTGTAAGAATTATAGATACGAAGGCGTTCACCTCACACCTAAAATCGCCAGAGAGCTGATTTTAGAACTACTACCCGGCAAAACAATCAGAAGACGTGACATTGACATAACTGTCAATCGTTTTCATGAATCGCACGGCGGTTTCCCATCTACAGCAAAATCAAGTCCTTTCAGAACAGCACTCAGGTACCTTGAAGAAGAAGGACTTGCTGAAATTCTGTCAAAAGGTCCAGGTAGCACATGGCGGATATTCGAAACCTCCGATTCCACTGAATAATTAATAGGTTGCAATTGATATTGATTATAGTTGTAGCACATTCATCCTTGATTGTTGTTCTTTGTAGCACATTCTGTTAGATTGTGCCCCAATATTTGAAGTGAGCAACATTCATCCTTGATTGTGCTACAACCATAATCTCTCTTCCACCCTTCCACCCTTCCACCCTTCCATCCTTCCATCCCTCTTCCACCCTTCCATCCTTCCAATCTTCCATCCCTCCAATCTTCCACCCCTCCACCCTTCCATCTCCCCCCTACCATTACACAAATTTGCATAATCAACCCAAGCATGTTAAAATATAGTGAGAAATAAACCCTATCTAAAAACATTTGGAGAAAATCTATGTATAAAATTGGTCTCATCCCTGGCGATGGAATAGGCCCCGAAGTGACAAGAGAAGCAATGAAAGTCTTCGGGGTAGCAGCGGAACAGAATGGCATCAAATATGACACCGTTGAATACGATATCGGCGGAGACAGATATCTTGCAACGGGTGAAGTCTTACCAGATTCAGTTCTTGAGGAACTACGTGGACTTGACGCTATCTATCTCGGTGCAATCGGGCACCCAGATGTCAAACCAGGAATATTAGAACAGGGAATCTTACTAAAAGTCAGATTTGAACTTGACCTCTATATCAATCTACGCCCTGTAAAACTCTATCCTGGTGTGCCCACACCCCTAAAAGACAAAGGTCCTGAAGATATAGTCGTAATACAGGAGATGATAAATACCTATAAAGGCGTAGAAAGATGTGTACGCTATGCTTATGAACTCACAAAGAAACGCAACAAAGAGAATACACTGACCCTCTGTGATAAAGCAAACGTCCTCACTTATGCACACGACCTGTGGCGACGCGTGTTTGATGAAGTCGGTGAAGAATACACAGATATAAAGAAAGAATACGCTTTTGTTGATGCTACTACCATGTGGATGGTGAAAAATCCTGAATGGTTTGATGTCATTGTAACGTGTAATATGTTCGGAGACATCATTACAGACCTCGGCGCGATGATACAGGGTGGCATGGGAATCGCCGCATCAGGCAACCTAAATCCTGAAAGCGTCGCAATGTTCGAACCGATCCACGGATCAGCTCCACGTTATACCGGAAAGAACGAGATCAATCCAATCGCTGCTATCGGCGCAGCGGGGATGATGTTAGACCACCTCGGATATAATGGCGCTGCAGAAAATGTAGAAAAATCAATCTCTGACCTACTAGCAAGTGGAAAAATAAAAGACCTCGGTGCAGGAAGAATGGGATACACAACTGAAGAAGTTGGAGACCTTATCGCAGAAGGACTATAGGCACATATCAAGAGCAGAAGCAACAGAAATGCAATCTTATGCTAATTGAACCGTAAAGTTTATCCTATCTGAAGAACGATTCCATTTGTTGAAAGTATACATATCATAAGCACTCAGCAACTTAAAACCTGTAGCTTTCAGTAAACTGTTTACTGTAGAAACTTCATAGATTCGCTGCTGATGTACTTCTTCGTATCGTTTAAAATGTTCTCTGTCCCGTATAAAGAAGGTAAGGAAAGTACGGCACATTTTCGTATTGTATAGATAGATGTTTTTCCAGATGTATGAATAATCTTGATGATTCTCTGAAAATGTCTTGTTGTGGAAGTGTTCAACGATATTCCGCTCTGTTGTAACATCAAAGATAAAGAGACCGTCGGGTGAGAGATGTTTCGCTACAGTTTCAAACATCGTGCAAAGTTCATTCTCGTTGATTGCGTAATTGATGCTATCGTAGGTACAGAGGATAGCATCAAACTTCTCAGAAATCCGAAAATCGATCATGTCTCCTTGTTGCAGCGTTATCTTCAGATCCATATTTTCAGATTTCTCACGAGCAACATTTAACATGCCTTCTGCTCTATCTAAGCCGGTAACCTTGTATCCTTTTGACGCTAACAGTATCGTCAAGGAACCCGTCCCGCACCCCAAATCAAGTATAGTGTGCGGACTGCACCGATACATATTGAACAGTGATTCAATATAATCACACCACCTTGTGTAATTGACATTTTTCATCATCCGGTCATAAGAGTATGAGAATTTTTCGTAGGGTGGTGTTAAATGCATAGATATCTATTACTCGGTTTCTCGTTTGTAACCAACAGAAGCGTTAAGAAATCCCAGAAGTGTAGTGATCTCATCAGCACTCCAAATCTCATCGTCATTTGCTTCAATAGCATATTCGCCGGCATATTTGAGTTTGCTAAGATTGATTCTACCCGTAATAAAACTAAATGGTAACTGTTGTGCTCTTTGTTTAACACGATCAAGTGTATTCACAATATACTGCCGATCCACACCTTCTGGAGCCTGTCTTACCATTGCTTCCTTCAACATTTCTGTTCCAAATCCAAATAGCGCAATAATAACAAACCACTGTAATATTGAGATACACACCATCAACACTAATAAAACTATCAGTGCCTTTGTCAAATGACGTTTCCACTTTGGAGCATCGGTACTCATCGATTCTGTCCTCGTAAATTCTTTCAGATTCTATGTGAGAAATTCATGAAATATGATAAAATATAGTAGCATTTTATAGCAATATTGTCAAACAAAAACACAATAAGCAGCAAAAATATGAAAATAGGTATCGTTGGTCGACCCCATGTTGGAAAAACAACAGTCTTCAACGCCATCGCACATACAAACGCAGAAGTTGGCAACTACACTAACAAAAACCAAGTTAACCTTAGTACTGTTAGTGTGCCAGACGACAGGTTGAAACCACTGCAGGATGTCTTTGGTGCAAAAGAAACTATATCGGCTACAATTGATTATGTTGATAGAGGAGCAACTTCTCATCAAACTATAAAGCCTAACCTGCAGAACTCTCAACACGTCTCTTTAGATGCCGAAATATTAGGAGAACTACGCACAGTTGACGCACTCGCTCACGTTGTTAGACTGTTTGAAGATGACTCTGTACCTCACGTCGATGGAAACGTAGATGGAAACAGAGATATTGAGACTGTAGATTTAGAATTTATCTTCGCTGACCTACAGATCATTGAAGGACGACTCAATAGACTTGATAAATTACTGAAAAATGAGAAAACACCAGAACACCTAAACGAATTTCGTGTATTAGAACAATTTCAAACAACTTTGAAGAACGGTAAACCCTTACGCGCATTAACCATATCTGAGCAGGATGAAATGCTAATTCGTGGGTACGGTTTCTTAACATTAAAACCTATCCTAATAGTCCTTAATATTAGTGAGACACAGTTACTTATGGTCAATGATACACTGAATCGGTTTAGAGAATTTGGAAAATATCCAAAGACCGCCATTATCGTCCTCGCTGCACAATTAGAAATGGAAATCGCACAACTCGACCAAGATGATGCCGAAGTCTTTATGATCGAAATGGGATTGAAGGAATCCGCATTGGAAAGATTCATACAAATATCATATAGATTGATGGGGTTGATTACCTTCTTCACAGGTGGACCAAAAGAGGTAAGAGCAAGAACGTTACGCGAAGGGCAGACTGCAGTTGAAGCCGCAGGTGAAATCCATACAGACTTTGAACGCGGATTCGTCAGAGCTGAATGCATTAATTGGCAGGATTTAGTAACATGCGGCAACTATTCAGAAGCACGCAACAAAGGGGTGTTGAGAGTTGAAGGTAAATCTTATGAAGTTCAGGAAGGAGATGTATTGAATATATTGGCAAATCCAACTTGATTAAATACTCTCACGCGTTGAATACGTTAATCTGAAACAATCACTACCTTTTATGCAACGTATGATTCTCCAAACTCGATATCGCCCCCATCATCTGCACACCCATTTCCTGATACATCTCACGTTTTATTTCTGACTCAACAATATGAGAGAAATCGATCGGTTTACCAAACGTAACTGATAACTTTGCTCTGCGAATACGCTTACTACCCCGCGGCATCATCTTTTCCGCACCTTTTTGATACACCGGAATCGTCGGAACATTAGCACGGCTTGCAATAAAGCAGGCACCGTCGTGTGCTTTCCCTAACTTACCATCAAAACTACGCGTACCCTCAGGGAATATTAACACAGCATTACCTCCCTTCAACAACGAAATCGTTCTACGTAATGCACCCAAATCCGGTCTACCACGATGAACAGGATAGGCATTAAAAACTGATATAATCGGCCCTAATAATGGAACATTGAATACATTGCTTCGCGCCATAAAATGAATCTCACGATTGGCAGCAGAACCTACTATCACAGGATCCAATAAACTGATATGGTTAGAAACTAACAATACGCCGCCTTCACGAGGTATGTTCTCTACACCATCTGTCTCAATATGACCCATGACCTTACAAAAAAGATAGGTTAATCTTTGTGCCCACCGATAAATTCGACGGGGTGACCAGAACTGATTGTTAGTATACCACATAGTGTTTCTGTTTTAACCTAAGAACTTCAACCTTTCTTCAAATTGCCTAACGATTCAAAAATTTAATCTCCTACTAGGTCAACAATGAAATCTACAACTTCATCAATTGATCTACCTGTCGTATCAACATGTAATGCATCTTCGGCTGCTCGAAGTGGACTATGTTCCCGTGATGTATCCTTTTCATCACGTGACCTAATCTCATCTTCAACGGATGCCAATGTGGTGTCAATATTCTGAGATTGTAGTTCAGCGAATCTACGTTTAGCTCTCTCCTGCACAGAAGCATCAAGGTAGATTTTAAAATCAGCATCTGGGAAGACAACTGTCGTTAAGTCTCTGCCTTCAGCAACTATACCCCCACCTGCTCCAATTTTCTGTTGATGTCTGACAATCTCTGTCCGTATTTCAGGAACTTTGGCAATATCCGCAACTAACCGATTTACTTCAGGTGTGCGGATCTGCTCAGAAACATCAACTGAGTTAAGGTAAATCTTCTTCCCATTATCATCAAATCTAATTTCACATGCTTTGACAAGTTCAATGAGTTTAACAATGTTCGTCTGCAGCTCATGTTGGATTGCAAGCACTGTTACTGCTCTATACATTGCCCCTGAATCAAGGTAGAGTAAACCAAGTTTTTCCGCAACCCTTCGTGCAACAGTACTTTTCCCAGAACCCGCTGGGCCATCCATAGCAATTGTCACGCGTTCTCCTAACTTAACCATCTATTCTCTTAGATTTCTCTGTCTAATTACTATTTCTTGTGCTTCAGTAAGAACCCTTTCAATTTCTGAATGATTCTCTGTTTTTAACAAAGTCCTGAATTCCTTTATGTTGTCAACAAAATTATCTATCAACTGTAAAACAACTTCCGAATTCTGGGCAAAGATACCAGTCCATAACCCTGGTGTTCCAGCAGCAATACGAGTTGTATCTCGAAAACCTGTTGCTGTGAAGTCCAAGGCATTACCTTCATCTGTCCCAGAGTTTGCAACACTGTTTGCAAGTATGCTCGCTATGAGATGCGGAAGGTGACTCGCTGCCCCTATTAGTTCATCATGTAACTCAGGTGACATCAAAACAGTCTCGGCACCGACAAAACGCCACAAATCTCTTACCAATTCCAATGGCTGCACATCCGTATACTCAGTTGGTGTAAGAAGGCACTTTGAATTCTCAAATAGGTCAGCCTGTGCAGCAACCACACCTGTATCATGCGAGCCAGCCATAGGATGTCCGCCAACAAAAGAATAGTTACGTGTACCCGCCTCATCCAACATCCTATCAACAGACCTGACAATCATAGACTTTGTACTACCAACATCTGTCAATACAGTATGTTCTTGATCTGATTTAATAGATTCTATAACATCTCTTACCAATACTGAGACATAATTGACTGGTGAACATAGCACAGTCAGATTACTCTTCTGAATCCCCTCACTCACATTAACAGTAATAGTGTCAACTGCATCCAGTTCTTGAGCAATCTTTAATCTTCCAAGATTCCTACCTAAACCGATACGTTCTCCAGCAAATCCATTCTTCTTTAATGCTAAACCAAGCGAACCCCCAATCAAACCAACTCCCCATATTGTAATACTAGCAACATCTTTTATGTGAACTGATGTGAGATCGGGTTTTTGATGCGTAAACATTCGGTTGAATTCCTATTTGAAACATTAATTCATTGTAAGGTAATTTCATCATGCATGTCAAGCAAAATGTTCCACATGACTAAGTAATACCATTTCTACTTGAAAATGCCTCTGTACTGTAGCACATTCTGTTAGATTGTGCCCCTCTATTTGAAATGTAGCACATTCATCCTTGATTGTGCTAAAGAAGATTTGACATGATAATGATAATGATGTAATATCTTATATTGCGAACTTTGAAAACAGAACTTTGTTTAATCAATTACACATAAAAAAGAGGAAATATGATCTATTCAATCTCCGTTTCATCTGGTTTAGAGAGTTTAGCACGAAAAGAGATACTCACACGCTATGGTGATACAGACAATCTCAAAATACTAAAACGAGAACCACAAAAAATAGTCTTTCAATTTACTGGAAATCCAAAAGATCTATTAGAACTCCGCACAGCAGAACATTTACACCTCATCACCAAACATATCACTGGAATGACACGTTCACGTCAATCACTAACAGCAATACGTAATGCGATTTCTCGTCTGAATCTACAAGATATAATAAATAAGTGTCGGCAAACCGGTATACGTCTGCGCAAGAGAATACCTTTTCGGGTTATCTGTCGGTTGTCTGGTCAACGCAACTTTCAAAAACGGGTTCTGCAGCAAGTCGTTGAGAAAGTATTCATCAATCGTGGTTGGCAACTAAACAGATTCGACTCAGGACTCGATATATTGGCTGAATTGCATGGAGGAGATGCATACATTAGCATCAGAATCTCAAAGCAGGATTGGGGAGAACGTTCAAAAACACAGAACCGTATACCGCATTCCATTAAGTCCACTATAGCTTACGGTATGGTCTCGCTATCGCAACCACATCCAAATGATATTTTCTTAGACCCCATGTGTGGTGCTGGAACAATCCTCTTAGAACGTGCATCTTCAGGAAGATATCGGTACCTTATCGGTGGTGACATCTCAACAGAATCTCTGGACGCTACCAAGACAAACTTTGGACGTCAGCACCAACCACGCCAGTTCTTTCAATGGGAAGCACAGCAACTCCCAATTCTGCCAAACACCGTAGACAAAATCGTCTGCAATATGACAATTAACACAAAAATGAGAGAAACAGTTTCTGAAATATCAGACTTCTATGATACCGCATTACAACAGTATCAGAACGTCCTAAAACCGAGAGGAAAAATGGTATTAC
>CAZURU010000152.1:0-10960 GCA_964623585.1 uncultured bacterium
TGTTTTGCATGTGTTATTCTCCAAAAAAATGCTTGAGAAAAAAAAGGGTTTATGTGATACTACAGTATATAAGAAATCTCTATAATATTCAAATGCATTTTTCAGGAGGTTTTTATGGTTGAACATATTGTGTTATTAAAGTTGAAATCGGATGTAACTTCAGAACAGTTAGATGCTTTGCCTGATGCTCTGTTGAAAATGAAGGACGAGATAGACGGTATTGAATCGATCACTTCAGGTATAAATCACAGTCCTGAAGGGAAAAGCAAAGGATATACCTATGGGTTTATTGTCAGATTCTCTGATGAAACTGCACGAGATGAATACCTACCGCACCCGTTTCATGTCAAAATCGCAACTGAACATATTCGTCCACTTGTAGAGGATGTTCTGGTGTTTGACTACACTGCATAAGTCTCTCAAGCGGAAAATACCGAAAGATAACATTATTGGAGGTAATACATGAGTTTGAACATTGTCGTCGTTGTTTCTGATACCCTTAGAACAGCATATTTAAGTCCCTACGGTAACGATTGGGTTCACACACCAAATCTTGCAAAGTTCGCGAATGAAGGTGTCCGTTTTACCAATGCACACCCAGAGTGTTTACCCACAATACCGACACGCCGCACCTTACACACAGGGAGACGTATCTATCCCTTCAAAACATATAATCCTGTTCCGTGGGATAACGTCTATACCCCAGGATGGCAGCCGATGTCTTCAGATGAACCTGCCATCGCTGAATCACTGGTCCAGAACGGATACCACACCGGTTTTTTTGCAGATGTGCCACACTATTTTGTCCCAGGAATGAACTTCACTCGCGGGTTTCGTCAATGGCAATTTGTACGAGGACAAGCAGAAGATAGATACCGCGGTGGTGCACACGCTGATCCGAGTCAAGTCGCCAGATACCGGGGTAATCCAGGACGAATCCGATCCCATATTGTAAACGTACAACCGGAACGAGAAGAAGATAACTGGCCAACCGCAAGACTTTTCCGTGCCGCAATTGAATTTGTTGAGCACAATCACAATAACACACCCTTTTACCTCTATGTAGACGGGTTCACACCACACGAAACATGGGAAGCACCTATACACTACTACGACCTATACGGCAGTAGAGAAGATAGAGAACCGATCTGTCTAAATCTACCTTACGGCTCACTGAAAGATGAGGAACTGGAAAAACGACTTCCAAGTGTCAAGGCTAACTATGCAGGTTTGGTAACACTCGTTGATACATGGTTCGGTAATTTAGTTGATACAATTGACCGACTCGGATTACGAGACAATACGTTGATTATGTTCCTAAGCGACCACGGTACAAACTTTGCCGAAAACCCAGACAAAGCCACAGGAAAACCTGCTACCTTCATGTATCCAGGAACAATGGATATACCATTGATTGTTAGACACCCATCTGGTGTTAATGCAGGAACAACTTGTGATGAATTCGTCTATACACTTGATGTGCCAGCAACAGTTATCGCAGCAAGTGAAGTTGAACCTGCTGGTGAAATACAAGGACAGAGTCTACTTCCACTTATTGAAGGTAAAGACGGATTTACATCCCGAGAATATCTGACATGCCGCTACGTCAACTCAGTCTGGTATAAAGATGCCAAAAATTGGTATTTCTCAAGTGTTAATCTCAATAGCGGAACACGTCTGTTTGATCTGGAATCTGACCCAACATGTCAGCAGGATATTTCAGATAAGGGTGATGACAGAATTGCACTTGCACATGAACGCATCTTAGCAGATGCCGATGGACATCTACCACAATATAAACGACAGGGAAGAACTGACGCACTTGGTAGACCGCAATTCGCAGAGGAATAGGCACATAGCGGTGTAACACACCGCTATTTCCTTTTAAAACTTCACTCAAATTTCAAAATCACTATTCATCTATAAATTATGGATTCACACCTCACACAATTAAGTCCTCATTTATACATACATCACAGCCATGTTAACACAGGTATCATTCGTGATGGTAACAAAGCACTGCTCATAGATGCAAGCGGAACGTCAATTCAGTCAACATTGACTAAATTGGGAATTACAGAAGTAGAGAGAATACTATACACACATCATCATCGCGACAACGTTTCAGGTTACACATTTCCTGAGAATGTTATCGTCGGTGTTCCAAAGGCTGAAGTGCAGTGGTTCAACGAAGTTGATACGTTCTGGAACGATCCGAAGTATAGATGGTATCTTTACAATTGTCACCCGCATAATCTGATGTTAGCAGACCCCATCACCGTTTCAGAAACTTACACTGATGGTATGCATATTGAATGGCTTGCAACATCAATAAAGGTACTTGAAACACCTGGACATACAGATGGGAGTTTGACTTATGTTGTCGAAGTTGACGGTCAACGGTTTGCATTTATAGGAGACCTCATCTATGATCAAGGACAGATTTGGGAACTCTACAGTCTACAGAAAGGACAGCAGACGACTGATTATCACGGGTTTCTGGGTGCCAGAGATGAACTAAAGCAAAGTCTTAAGAAGGTGGGTGAGTCGTCTCCTAATGCAATTATACCAACCCACGGTGTTGTCATAAATAAACCGGATGAAGCAATAGTCAAACTATTTGATAGATTGGATGATTGCTACGATAAATATGTTTCTATCTCCGCACTGAGACACTATTTTCCAAAACTCTTTGAAGAATTTGACGGTTGTGAGAACCACATGCCAATTCGCAACGGTAAGACCCCTCCTGAATTCTTACGCCATATAGGAACAACATGGCTCATCATATCTGAAACGAAGGAAGCCTTCGTCATGGACTGTGGTTCACCAAACGTCATAAATCAGATTCAGCAGATGCAGCAAGACGGTGAAATATCGGACGTTACGCAGTTCTGGGTAACGCATTACCACGATGACCATGTCAATGCAAACCCTGAATTTCAAGAGACATTGCCATGTGAAACAATAACTACAATTTCGAGAATCCATTTTATCAATCTCCAATGAAATTCAGAAGTGACGATATGATATGGAAGGATCTCAAGGCGAATATTAAAGAGTGATGGTTGTCCGTCACTGTCTGTTCGAAATAACTATTGACATATAACCAAATATTGAGATATAATATAGATATGCCATACTATGATGCAGTCTTTAAACATATCGGTGTCGAATTTTCACAGGATATAGTAGAGTTGGTACTGAATACTTCAGATGTGGAAGTCATAAGTCGGTTGAGCACAGAACAAGCCACGGTCCGGATGCATCATAGCGATATGACGTATCATGTTCGCTTTCCTGACGAGGAAGCAATCTTACATATAGAGGCGCAAACTGACGACAGCACCCATAAACCGATGCCTTTACGGATGCTTGCATATTCAAGTTTTTTGGCTCTTGAATATGAGAAGAACGTATATTCAACAGTGTTGTATTTCCGGCCCCCCGCGGGGCAAAGAGACCCAGGTTTCTATAGGTATGGAAACCCACAACGGGGTGGAGGATTTTTCCAGTATAACGTCATCCGCATCTATGAGTTAGAGGGTGAAATGTTTTTGAACCCCGACGCTATCGGGGTACTACCTTTCACGGCATTGATGAAACCCCCAGATGACATGACATCTAAAACCTGGGTTGAGAAGTGTATACAGACGATCCAGACTGTTGATGTTGACAGAGAGATGCGGGGAACGCTTTTATTTGCACTATCGCTTTTTGGGAGTTTAGTAAATCCAGACGAATATTTTCAGGACCCTTTATTGGAGGCAATCATGCAAGAATCACCTTTTTACGACCTTGTGATACAACGAGGGGTACGTCAAAATAGCATTGAAAGTACATTGGCAATCCTCAAAGCACGTTTCCCTGATGATGATGTTGACCCCCTTATTCCCAGACTTGAAGCTATCGATGACATCAACCTACTCAAGCAGGTAAACCTTAATGCTTCACTTGCAGACTCTTTTCTTGAATTCCATAAGACCTTACCCTAATTCTCAAATTCAGTGATGTAGAAGAAAAGACAATGCATAAACATCCAAGAATCGCTGCAATAGCAACAATATACCACAAATATTCACACGCACAGCATATCGTTGACCGATTCTTAGAAGGCTACGGATGGAACAGCAGACACCACTATCCACCGATGGATCTTGTCTCACTCTATGTTGAACAAGTTAAAGAAAATGACATTAGTAAAGATCGGTTAGAACGTTTTCCAACTATGAAGGGATACCCAACGATTGCTGAAGCATTGACGCTCGGTGGTGAAGAATTAGCAGTTGATGGTATCCTTCTCATCGGAGAACACGGAGAATACCCCTCAAACGAAAAAGGACAACGTTTATATCCCCGCTATGAACATTTCATGCAGATGATTGAAGTGTTTGAACAGAGCGGACGTTCTGTTCCAGTCTTCAACGATAAACATCTCTCATGGAATTGGGAGTGGGCGCGGGAGATGTATGATATCTCCCAAGAGATGAACTTTGCATTTATGGCGGGTTCATCTCTTCCGGTTACTTGGAGAACACCTTCAATTGACATGCCCCTCGAAATTCCTATATCAGAAGCTGTCTGTGTTGGCTATGGTGGCGTAGACAGTTACGATTTTCATGCTTTGGAAACTTTGCAATGTATGGTAGAACGCCGTAAAGGCGGAGAATGCGGTGTAAAATGGCTGAAAGCATACCGTGGAGACACATTCTGGAATGCACTAAACGAACAGATCTGGTCTCGTGAACTCTTTGAGTCTGCACTCTGTCGTAGTCATACACTAACACCATCGCGTCCAGGATTTAACAACCCTTTCCCAACCTCAGACGAAATGAAGGAAATTGTCAAAGACCCAATTGCTTATCATTATGAACATCAAGATGGATTAAAATCTACGATGATTCTCATGAACGGCTTAGTCCAGGATTTCAATTTTGCCGCTTATATTGGAACTGACAGTGAGATACTCTCAACGCAGATGTATTTACCAATGCCACCCGCAAGAACAACCTTGGCAAACTTCTTCTCTCCACAAGTGAACAATATTGAGCAGATGTTCTTGACAGGCAAAGCAACCTATCCTGTTGAACGGACTCTATTGACAACAGGGCTTGTAGCCGCAGGGGTTGATAGTCTGTTTGAAGATGGTTCAAAACAGGATACACCGCATTTAGACATATCCTATCGGTCTACTCCTGAATCTACATTCTGGAGATCATAGTCAATGAAAAGAATCGCAGTAATTACGACAATTTATCGTTATCTCTCACACGCGCAACATTTTGCGGATCGTTTTCTTGTCGGTTACCCAAGAGAAGGTAGATGGCACCGTCCTAATATGAAAGTTGTTTCGCTCTATGTAGAACAGAAACCAGAAGGCGATCAAAGTGAAGACCGCGCAAAAGAATTTGGGTTTTCTGTCTATCCAACGATCGCAGATGCACTCAGATGCGGCACCGATAAACTTGCAGTAGATGCTGTGCTATTGGTCGGTGAACACGGTGAATATCCTATCAACGAAATAAGCCAAGTACTGTATCCAAGATATGACTTCTTTAAGGAGTGTGTCAAGGTCTTTGAAGAGGATGCACGTGCTGTACCCATCTTTAACGACAAACATCTATCCTACAGTTTTGATAAAGCAAAGGAGATGGTAGACGATGCACACCGACTCGGTTTTGGGCTGCTTGCCGGTTCCTCTCTACCTGTTACATGGAGATTACCCGATGTTGACATACCCATAGACAGTGAACTGGAAGGTGCTGTTATGGTAGGTGTTGGCGGCTCAGATCCAATGGATTATCACGCATTGGAAGCAATGCAGTGTATGGTTGAACGTAGAAAAGGTGGTGAAACCGGCGTTGCTGCTGTACAATTGATAGATGGGGATCAAGTTTGGAAAGCAGGTGAGGAAGGTCGTTGGTCTATGGAACTCTTAGAAGCAGCTCTTTCACGGAGTGATACACCTTGCGGTTTAACAGATAAAGATGGAAGAACACAGAATATGATAGCAAACGGAGAATTACAACGACTCGTTGAAAATCCAGCCGCCTATTTCATCGAATATAACGATGGATTTCAAGCAACACTTCTCATGCTGAACGGCGCAGTTCGAGACTACTGTTTTGCTGCAAAACTGAAAAATGAAACAGATCTGATTTCAACGCAATTCTTCCTAACCCCAACACCAAATGTCACATATTCTGCATGTTTAGTGTCAAAGATTGAAGAACTATTTGAAACTGGTGTTGCCCCTTATCCTCCAGAACGGACGTTGTTAGTTAGTGGCACATTAGAAAGTTGTCTGAAGTCAAGACATCAAGGGAATGTCAGACTAGAGACTCCACAACTCAAAGTAGAATACCGCGCGCCAATGGAATCACAGCATACGCAAATGTAAAAAATTATATTCTTTTCAAATTATGTCCTTTTTTCATTATAAAAATGCGTCACTATAAATCGTAAACCGATTTCACCTTCCCTGATTTTATACCATTTCTAATTGATAATGTCTCTTTATTAATGCAGAATACCAAACGCGTATTCTGCCACAAGCTTTTAGTTTGTGCCCTTCCCCGTTTCACTCTAAACAGCCGGTAATGAGAGAAAATCTAATAAAAATGGTATAATATAACGCTATCAATTCAAATTCTTCATTAAACCTTTAAAATAATGCAACAATTGACAATTTAAGAATCGTCACTACTATTAAGAAGTGATATCACACCGGAGTAATTTTTATGCAGAATAACGATACTGAACTGATTCAACGCACCTTGGATGGAGATCAAAACGCATTTACGCGCCTCGTTGAGAAATATCAGAAGGGAATTCACGCACTTGCATGGCGAAAAATAGGGGATTTTCACATCGCACAGGAAATAACACAAGATACCTTTCTCAGAGCTTATGAAAGACTAAGAACGCTGAAAAACCACGATAGATTTCCAGGATGGATCTACGTGATTGCATCACACTTATGTACTGAATGGCATCGGAAAAAGAAATATCCAATCCAATCTTTAGAATCAACTGACTTAGCAGAGATTGAAAAAGTGTCACATTCACAATACATAGCAGAAAAAAGAGATACTGAAACGGCTGAAACGCAACGTGAAATTGTGCAAAAATTACTCTCAAAATTACCTGAAAGTGAACGGACAGTTATGGTGCTTCATTACCTCGGTGAAATGACGTATGAAACGATTAGCAAGATGCTCGGGGTGTCCCAGAACACGATCAAAAGTCGACTTAATCGTGCACGCAACCGCTTAAAAAAAGAAGAAGCGTTAATAAACGAGAATCTCAGTAGTTTCCAACTCCCAGCAGAATTGACACAAAACATCATGGATGGTATTTCACGAATCAATCCTATAACCCCATCTACAGGCAAACCCTTTATACCATGGATGCTTTCCGCTACCTCTGCTGTCTTAGTCCTGTTATTAATAGGAAGCGGTATACAACATCTTTCACTCTCTTTCCAGCCCTATGATCTCAAAGCAGAATCAATGATAACGGTTGAAATTGTTGATACCCCTGTTACGCTTGTCCGAAAAATAAAACCTGATGCACATAATCAGCTCGGAACTACGGATATCGCAAGTGAAAGTCAAGGTAATGGGAAAAATGCGGATACATTTCAAGACATAGACTTAACCAACATTATACCAACAATTAAAACAGAGCAGCCATTTTCTACGGAACGGTGGACGCAACTTGATAGTCCGGGCAAGGTAAAAGTCTCTACACTATTTGCCACGAATACAAACCAGCTTTACGCAATGACACCAATAGGACTTTATCAAATGACAACTGATAACAGAAGGTGGGACTTAATTAACAATAGTCTTCCACCTTTACACCCCACAATGTCTATAGCCATTGCAGAACATGATGATACGCTATTTATTGTTGCTGAGAAGACGGTAATCGCTTCAGATGATAATGGGAAGACGTGGAAACCGCTCGGAACGCGTCCAGAAGGTAAGGCGATTGGTTTGATCGTGAAAGATAACGGACAAGATGCTATTGAACTATACCTGACTCTTATTGAAGGGATGTTTTATTCTAATGATGCAGGCTCCAATTGGACACCTATAAACATCGGTTTGGAAAACAGAAAAATCTATGCGGTTACATCTACAGCAAACGCACTATTTGCTGGTACCAATAGAGGTATTTTCCGTCTTAATCTGGAATCGAAATCGGAAGATAATACTAAAAAACCGGGTATATGGAAACAATTGCCGATCGCAGAAACAAAATCCATCCATGCATTTGCAGTATCAGAACACCGAATGTATATTGTCGCCGGCGGTCTCAAGATTATGGATGATGTGAGTGCTATTGATATTGGAGCAATCGCAAAGAGAGTCCTAAGCAAAGAACCTTTATGGACAGTCTTCCGATCGACAGATCAAGGGGATTCATGGGTGGATATAACACCGACAAAAGTCCTCGAAAATAAAGTAGCTGCAAAAATTAGAATTGTTGCTGAAGGAAAAACAGTCATGTTATTTATAGAACCCAACACCTTACGTTCAACGGATGAGGGGAAAACTTGGAAAACTATACCTTTCGGAAAACTCACAGGGCAAGGGTCAATTACGACCTTCAAAGCAAAAGATCATAGCGATAACTCACATCAAGATCAGTATTATGTGGCGGATGTTAACGGAATTCGTCGGTCAACCGATGGTGGCAATTCATGGAAACGATTTAATACCGGTTTAGGGGGCAACATACAGAACCTAACCTTCTTTAATAATAAACTCTACGCTGTAGCAGACGGTCAAGTCATAACATCAAACGATAGTGGGCAATCATGGAAAGCAATTCCTGTACAGTTAGATGGCATGTATATGACTATTTTGAATAGAAAGATTCCTCTGACCACGACTAATATTGGAGAGATTACAGTATCGGACGGAGTCCTATACGCAAAAGGTGTCGCCGGACTTCAACCATTTTTTTCCTATTTAGATGAAGAAAAAACAACATTGCTTCCTCTTGATGGTATACCCACATTTGGTGAAAGCAATCCCATCGGAGATTTTATGAACACAGTAAAACCGTCTATGGAAGAGAAGGAGAAGGAGGATGCTGGGGAAAATGCCACTAATTTCTTTAAAACTCTCTTGGACGTTGGGACCGACATCTTTGGAGGTTTCGCGGTCAGTGGGAACACATTCTATGTTGAATACAAGCGAAAACTATTAATTTGGTCACCATCACATGAAGGAGGAGAAGACCCAACTTGGTATGATACAAAGATAGAAGACAATCGGGAAATCACAGACCTTAACTCTTTTTCCGGTTATAACGGTTTCAAGTTAGATGTTTATGGAGATACAGTCTACGTTGCCAAACCTGATGGGGTTCTCCTTCAGTCAGTTGATAGAGGACGCACTTGGACGACTATGGTGTTACCGATCACTGTAGAAGTTTTCAAGCAGATACTCACCACTGACGAAGCAGTTTACGTTGCAACTGAGAAACAAGCTTTATACACACATGATAGCACTGAATGGAACATCCTTACTGACTCGAACGGTCAACAACTCATCATTGACCACTTTGCTAAGGATGGTAAAACACTGTACGCTGTGAGTTCAACAAAAAATGCACAAGGTGGCGTATATCGATTGAGAAATGAAGATGCACATTGGGAAAGAATAACACCCGTGATACCTGACAAGGCGACATCTCTCACAGTTTCAGATGGCGTACTTTATGTCGGAACGAAGAACAGCGGTTTGCAGGTTATCGGACTTGAAGGATATTCACACTAAATAAAGCCTCGCGACAGGTGGAAGCGTGTATCGTAAGAATCCACCACAACGTCCTCGCTAATATGTGAGGATATGAGATATGCCTGACGTTTCTCGGTCCGCAAACGCATTGGGCACCATGAGTTTACCAGATATGAATTATTTGGAAGACCAGATGCGATGGCATATCTCAATTATATTCAATACTAATTCTCCATATAAAGATTAATTAATTCATAAGGTAATTTTCTGTTTGCATGATGCGGGTTTACTGCCCTGCTGGCGAGGTTTCCTAACCTCGCCAAATTACCTAAATATTTTCTAAAACTTTATATGGAGAGCAACCATACTACAACCGTCATTATTTGATGGAAAAAGGAGTATATTATGATGTTCAGAAGTTTGGCATTACTTAACAATAATAAGAGAGCTTTATACATTAAAACGCAAGTTTTATGTGGCATAGCTTTTCTTATCCTTGCTGCCTGTTTCACTTCAGGTTGTGAAGGAGGTTCATCACGTGGTACAACAAAGTTACTTGAAGTTTTTGACGAAGGTCTAATCGATCTAAATCAAACCATTACGGTAGCACTTGATGAAAAGAATGGAAGCGGGATTACCGGTACAGCTGTTTTTAAAGAATATGTATCATCAGGTGAATCTACTGGATCATCGAAAATCCGCAACTTAGATATTGAGATCCAGAATGCAGTTCCTGATAGTAAATATGCAGCATATATCTATACAGGTACCAGCTGCGACACACCCGGCAATATATGGGATGTTGAAGGTTATGATGCCCTCACAATTACAGCTGATGAAAACGGGACGGGCATCCTTAGTTATCTCGTAGATCTCACTTTTGATACCAATTCAGATACAGATATAAACGGTAAAGTATTAGTTATACATGAACAGGTTGGATCTGGTGCTCTATCAGAAGGCACACAAGTAAGTTGTGGTATTATAACCTCCTCACAATAAGATGACCTTATAGTTGTTGAGGTAAAATTCTTCTTCCTTGAGAGAACGGATAAGTCTCTAGCATATCCGTTCTCCCAAGGACACCCTCTCTGCCCAATATGCATCTTGAAATTGCTGTAGCACATTCTGTTAGATTGTACCTCTTCGTAGCACAAACTTTCCAGTTTGTGTCCCGTGTAGCACATTCTGTTAGATTGTGCTTC
>CAZURU010000153.1:0-10892 GCA_964623585.1 uncultured bacterium
GTGCCTCTACACGACCTACGCAAATGGTATATTATAAAGTAGAAATGGTATAAGATTGAAACAAAAATCAGCGTTAATATTGTAATAAGAATTTCATTCATTGTAAATGTCTCCTATTAAGATTTGATATCGTTATGAAAATGCAATCTATCATTTAAGATTCTATTCGACTTTTTATGCTTGAGAAGCCATGCGAAATAACAAAATATCATATATGGATTATTTGGAGACAATCTCATGCAACAGCATGTTATCACATCTCTTATGTTTTTTCAAACCATTCTTTATAGGAGGGGTGCATAGAATATTTGACAAAATAAAACCTAATACGTATAATATAAACATATACTAATGTGTTGTCGTGCATCTAAGATTTATACAGATACAGTATCACTCTATAATTTTTTCTAAGGTAAGGAAGGGTAACAGATATGGCTGAATACGCTAATCCTGAAGTATTGGTAAGTACGGATTGGGTGGCAGAACACGGTAGTGATGCGGGAATCCGTCTACTTGAAGTCGATGTTGACACAACCGCTTACGCTGATGGACATATCGCTGGGGCAGTTGGACTGAATTGGCAAACGCAGCTATGTGACCAAGTGCGACGCGATATACTGACAAGAGAACAGTTTGAAGCACTCTGCAATGACAGTGGAATTGCTAACGATACCAACGTTATTTTCTATGGCGATAACAACAACTGGTTTGCAACTTATGCACTATGGCAATTTCGCTATTATGGACATGATGAGAGCCTATTGAAGGTGATGAACGGTGGACGTCAAAAATGGATTGATGAAGGTAGAGAACTTGTCAAGGATGTACCATCTTATGCAAGCACCGGATATCAGGCTAAATTCCCCGATGACAATGTACGCGCAACTAAGGACAATGTCCTACCCACGTTGGAACAAGGTGTGATCAACCTTGTTGATGTACGTTCACCCGCAGAATTCTCCGGTGAAGTCATCGCTCCACCAGGAATGAATGAAACGGCACAAAGAGGTGGACACATTCCAGGTGCAGCGAATATTCCATGGGCAACTGCTGTCGCTGAAGACGGCACCTTCAAATCACACGATGAACTGAAAACTATCTATGGCGGTGCTGGCGTTGATGATACAAAAGAAACCATCGCTTATTGTCGTATCGGTGAAAGATCGTCACATACATGGTTCGTCCTGAAATACTTACTTGGATATGAGAAGGTTCGCAACTATGACGGTAGTTGGACAGAATGGGGCAATTTGGTCGGGGCACCTATAGCACGGGATTGAACATTGACACGGTGATGTAATCATCAAGCAAATTACTTGCACAATATAAGATTGATTGAATTATGAAATTTGTCTCTGCTCATGCAATCGCATGTATGACACGGCAAGATGTCGCACGCCTGTTGAAACGTTTCCAAGAAGAAGCGGATGAAGATGTTCAAAACATCCGTGTTCTATGTGATACGTTATCAGGCAGGATGCTTTGTGAATGGGAAGCACGCGACCGTCTTACACTAATTGAGTGGCTAAAAAAGTGCAATGTCCAACTGCGGGGTACCGGCGAATGGGTGATGTCGGTTCAGTATGAATCGGTTGGAGATACGATGGTTACCCCAAAACAGATTGATAGTTGAACGGTTTCTTACAGAAAGGTTTCACACCCGGTCTAACTGATGTATTACTTGACACGTCAAACAGCTTTTGAAGCGTCTCATTTCAATCGAATACCTGAGTTGAGTGATGCAGAGAACTTTCAACTATTCGGTACAGCAGCTAATCCGAATAGCCACGGACACAATTATGTCCTTGAAGTAATGGTCAAAGGTCATTTGGACATGCACGATGGTATGGTCATCAACTTGACAGACCTGGATACTCTGTTGAAAACAGAAGTGCAGCCACACTACGACCACAAACTTTTGAATAAACAGCATCCCGTATTTTCAAAGAACCCGCGTCTACAATCGACCTGTGAGAACATCACGATAGATATATGGCAAAGACTTGATTCTTCTCTACCTAATGCATTATTGCATCGCGTGCGACTCTATGAAAGTTCTACACATTTTGCTGACTATTATGGAGAGGACGTAATGGTTTATCTCACCAAAGTTTATGAGTTCAGTGCTGCACACCGTCTACATAGCCAAGAGCTTTCAGATAAGGAAAATCTTGAAATCTTTGGAAAATGTAATAATCCCGCTGGTCATGGACATAACTATGTTCTTGAAGTGACTATTAAAGGCACTGTTGATCCTAAAACAGGATTGATCGCAGACCTCAATCTGCTTGATGAAGTGATCGAAAAGGAGGTATTTTCACGATTTGACTACAAACATCTGAATCTTGATACGCCAGAATTCGAAAATGTTAATCCGACATCTGAAAACTTCGTCAAAGTACTTTGGGATGTTCTGGAACCGAATTTACAACCTGTGCGCTTACACAGGGTACGATTGCGCGAAACACCTAAAAACCATTTTGATTATTACGGAGAACCCTCATAATCCATGAAGACTAAACAGGAAAACGAAACGGATATTAATCGTGAATGTCCAAACAGTGAAAATGACTTAGAATCCCTCTATGCACAGATTATTGAGAAACTTGGAGAAGACCTAAACCGTCAAGGTTTAAAAAGAACACCACTCCGAGCAGCAACTGCCATGGAATTCTTAACAAGCGGATACACACAGGACCTGACTAAATTACTAAATCAGGCTATCTTTGACGAAGATTACGATGAAATGGTCATTGTCAAGGATATTGAGTTTTATAGCCTCTGCGAACATCATATACTTCCCTTTTGGGGAAAATGTCACGTCGGCTATCTACCGAATAAACGCATCATCGGTCTGAGTAAGATTCCGAGAATTGTTGATATGTTTTCACGGCGTTTACAAGTACAGGAAAGGTTAACACGCCAAATTGCTGAAACATTGGAAAAAGCAATAGACCCGACAGGTGTAGGCGTTGTTATAGAGGCCCAACATATGTGTATGATGGCACGCGGCGTGGAGAAACAGGCATCAAAGATGACAACCAACACAATGCTCGGTACATTCCGTGAAGATAGCTCTTCAAGGGCAGAATTTCTGAGATGTATTTAGGAAGTTTTCGGTTTACCGCGCACAACGGATAACTAATATCATAAATTATTTAATACCATTTCTATATGAAAATGCCTCTTTACTGTAGCACATTCTGTTAGATTGTGCCGTTCACCGCTTCATCTCTAAACAGTCGGTAATGAGAGAAAAAATAATTGAAATGGTATAACATAGATTATTATGTCAACACCAAACAGTATTGAAGGAAAAGTTGCTATTGTTACAGGCGCATCTAAAGGCATTGGTAAAGCAACAGCAGAAGTTTTCGCAAAATCAGGCGTGAAGGTAGTTTTGGCAGCGAGAACGCGCAATGTCGTTGAACAGGTTGAAGCTGATTTAAAAGAAATAGGGGCGGATGTCCTAGCAATTCCAACTGATGTTACAGATGATAAGGCAGTTCAATCTCTGATCACAGAAACGCTTGACGTTTATCAGAAACTGGACATATTGATAAACAACGCAGGTGCTGGTGTCTTTGGTAATGTTATTGATTTTGAACACACAGATTGGGATACAGTTATCAACGCAAACTTGAAAGGTGTGTTTCTCTGCTCGAAATTTGCGCTACCCCATCTAATTGCGGATAGGGGGGGACAGATAATAAATGTCCTATCTATCGCTGCAAAAGTCGCCTTTCCTGCTTCGGGAGCATATTGTGCAGCAAAAGCAGGAGCACTCGCCTTTACAAAGGTGTTGGCTGCTGAAGTACGACAACAAAACGTTCGCGTAACAGCCGTGCTACCCGGTTCAGTTGAAACACCCTTTTGGGATGATATACCAGAGCATCCAGACTTCGATAAGATGCTAAAACCGGAACATATAGCAGATGCAATTTTGTCTGTATGTCAACAACCTAAAGGCATGGTTACAGAAGAGATAGTCGTGATGCCACCGCTTGGAATTCTATAAGGCTTACCTCTTCTGTAGGAGCGATCTCCGAATCGCGATTTTGTAGAAGGCATTACGTTTTGAATCGTCCCAGACGTCTGCGGATACGTATCTTTTTGATTGCGCGGGAATCAGACTCTAATATCGTGATCACTGAGTCACCAAGTTCCAATTCTGTTCCGGTTTCCGGTATCGTACCAGTACGTTCAAGGATATAACCCGCGATAGTTTCATAGTCACCTTCAGGAATAGATAGACCGTACTGTTCTTCTAAAATGTCGATTTCAGTTCTACCTTCACATTCAATAATTTCTGGAGCGATCAGATGTATGGAATCAGGGTCATCGCGTTCATCAGCAAATTCACCGACGATTTCTTCTACAAGGTCTTCAACGGTTACAAGTCCAACAATACCACTGTATTCATCAACCGCAAATACCATCGTATGCTGGGTTTGCTGAATTTCTCTAAGGAGGGCGTTAATATTCTTCGATTCTGGAACAACATGTAAGTCTGTACGGATAAACGTTTCAATCGTATCAGGTAGATTCTCGGCATAGATAACATCTAAAAGATTCACAATCCCGATAATGTCGTATATGCGTTCATTGTATACTGGTAGGCGCGAGTAACCGGAATCAGCGGCAATCTGCAAAAAATCTTCACAGGTGGTTGTTTTTTCAATTGCTACGATATCAACAAGCGGTACCATTACCTGCCGAACAGTTCGATCCTGAATATTTAGCAGACGGTGAATCATACGTCGCTCCTCAACATGGAGATTTCCTGATTGTTCACCCATAGTTGCAAGCAAACGCAATTCTTCCCGTTGGGCATCAACATTAGGTTCAGAAGTGCCTCTATCTACGATTCTAACGAGGAATTTCGTCACTTTTTGCACAAAGTATATGAGCGGTGCTAAAATATATTCAGAAATTCTCAAAAGAAACGCATACCGTAAAGCAAGTATATCGGCTTTTACGCGAAATACTGTTTTGGGTAATATCTCTCCGAAAATAAGGAGGAGGATTGTTACATAAAGGATAGAGATAACTCCTTGTATTTTTCTACCTGATAGATGTGGCAGGACCTGTTCAGTCAACCGATCGCCATACTGTGCAATGAGTATATTGGCAAGATTTGTTCCAACCAATGTAAGCGCAAGCATCCTATCAGGTGATTCAACTAATCGGTGGATAATCATTGCCTTTTTGTCCTTAGCCTCAACAAGTTGGTTTATCCGTAGTTTATTTACAGAGACAAGAGCAGTTTCTGAACCGGAGTAGAATGCGGACAAGACAAGGCACACAAGTACAGCAACTGCAAACAGAGTAATCAATAAAGCGGTTTGCGTTGCACTACCAGCACCGATTAAAAAAATGGACAATATTAGGACTTGCAATCTTAAATACTCAGCTTTTTTCTTCTTCTAGTTCATCACGTTCATGCACACGGATTAACAAACTTGTGATTAAGTTACCTTCTATTGCGATAATTTCAAACGCCAGGCCGTTTTCATTTACTTGTGTTTCACCTACAGATGGAATTCGTCCAAACAGTCCATAAGCGTAGCCACCAATTGTATCCGCATCTTCTTCCTGAATATTCAGATCATATTGATGGTTTAAATCACGGATGCTCATTCGTCCTGTAGTTTCTATTATTAATGGGTTTTCTGAGTGTATTATACATCCATTCACAGCATCGACTTTATCATGTTCATCAACGATATCACCGACGACCTGTTCAACGATATCCTCTGTGGTAACGATGCCAGAAAACCCGCCATATTCATCAAGGAGGACAGCTAATTTAGTTTTCTCACGTTTCAGCCTTAACAATAGTATCCCGATTTTGCGAATTTCAAGTACAGTTACGGGTTCACGTATGAGGGGTGCCTGCTCGGATAACTCCGAATACTGTTCTCTCTTTATAAGGAACTCCTCAATCGTTAAAGAGTTGACATCTTGAGTGCGCCACTTTGCAATATCCTTAACGTAGAAGACACCACATATTTTGTCAATTTCTTCTTGATAGACAAGAATTCGAGAAAAACCGGATTGCTTTGCTTGCGTCAATGTCTCCTGAATAGTGTGCAATGTGGATACAGCGACAACTTCAGTTCTGGGAACCATGATTTCCTTCGCTTCAATGTCTTGCAATTCAAGAATATTGCTTACAATTTCGCGTTCTTCAGGTGGAAGCGTTTCTTCGTGATATGTTTTGAATAACGCCTGCAAATCAGTTGCTGTGAATTCTTCTTCAGGGGGCGGGTTTCCACCAAATATCGGAACAAGTCTGTCTATAATTCTGCGAAGTAGGGAACGTAAAGGTGTGATACAGATAGAAAAGACCCATAAGGGGGGGGCAGTTATTTTGGCAAAAATCTCAGGATATTTTATAGCATAAGTCTTTGGTGTCATTTCGCCAAAGATAAGCATCGGCACGACAGTCAATATTAATGCCAAGTAGGGAAAAAAGTCTTCTATAGATGCTGGAAATATTGTCGGGACAAGCCGGAGAACAAGTATGGCAAAAGAAACATTAACCAGATTGTTACCGAGTAGAACTGTGATAAACAAGCGACGAGGATTGTCAACAAAATTGACAATCGCAGAGGTCTTTCCGCGTTCAAGTCGTAACTTTTCTATCTGCACGCGAGTCAAAGCACAGAGAGCAGTTTCAGAACCGGAGAAAAAACCGGAGAGGATAAGTAAACCTACTAATCCAATCAAATAAGGTAATAGTGGAACTTCCATTCGTTTGTATGGACGAAGTATAGTTAACTATTCGTCCGGGAGTATCAAACCTCAATTCCGTTTATGGTATAATATAAGAACTTCTGTTTGAAAGACTTTATACTTATTTTAACATGTTAAGAGGTTAATTGCAACAAAAAATCTATATGCAAATAGATTCAAGAGTTCAAGGAGAACATGTTGCAACCGAAAACAACCATTGATCATTTTAAAGATAATCTAAAAATGAGGCAGCGTATGACAAAATTAGAACAGATGCAACGTATTGAAGAATGCGGTATCGTGGCGATAATTCGTGCCAACAGCTCAAATGAACTGATTGAAGCAACTGAGGCTATTCAAACTGGAGGCATTAATGTTATTGAAATAACGATGACAACGCCAGACGCGTTACGTGTAATCACTGAAGTAGCTACAAGATTCGGTGATAGTATACTTATCGGTGTTGGTTCCGTTCTGGATTCGGAAACGGCGCGCGCTGCGATACTTGCAGGTGCTGAATTCGTCGTCAGTCCAGTCACAAAACCAGAAGTAATTGAAATTTGCAACCGGTATGCTAAAGTCGTAATACCT
Organism: uncultured bacterium; assembly: GCA_964623585.1. Lineage (GTDB taxonomy): Bacteria > Poribacteria > WGA-4E > WGA-4E > WGA-3G > MSPOR6. Next base: position 7,330 of record CAZURU010000153.1, read on the forward strand.
GGCGCATTTACACCTACAGAAATATTAACAGCATGGGAACATGGGGCAGATTATGTTAAAGTTTTTCCTTCAACCGGAGTAGGGCCCTCCTATATCAAAGATATTAAAGCACCACTACCCCAGATTCCACTAATTCCGACCGGTGGCATCAGCGCAGACAATGCAGCCGAATATATATCTGCTGGGGCAGCCGCTTTAGGGGTGGGAAGTTCTCTCGTAAATAGTAGGTTCATTGATACTAAGAATTTTGCTAAACTTACCGAAAGAGCAAAAGAACTTGCAGATACTGTCAAATCTGCACAATAATTCATTAGCAATATTATTGTTGACAGTTCTTGTCAAATTTGCTAATTTTAAAAAGGCGTTATCTACACCTTATGCTTTTCCTTACAATACAACATAAGATTCATCGCTATGAAGATTAATCAATTGATATTAGGTAAATACAGATTGGAGGAATATCTGAGTTCAGGTAGTTTCTCGTCAGTTTTTCGCGCCCGTGAAGAATTGACAGAGCGAATTGTTGCCATCAAAGCACTCTCTAAAGATGCTTATCCTGCCGATAGAATACGCTTTCTGCGATCTGAACTTAAATCAATGTCAAATATAGGTGGACACCCTAACATTGTTGCTGTCTATACTGTCGAACCCGGTAGGGATAACTGCCTCGCTTGGATAGTTATGGAATATATTGATGGGACGAACCTAAGTCAACTTGTACAACAAGACGATCTAACCATTAACGACGTCCTTAATATCGGGATAGGTATCTGCAATGGATTGAAAGCTGCACATGCTAAAAGCATCTTACATCGCGACATTAAACCGCAGAATATATTGCTTACCGCTGAAAAAGAGGCAAAAATAGCAGACTTTAGCATTGCACGAATATTTGGGGAATCTACAGAATTTGCTGTCACTATGACCGGTACAAGACGATACATGGCACCAGAACAACAGTACGGTGCCTATGATTTCAGAGCTGATCTATACGCTACAGGTCTGGTAATATATGAAGCACTTACAAAACAATACCCTTTTTCTGGTGAAGCAGAGGCAATTGATAGAAAAAAAGCTGCGGGTGAAATTGAAAATCTCGAAAAATGTCCAGAGGAATTCAGAAACTTCGCTGTAAAAGCTCTCAATAGGGATGTACATAAACGGTACCAAACTGCAGAAGAAATGTATGATGAACTTGATAGAATTCGGCGATGGAAATATGAAAAACAGGCTTCTATACTCATAGCAGAAAGCACTAATTCTCCTGCTACTGAATTGGGAAAAGCTCTTGAACGATGTAGAAAAACTTTCCGATTACAGATTGATGTCGCTGAACGGATCAACCAAACTCTCTTCTTCGAAACACGCAACAGACTGGAAAAGGAAAACGAAGCAAAACGAAAAATTCGGCTTAAACAACATTATTCCAATGCTATTGAATACATTGAAAATGGTTCTGTTGATGAAACACTCAGAGAGATACATAAAGCACATAATCTTAGTTTACAAGATGAAGATCTCGTAACACAAGCAGATGCAATCTTTAAGGAAGTGACCAACGCGACATCTCCTCCGCATAGGGTAACAGATCAAGACATCCTACAATTGATTGAAGAATTATCTGCTACGGAAAAAGCAAACCTGCTAGATAGGTTGACTGTTTCAGAAGATGAAACAGAACCTTCCGTTTACTACGATGCACCTGATGTACACCACGAAGAACCTGAAATTGTCCACGAAGACTTATATAAGCTCCCTGTTCCTCAGACACAAGAACAACAGGAAAGAAACTATCGGGTCTTAATTGAGGAAGCACCACCTGAGTTTTTATTAGATAAGGTGCACGAGGATATTCAATATCCGCATGAAAGGGAAGCAGCACATATCTACCAGCAGGCACAAATATATATGCAACAAGAAAATATGCGTCGATGTTTGATTCAATATAGCAGACTTGGGGCATTTTATAACAGACACGCCAAAAAGTTCATAAGAGCGGAAGATATTGAGCTCGTAGCAAACTGTTATACGCGCGCACGATTCTCCTATGCCGCAGCAAAAAAGCAACGAACCGCAAGAAAAAACGCAAAAAACGGGGCTGTTTATTATGTTCATTTAGCACGACAGTTAGAAATGCAACGCGCATGGACAGAAGCAGGAAAATCTTTCATACTAGCAGCAGATAATTACCGGTTTGCACAACTCGATCCAGAAGTTGAAAAGTGTAAAGCTTCTGCTACCGTCTGCTATTTCAATGCAGCCGAAAACGCAGAATTTAACGGCGATTTACAGAGAGCTTATGATTATTCTATGCAAATATTATCAATTGGTGAAAAATTATCAAATCCACCAAGATCTGTAACTGAGGCACAGAAATTGTTGGACAGAATACTATTGGAAAATACTGGATAATTGAGTAGACGATAGAATGTATGACGTGCTGGCTATTGGTCGTAGTTCCATAGACCTATATTCAAATGATATCGGAACACCTTTTCCCCAGATAACAAGTTTTGGCGCATTTGTTGGGGGATGTCCGACAAACATAAGTGTCGGTACACGTCGCCTCGGTCTACAGTCTGCACTTCTGACTGCCATCGGAGATGATCCGGTTGGTGAATTCATACTCAAGTTTTTGAAAGAGGAAGATATTGAAACACGTTTTATTGTCGTTAAACCTGAACATCGCACGAGTGCGGTTGTCCTTGGAATAGAACCGCCTAATAAATTTCCACTCATCTATTACCGTGAAAACTGTGCTGATATTGAACTGACTATCGATGATGTTCTTGCTTCACCAATTTCCGAGAGTCGCGCTATATTGATATCGGGAACTGGTCTCAGCAAAGAACCAAGCCGAACTGCTACACTCTTTGCAGCAGAACAAGCTAAGACAATGGGACGCAAAGTCTTCCTAGATTTAGACTTTCGGGCAGACCAGTGGCATGACCCTCGCGCTTTTGGGGTAAGTATTCGTTCTACATTGCGAAATATTGATATTGCTATTGGGACAGAGGAGGAAATTAAGGCAACATCTCTGACAAATGTTACACAGATGTCAATAGAAGACTCACAAATCTCTAATCCGAACATTGAAGGGGATATCAACGCAGCTATTACAACTATTTTAAATGCTGGACCCAACGCACTTGTCATGAAACGGGGAATAGATGGCGCGGACATTTTCACAAAAGATGGTGAAGTTATTCATGCTTCTCCTTTTCCCGTTGATGTGTATAATACACTTGGGGCTGGAGACGCATTTGCATGCGGTTTTATATATGGTATACTAAACGGATGGGGGTGGCAACAATCAGCACGACTCGGAAATGCTACCGGAGCAATCGTCGTAACCCAACACGGATGTGCAAACTTTATGCCGACAATGGCTGAAGTTGACGCGTTCGTTGAAGTCCGGGGTGGATTATAACGCATAGATAGGAGAGTAAAAAATGAAGACACGCGAACTAACGATGGGACAAGCCATCGTACAGTTTCTCAAACAGCAGTACGTTGAACGCGATGACACCGAAACGGAGTTTTTCGCCGGGATGTTTGGAATC
>CAZURU010000154.1:0-10854 GCA_964623585.1 uncultured bacterium
GATTTTTTAAAAGTCATATTTTCAATCTTCTGATTATTTATGAGATACGCTCTAATTTAATCACATCCTGGTTCAACAGCAATGAAATTATCCGCAATATACTCTGCATTAATTTCATCAACCGGTGTATCTAAATTTTCAACTTTGAATGTAAATGTCCATACTTCAAATTCTGTATTTGCCGGCCATAACCCATCTTCTTCAGGAGGCGTCCATTCATTTGCATCATGGTAATCATCTCGACCTAGACCTAATTCAGGGTTAATGAGTGTAAAAAATCCGTATGTGCCGATCCATAAATAATCACAAGCTTTCAATAACTTGGTTTTGAAAGAATAAGTTATTTCCGTATCCCCATCATCCAATTTTTTAGCGGATACATCTGTTATTGTAACTTCATATATACTTCCATCAGTCACTATATCTATCGCACCTCTTTCCAATGAAGTTATATTGAATTCAACAAACATGCTTGAATCTTTAATTCGGGCAGTTATTACATACTCGCCAAGATTAGATCCTAATCTGAATGTAGTCTGTGCATATCCATTTTCATTAGTCGAAACAGTATTGGTGAGAACACTGTGACCTCTTACCTGAAATGAGCCCCCATTGTCTGATTCAAAAACTACCTCAACACCTGACATTGGATTTCCATTTTGATCGAATACTCTGACACTAAATGGATCTCCCAAAACCCTTCCTGCTGTTTGCTTTTGCCCCTGTCCCAGCACAATATCTATTGTTGTTGGGACAACTGTGTCGCTAACTTGTGTGACGACAGCTCTAAAAATTTCAATCTTAATACTTGCTAATATATTAAAACCATCAAGAGAAACATGCAGATAATGAGTACCCAGATCAAGATTTGGGACATGTGATTCAATTGTCACTATACCATTACTATCAGTGGCTTTCTTAGTATAAACTTCACCTATATCATTCAGGTTTAGAGAATTTGTAAAATTAAAATCTGTACCTTGAATCGGTTTTCCATTCTGATCCAATATTTTTACTTGAATTGGATCAGCCAAGTGCCACTCTTCAATTGACTGATTATTTCCACTGATTATCTCAACTGTAGTTGGTAATTGTTTTATGTTGGAATCTGTATCTGTATCTGTCATCGGATTCTCTTGTTCTTCAGTTGACATTTCTTGTTCTTCTGATTTTGCTGTTTGTTTAATTATTGCAACATCAATAGAAATATCTGTATCTGTTATTTTTGCCACAATCTTATAAGTACCAACATCATTGGAAATAGAGGATCCTTCTAATACAATTTCACCATCATCTTTTAAAACACTTTTGATATTTTCATGAATTAAATTATCATCCGAATCAACAATATCAAAAGTAACACCATCAACTGTATTGCCTTGATTATCAAGTATTTTAATTGAAATATCATCGAAATTACTACCACTTTCAATACTTTGATTATCATTATCGCTGACGATTCTAATCATATATCCAGACTCATGAGATTTAAATCCTGAGCTATCAGATTTCATATCTCCAATTGTCATCACCATATCATCCATTTGCTTATCAGCTTCTTGATCATTAACATCTTCTTGATCATTAACATCATCTGTAATCACGCCCTGCCATCTATCACTACAAGACATTGATAGTATTGAAACAATCAAGAAAATAACCAAAATATTCATACATCTATAAATAGACATTATACCCTCCAAATTGATTTGTAATTTAGACATTAAACCTGCACTCCGCACCTCTAATTTGCATTTTTTTATACCGCTTTAATTTTGACACCCTGTTACGAATAGAACTATCACATATCACATAAAGAAAAATGTAACAACAAAAACCCACGACGATCCAAAATGGACGTGTGGGCACAGCAGTGTTAGAACTACTAACACTTTCAAAGTTGTTTTGCTGTAATGTGTTATTATACTTAACGGTGACGTTGGCAGGGGGGGGGGGTCTCAAAAGCGATGTTAAAACAACTGAACTATCAAACGGGACATCAACCCATTCTCCGCGTAAACAATAGATATCTTGCGCGTTTATTTTAGTAAAATTATGGTTCTTTTGTTGGTCTTTCATTGTTTCCACTCAAAAAGAAGAGGGTGTTATCCAAGTAATAATGCAAGAATTAGCAAAATTCCCACTGAATCTCGCTGTATCCTCTTATCTGCAATAAATTATAACATTTATGATAACAATTGTCAAGAACAAATCAGCCATTTTTGTATTTTATCGGATAGGAGACTGTATTTTTCAGTGTTTCAAGCTTGATGCGTAGTCCTTTCGCGCTTATAATTAATACCATTTCTACTTTATAATATACCATTTTCGTAGGTCGTGTAGAGGCACGGCAATAAAATATTAACTGGCGACATGTATTGCTCTATAATGGGTCAAGATGTTGGGTTTCGTTCCTCAACCCAACCTATGGAAGAATGGCATATAAATAATTAAAATTGGTATAACTTGACGCTAATCGTTATATTTGGTGGGTTGGCTGGTGGCGTCATTATTTTCAGATTTCTGTTGACTCAACTTAGAATTTCGGTTAAACTTAAAGAGAATATGTTCCGTGTCAATACTGTCTAAGTTTCATTGGATTCAGAACTATTATCGGCAAACTTTCTCGTTAGAAACCCAGTATTTACTACATCAGATTAATTACGTAAAGGAATCACTTGCAGGATCAATTAAGAGAGATCAAAGGAAAACTTATCCTTCCGGTTGCTGTCGCACTAAGTATTTTTATATTAGTCGAAGTCAACTTCAACTATCCATTTCAAAGACCTCAATCAAAGTTAGCTTTTTTCGCTTTGTTAGGTCTAATAATAGTTTTTTTTAAGTATCCACTACATCCTAAATTGGCAGAGAATCCGTTGAGTGTTATCTTGGATTTTGGACTCGCTTTTTTATCATTAGTCTGTTTCGGTTATGTCATTCTTCAGACAGAGCCGGTCTTTGAATCTTTTTGGTTGAACGATACATATCTTGGTAATCGAGCATCAGCCGAACACTTCTTGGATTTCATTATAGGTGCTGTTGCACTCATTCTTATTTTAGAAGCAACTCGTCGTTCTATAGGATTAACGTTAACAATTCTGGCAAGTATCTTTTTATTTTATGCGCTTGCAGGACAATATTTGCCAAGTTGGTTATTTGAACATCGTGGCTATTCAATGGAACGTGTGATAGGTAAGACTTTTCTACACGGTGGCGTCTTTGGTGTTGCCCTGAATGTGATGTTTACTTATGTCTTTCTCTTCGTCCTATTCGGCACATTGCTGGAACGGACTGGTGCGACGACATATATTCTCAATCTTGCGAAGAAGGTATTTGGGACAAGTAAAGGCAGTCCGGCAAAGGTAGCAGTGATAGGAAGCGGCATGATGGGGTCGTTATCTGGTTCAGCTGTTGCAAATACAGCAACTACCGGTACATTCACTATACCTTTGATGCGGAGCGTTGGATTCAAACCTGAAATTGCTGGCGGTATTGAAGCTGCAGCCAGTTCAGGTGGAGCATTAGTTCCACCTATTATGGGTGCTGCTGCATATATGATGTTAGAGATCGTAGAGCCATCCGTTACCTACCTTGAGATAATTAAAGCCGCGTTAATTCCAGCGATTTTCTATTATACTGCCCTGCTCCTCATCGTCCATTTTTATGCCAGACGTATCAGTCAGTCTACATCTTCAGAGAATCAGAAGGAATCTGAACAGTCTGTGTTACAGGAAGATTCAGTAGAAAAACTACCAAAGATGCAAGGTGTCGTTTTCTTTACTGCTTTTGTTACACTCATAGTATTTCTTTTGAAATTACCGGGAGCAGATGGCAGCGGTACAGATGAAAGTCCATTCCTACTCAGTATGTTTGGATTCCTATTAAGAGCCTCAACTCCGTATCGTGCTGTAAGTTGGGCACTATTGGCTATCTTGATTGTAAGTTTATTCCATCCGAAAACAAGAGTCGGCATTTCAGGTATGATGAAGGCAATGGAGAACGCTGCACATAGCGGCGTGTCATTAATTGCTGCGGCTTCCTGTGTTGGGATTATCTTAGGTGTCGTAGAATTAACTGCTATTGGAGCTGAAATGGCAGCAACGATGTTATCGTTAGCAGAAACAAACCTGATTCTCGCCCTATTTCTGCTGATGGTATCAACGATCATTCTTGGAATGGGTCTTCCCTCATCAGTGTGTTATCTCTTGGTTGCCATCATGATGGGCCAAGTTCTGCATAAATTAGGTTTTGGGCAGCAAGTGCTACCGGTTCACTTCTTCATATTCTATTTCGGTATGATGTCTATGGTAACTCCTCCTGTTGCCTTAGCGGCGTATACAGCTGCAGCAATTGCCGACGCGAACATAATGAAAACTGCATTTGCCGCTTTTCGATTCTCACTCGTAGGTTTCGCGCTACCCTATGCCTTTGTCTTACGTCCTGAACTCCTGTTGCTTAATCCTGAAGGTGGAAGTATAGAAATATGGAGTTTATTCTTAAATCTATCACTGACTCTAATTGGAACAGTAATATTTGCAGCAAGTATGGCAGGCTATGCTTTCAAGGAGATGACTCTGTTGGAAAGGGGTATCTGTATACTTGCTGTTATCTGTCTATTCTTCATTTCAACGGGTGTCGGTTTCTTGTGGATTCACGCGCTTGCAATACTTGCAGCTACAGTGGTGTTTTACTATAATTGGAAGAAAGAGGGAACTCACCATGCAACGGTCACTTAAAATTCTACTCTACGTTCTGCTGGTCCTGTTGTTTGTCTTACATAACGACTTCTGGCTGTGGGATAACCCACAAATTGTATTGGGTATTCCGATAGGATTATTATATCACATAGTATACTGTTTTGTCGCGACCCTACTCATGGCATACATTGTAAAATATACATTATACACATCTAAATAAAACATAACATGATCATTACAGTTCTTACACTATATCTTGCATTAGTACTCGGTATAGGCATTATAAGTCATCGATTGTTTAAAAACACCGGTGAGGACTATTTTGTAGCAAGTAGGTCCATTAATTGGTTTGTGTTATTAATGACACTGTTTGGTACTCACATGACTGCGTTTTCAATACTCGGTGCTTCTGGTGAGGCATACCATAGAGGTATTGGGGTTTTTGCTCTGATGGCATCATCCTCGGCAATTGTGGTACCGTGTGTCTTCCTATTTATTGGCACACGGCTATGGAAACTTGGTAAAAAATACGGATACTTCACACAAGTGCAATACTTCCGGGAACGGTGGGAATCAGACAGCTTAGGGTTACTTATATTTGCTGTACTCGTTTTGTTACTAATACCTTATCTGTTAATCGGAGTGATGGGTGGAAGTGGAACATTAGCAACTATAACGGAAAACACAATTCCACGATGGTTAGGAGGATTATTAGTTTGTGCGGTCGTCTTATGTTATGTGACATATAGTGGTATGCGAGGAACTGCTTGGGTCAATACATTTCAAACCCTTGTCTTTATGACACTGGGTGGAATAACATTCGTGGTGATTCTAAACAAATTAGGCGGATTATCAGAGGCACTTGCAAAAGTTGACACACATCTCCTAAAGCAAACAGAGCATATTAAACCTTTAGAACTCTTAACCTACACATGCATTCCACTCTCCGTAGGCATGTTCCCACATATCTTTTCCCACTGTCTAACTGCTAAAGATGTAAGCACATTCCGTTATCCGATAATCTTATATCCACTCTGTATAGCAGTGGTATGGATACCGAGTGTCCTGCTCGGTATATTAGGAAATGTGGATTTCGTAGCGCTGTCTGGGCCAGAAACCAACAATGTCCTCATTAAACTCATACACAAACATGCACCAGAAGCCTTAGCAGGTTTCTTAGGGGCAGGTGTTTTTGCAGCGATCATGTCGTCGTTAGATTCACAATCGTTGTCACTGGGTAGTATGTTTACGCACGATATTGTGCAGCATTATATGATAAAGGGGGGACAAGAAAAAATGTCAGACAAGCAACATGTTTGGGTGGGACGTTTCTTCGTTATTGGGATACTTTCTATAACCTATACCCTATCTCTAATTGCAACACCAAGCATTTTTAAACTCGCGGTATGGTCTTTCACTGGCTTCTCAGGACTTTTTCCAATAGTAGTTGCTGCACTATTTTGGAAGCACAGTACTAAAATAGGTGTCTATGCGTCAATCGTAAGTGTGATTGTATTATGGCTATACTTCTTTATACAAAATTGGCAAACACCTGGATACACAGTGGGTGGTACAGGGATCATGCCAGTTGCTGTAATTATCCTCACATCTTCATCCATCTTATTTCTTGTATCACTGCTAACAAAACCGCCATCTTCTGACACGATAAATAAGTTTTTTACAAAATGAAAGGTATATATAATTATCGGTTAAACCGATATATTCCAATTATATAGTTAGAAACATGAAAGTTGCTTATGTAACTGCTGGTGCCGCGGGTATGTATTGCGGTACATGTATACACGACAACACCATGGCATCAGCATTAAAAGACCAAGGACATAATGTATCATTAATTCCAACCTATACACCAACACGAACAGATGAAGAGAACATAAGTTTAGACAGGGTGTTCTATGGTGGCATTAATGTCTATCTACAGCAGAAGTTAGCATTTTTCCGACATACGCCCTGGGCATTTGATAGACTGCTTGATAACACCTCACTTCTGAATAGTCTGTCGCGCTTTAGTGCATCTACAGATGCTCGTGATTTAGGTTTACTGACTGTTTCTATGCTGAGTGGTGAGAACGGATTTCAGAGAAAAGAGTTAGAAAAATTAGTCAAATGGCTCCGTGTAGAGAATAAACCCGATATTGTATATTTAACGAATTCTATGCTATTGGGTTTTGCAAAAGAGATAAAGAATGCCTTAGATGTTCCAGTAATCTGTGCGCTTCAAGGTGAGGATATTTTTCTACGAGATCTAATAGATCCGTACAAATCCGAAGCATTATCACTGCTCGCTGAACGCGCAATAGATGCAGACGGTTTCGTTGCCCCAAACAACTACTACGCACAATTCATGGCAAGTGAGTATCTGAAACTTTCCGTTGATAGAATTGATGTCGTACCGCTTGGATTGAACTTGGATGGACACGGTAGAAAAGACGAAAAGCCGGTTCCCCCTCCGTTTATTGTTGGGTATCTGGCTCGAATCTGTGCAGAGAAAGGTTTACATATCTTGGTCAGTGCATTCTATACACTTGCTAAAGAGTTCGGCGTAGATAACTTAGAACTGCATGTTGCAGGTTACTTAGGAAAAAAGGATAAACCCTATTTTGAAGAGTTAGTTAAACAGATAAATGACTGGGAACTTCAAGATAGTTTCGTGCATTATGGGGAAGTCACACGAACACAGAAAATAGACTTTCTGAACCGTATACATGTTTTCTCTGTACCTACTGTTTACCGTGAATCGAAAGGTCTATCAATATTGGAAGCATTAGCAAACGGTGTGCCTGTTGTACAACCAAAACACGGTTCATTTCCTGAAATGCTAAAAGCAACCGAAGGGGGTATCCTCGTAGATCCTGAATCTGCAGAATCGGTTGCTGAAGGTATATACCAATTATTCCGAGATCCCTCAAAACGTAAACAGTTAGGTGCTAATGGCAAAATGAATGTACATCAGGATTTTAGCCACGAAAAGATTGCACAACAACTTATGCATGTTTTTGAAAAATATGTATAGAAATTATCTGTTTCATCGTATATCACGAACAATTAATATCTTTAATCAGAGGAAAAAAGAATGACTAAAACATGGATTATCTTTGTTGTTCTCACAGTTGCGGCTTGGGGACTCTATGGCGTTTTCTTACACAATGGACAAAGTTTTATGTTAGAAAAAAATGCTGATCCTGAACAGGGAAAAGACATCAGACGATACAAATCCTTTCTATTTGTAGGATTGGCATATCTCTTGGTTGCAGTTATCGGTTCTGCGGTATTACTACTCTTAAGTGGAGCAGACTGGTCCTTTACAAGTAAAGGTGTTACGTGGTCGTTCCTTGCTGGAGTAGTCGGGGCAATAGGTGCTTTTGGTGTACTGCTTGCATTCGGTGCTGGTGGCAAACCGGCAGTTGTCATGTCCATTGTCTTTGCTGGAGCCCCTATCGTAAACGCTGTAGTTGCAACTTTGTCCCATCCGCCAGAGAATGGTTGGAGTGCTGTGCGTCCAGAATTTATAATTGGTATTCTGCTTGCAGCTATCGGGGCATGTCTGGTTATGTATTTCAAACCATCTTCTTAGGCAGGCATCAGATCATTCATCAACCAACCTATGAAGATTAAATAATTAATTCGGTATTGTCTGTTCACATGATGAAGGTTCACTCCCTGCTGGCGAGGTCTCCTAACCTCGCCCAATTACTAAACGTGCTATTTTCACTTCATCTACGCATTAAACTTCTATCCTTTTCAATGGATGATTCTCTATTAACTAACGATAGGAGTGGAATTAAATGAGCGTACCAGAATTGCAGGATGCTGAGGATGCTGAATTGATAATTGCTGTGTTAACTGGAAACAACAGCGCATTTGATGAATTGTTCAATCGCTATCAACGCGCGATGTTGACAGTAGCACAACAGATCGTGCGAAACCCAACGGATGCAGAAGATATAGTTCAAGATGCTTTCCTCTTAGCATTTGAGGCACTACCACAACTGGATAACCTGAATAGATTCGGCGCATGGTTACATTCCATTACGAGAAACCGTGCGCTACGCTACATGAAACGAGCAAGTAGAATCCAATTGCATGAAGATGATGATGATGAATTACAAATTCAAGCAGAACCGAATTCTACAGACCCAGCAATGATACTTGTAAGAGAATCTACACATGAAGCAATCCGAGATACAATTGATTCACTGCCCCTAGATTTTCAAGAAGTCATCAAACTCTATTACTGGGTAGAGATGCCACAGAAACGTATAGCTGATTTTCTTTCACTCCCTTTAACGACCGTAAAATGGCGACTTCATAAAGCTAAAGATATGTTAAAAACACTGTTAGAAAAAAGAGGATACGGAGATATCCTATCCCTATAACTTTGTTCTTGCAGATAAACGAAAGTTAGTAACATTACACAATCGAATGAGGAATCATAAGATGGAACAGGAACAACAGAATGAAATACGTGGACTATTACAAATATTAGAACAGACAGCGCAAATCGCAGAAGATGCCATCTTAACTGAGGCATATAAGGATGCCGAGGATAGATGTATAACTCAATTCAATAAAGTCTTGAAACGACTTACAGAAATTGATGCAATACCTAATGACTTATTTGATGCACTTCAAGAAGATGCATCTTACAGTGAAATTAGTGTTGCCTGTCATCACCTTGCTGCTTATCTCAGCGAAGGACTCGGAGCATTTCCTGACCTAAAGGGTATGATGACAAACATTCTCGGTAAAAAGTTCATTGATGACATCACTGATGAATTCAAAGAGAGTAAGTTTGGTGATCTGATACGCAACGCAATGCCAGATTTTTTGACACTCAAAACATTAGAGGATATCTCAAAATCGTTTGATGTTCGTCATAACGGGCCGAAGAAATTAATCCTTGAAACTGAGTTGGGTGCAATAAAAGTTCATACAGCAGACACCGATAAGGTTAACGTTCTTGTCCACAGGTCTGTTCAGATTAAGTCAGATAGACTTGCTGTCGATATACTTGATGATTTTCAAGTGGATTTTATTGAAGATGGTAAGAATCTGAAAATCGATGGAGACTTCAAAACCGAAAAACAGCATGTGAGAAAAATCGCTGATCGTATTGATATCGGGTTTGATGTTGTTGTTCCACGAAGCCGTTATGATGTTGACCTAAAGACAAAAAGTGGAGACATCACGGTGACTGATGTGAATGGGGCAGTTGAATGCAGAACTGCAAACGGGAATCTCCAATTCCAAAATATCACTGGACTACTCTACGCGTATACAGAGAAGGGAAATGCCAGACTGAATAAAGGTAAAGGAGACATCAGATTAGAAACTTTACGCGGGGATATAGATATTTCTGATAATACTGGAAAGGTTGATACAATAACTTCTGGTGGAAACTTACGCTGTACAAATGTTGTCGGTGAAATTACCGGTGAATCTTCAGGTGGATTCATAAAGATCATTACATGTAAGGGTGGTGTAAAATTAGATGCATCTGGTGGCAGCATAGATGTAGACAACGATGGTCCGATTATAGTTAAGACTATCGGTGGTTCAGTCAATGTAACTATCACGGGTCAACTAAAGGCTGATTCAGTCATAGAAGCATCTGGAGGGGATATTACAGTTTCACTCATCCCTGCATTAGCAGCAAAACTTGATGCAAGAAGTGTTGGCGGGGAGGTAAAATCTGATCTACCCATTATCAGTACAACCAATGAGAATTCTGAATCATGGAAAATGTTAGGTGTCATCAATAGTGAAGGTCCCTTAATGACTCTTCGCAGTGTTGGTGGAGACATTATATTGAAGAGCAAACATAATATGGAATAGTTCCGTTGCTATCCATCCTTGATTGTGCTACGAAACCCATCATACTAAGTAAAAAGTGCCACGATATGGCGGAGAATGACGCAATGCGTATATACCGGTGCCTTTCGCGCATGTCGTGATTCATTCAGAAATCAGAACATAAAAGTGCTTGCTATTCTTATCAATTCTCAGATATAATTAACAGAAGAAGTCTCCACAGTTCAAGTATTAAAAGATTATTCTCAGGTATTTGCTTAAAGGAGAAACACAGATGACAGACTCTACAGATGAGCGGAAAATATCTTCTGTTCCAGCAGACACA
>CAZURU010000155.1:0-10764 GCA_964623585.1 uncultured bacterium
TGTAAACCCGGATTATCTATCCTGTACATACGTCTGAATGGTTTCTGACCCTTTCTGAGAGCATTGAGCGTAGTTATCAGCACCTGTATAAAACCAAGGTGGCTGAAAAAATACATCTATGATTTCCTGATAGTATTCCACCGGATTGCTGAGGATATATTTATCTGTAACACAACAATGACTGCGGAGGGGAACTAATCAATGGCAGCATTGAGATTTTGGGGACCAATCAGATCCGATCTAAAAAACGAATTTTCTTTTGGAGATATAAAGGAAATAGTCGGTTATGCCGGATTAGACATGCCTGCTATGGCACATCTTGAGCAGAAGTCTGGCAGCGGCGGGGCCACCAAGTCACAACTACTCAGCGCGATAGATACGCAGATGGGAAGAATGAATGAGTACGAAGCGAACAGGGTTGCCGTAATCTGCTGTGAAGAAATGCTTCGAAGACGGCCTGGCTTGCTTGATACGTTGACTCAATCCCTCTCTGGTATTGGATGGCAATTTGAGCAAGGAAAATTGATTCCCGTCGAAATTTTTGATACTTCTGAACTTACTCAGCTTCCAGTCGTCGCACATGAGGATTTGCTTAAGGCGGCGACACGATTGCGAGATGGCGATCTAAGCGGCGCTGTTTCGTCCGCTTGTGGCGCCATAGACTCTGCGACGAACTCAATCTATGAAAGGTATGGGCTCGGCGATCCTGCGAATGCTTCGTTTCAAGAAAGAATAAAAAAATCTTTGGATGCCCTAAACGTAAAATCAGATCTGGAAACGGAGCTCACAACTCTTGATTGGGAGCAAAAGAAGCTTAACATGTTTTGTAACAACCTGTTTCAATCATTGAATCAGGCTTCATTTGTAATGCAGTCATTACGTAATAGTATGGCTGATGTACACGGGACCAAGCAGGTTTTGGGGTCTCTTGTGTATGATTCTTTGAAGTGGTCGGCAATTATTCTCCGTTTTCTTTCTGAGAACTCAGATCCATAGACGAATCGGCCCTCGCTACCATTCTTGATATAGGAATATGGGAAATAACAAAAGTAGCGGTCTCAGAAACTGGCGGCAATGCAACCACAGAAATCCTGAAAACTCTGGCTATTGGGTTTCTTAATAGAAAAAGTCGCTGACCATACCGGAATTGAGTTATGAATTTGCCTAACAAGTCTGCCCCGAAATTATTCATTTCATATTGCTGGTCGAGTCATTCCCATGAAACGTGGGTTTTAGAATTCGCTACCAGACTCCGTGCTTCAGGTGTCAATGTAATTTTAGACAAGTGGCACCTTAAAGAAGGTAATGATGCGGTTGTATTCATGGAACAAATGGTCAGCGACCCTGAAATTAAGAAGGTTGTCATCGTCTCAAACCGGGCTTACAAGGATAAGGCGGATGACCGCAAGGGAGGGGTTGGGACGGAAACGCAAATTATTTCCAAAAAGGTCTATGAAAACCAAAAGCAGGACAAATTTGTAGCGGTCATTCGTGAAAAAGACGAAGCCGGCGAGCCATATCTTCCCATTTATTTCGAGTCAAAGATTTACGTAGATCTGAGCGAACCGGATACCTATGAGGAAAATTTTGAGAAACTCATAAGATGGATTTTTGACAAACCGCTGTATCGGACGCCCGAAATAGGTTCACCACCGTCATATATCACGGAACCAGACGCTATTACTCTTGGCACAGAAGCCAGTTACAGCCGCGTAATTGATGCACTGAAGAATGGTAAATCGTATGCACCAGGGGCGTTGGATGAATTTTTTGAGACTTTTGCTGCAAACCTGGAACGTTTTCGCATTGATAGAACGGATGAGGAATTTGACAAACAGGTTCTTAAAAATATTGAGCAGTTTATTCCGTACAGGGACCAGGCAATACAGACATTTGCTGCGCTGGCCAGATATGCGCCCGATGAAGAAAATATCACAAAATCACACAGGTTTCTGGAGAGCCTGATTCCATACATGTTCGCACCTCAAGGCGTACAATCGTACTATACGACGGATTTTGACAACTACAAATTCATCATTCATGAGCTATTCCTTTATGTTGTGTCCGTACTGATAAAATACGAACGTTTTGAGCAGGCCAATTATCTGTTACGGTCTCAATACTTTGCTGCCGGCAAGACTGGGTACGGATCAGGTGAAATGCGCAATTTCACAGTATTCTTAAGTCACATACGTTCTCTTGAAACAGGAGTACAAGGTGAACTGCTTAAAGAGAGGTGTAACAGCCCTTTAATTAAATTCAGGCAATTATTGCAAAGTGACATTGTCCTTTTTGTGCGAGGGGAGATAGAGAAAACGTCTTGGTGGCCACATACGTTTGTGAATATGCCCTGGGAGAACTTTGTTTTTGAGGTTTTTGCGCGTGCACAATCAACTCAATATTTTGATAAAATTAAATGCCTATTGGGTATAGAAAATAAACAAGGACTCGCTGATGTACTGGAAAGTTTCAAACATGGACAACGAAACATGTCCATAGGGATGTATCATCAGCTAGACGATCTCAAAGAGTTGCTAGGCTATGATGCCCTCGCATCAAAACCCTAACCTTACTGGTAAAGATTGAAGTAACGAAAGAATTACAGTAATGAATAATTCCTTATAATTGATATTAGAGCTACAATAACAAACAATTTTCATAGATACCAAGAGTTATCAAATGCACTGTATCCCCTTGTTTGAACCTTTTTTAATCCAGTTTTCGAACGAAATCGATTTGACTATTAAGCAATTTGAGTTGCACGAGACAGATTTTTCGAAGGTAGATGATGAGACTACTGACGATGATTGACATTGATAAAGACAATGAACCGTTTTTGATCGAGTTCGCTGAAATTATCGTTGCTGATACCCTAGACGGGGAAACAAGAATCACAGAAGTAGACGATGAAACAACAGATGACGACTGAAAATTTCGTTCCTTTTTTAGCTTTATTTGAAAAAACGATCCCTACCTCAGTTCAAAATGAAGATTGGACGCTATTTACACGAATAGCTCAGGAAACGACGGATGATGATTGATTAATGGAGAAAGCTGTATTAATTGTAAGCACGGCTGTAGATAAACCCACTGATGTCGTACAACAAGAGCTAGTCTCCCGCAATATACCTGTCGTCAGATTTAATACGGATAGTTATCCTTTCGATTCCACGCTCACCTATAGAGCTGCTCAGGGAAAAAGCGTGTCTCTGACGTTAAACAATAATTCGCAATTTCGCAGTATCTGGTATAGGCGCTTCCGCCCTTCAAAAAAGCCGGAAAATATGGAGCCTGCGTATTTTGCGTTCTCCGAAAAAGAGTCCCGCTACGCCCTTATTGGAGGCCTGCTTTCGTTATCACAGAAAGTTCCAACAATTAATTCACCTGAAGCTGTCTGGGCTGCAGAACACAAACCCTATCAATTAGCCATTGCAGACCAGTGTGGATTGAAGATACCAGATACATTGATTAGTAACCTACCGAGTGAAGCAGAGGCATTTTTCTCTGTTCATCAACCAGATGTCATAACAAAACCCGTTAGGACAGGATATATTGAAGATGCGGAAAATCCGAAGGCCATCTATACATCAAAAGTTGATACAACACATATGGAGCACATTTCGAGATTATCGGTATCTCCAGTAACATTTCAGCCTCTTATTCACAAACAATCAGATATAAGGGTAACTGTCGTTGGCAGGCGGATTTTCACTGCCGAAATTTGCTCTCAAACTGATCATGATGCATCTGTTGATTGGCGGAAAACAAGCAATCCAGAGCTTCCGCACCAGCATCACAGCCTACCCAAAAATCTCGAAAATAAGCTTCTCCATTACATGAAGCGCCTGGGACTTGTTTACGGGGCAATTGATCTTGTCCTTGATACCAAAGGGAACTACTTCTTCCTGGAAATTAATCCAGGGGGCCAGTGGTTGTGGCTGGATAGGATTCTACACCTCGGGATTACTCAAAGCATAGCAGACTGGTTAGAGCATGGTAGGGACGCATGATGTCTAACCATTTATTTACAACCTTTCTGCAGAAAATTGCCCCGTTCTTGCAGAAAATCAACCCTATTACTGACTGGGTGTGGCCAATGGTCCCTCCGAAGAGACAACAGCAAAAAGATGCTCAAAAGGAAAGAGACTCCCTGAGAGAAAAAGCGGATTTGAAAGCGATTGACAATCTTTTGGAGGAAACAATTGATACTACTATGAAAGCTCATAAGGACGTTTTGGATCGACTTGGGAAAGAAGAGGACAGAGTCCAGACAGCAGAAAATAAGCTAGCCACCCTGTTTGTACTGTCGACTATCTCCGCGAGCTTAGTGCTTTCAGTGAATGGTCTCGCTAGCGAGGGAGCCCACTACTTAGTTCTTCTTGTAACGGGTTATTGTTTCTTACAGCTGATTCGTATTTTACTTGCGGCAATAGGTGGTCTAAAAAGAAGGTCATACTCCGCGTTAAATATCGCAGATATAGAACCAACTTGGACGAGTGCGGATATAAAACATCTTGTGCAAATTGTGCGCACCGCGACAAAAAACATTCATGAATATCAACAGGCAGGTAATAAAAAAATTACTGCCTTGGATATTGCCTATACTGCATTTCGTAATTATCTATTCGGGCTAACTCTCCTATTCGTTGTCTCCATATTCTTTTCTCCAGAGAAAGAAACATTGGAAATTACATCTCAAAAAATCATTCACGATATTGAACGTCGCCCACGCACTTTAGAATTTCCTCGAGACCCACCAAGGTCGGAAAAAAATATTGACTCCTCAAGTCTAGATGGACCGCCTATACCTAAAGGAGACACTGACACGCCTTCAGCAGCTGAATCATCAAGCAAATAGCAATTTATCTAACTGAAATCGATTCGCGCTAGGTAAGCCGCAAGTTGCTTACATCTTGGAAAAAGGGTCAAATAATCCAATTTACAGAATGAACAGTGACATCAACACGGGCGTTTTGAGAGATAAAATCGATCAGGCCTCTCAACAGGCAATCTTCACGGATGCATTCAGGAACCCACGATAGATACGATCTGGTAGGACTGATCGTTTACTGATAATAGCTTATCTCTTAGCGCTCTGTAAGATGTCTTACCAAGGCAAGCACCGTTTGGTCTGGAGAAATATAATCAGTATTGTCAATTTAACCAGTGGCCTTGTATCGAAAAAATGAGTCAAGTGCCTGAACTATCCAATGCCCCTTCGCTGCCTGACGAAATTATACAGGCTGCATTGAATGGCAATCTTATTTTATTCATTGGTGCGGGTATATCAAGGTTACTGGATTTGCCATCTTGGAGCGGGCTCGCTGACAAAATCATGAAAGATCTGCGTAAGGAAGAGTTTTTAGACTACTCTGAAATTGAGCAACTAAAGATTTTGGATGCGAAGAAACGACTTTCGATTGCCGAGTTAATCGCCTCTGACAAATATGACATTAGAAATCAGATAAAATCCTATTTGTCCAATGCCTCTGAAGCGGATAGCATTTACAAAGCGCTGAATGACATAGGCTCTTCATGCGTTACTACGAACTACGATACACTTCTATCGCCTCGCTTCAATGAAACAAAGGACGGGTCCACCACCCCCCGTTCTAGTAATAGACTGTCAGATCCAGAACAATTCTTACCGAATAAGTTAAACGAACCGGGGACCGTCATTCACCTGCATGGTTCTATTAAAAACCCTGAGACAATGATCATTACTACCAAAGATTATCTTGAGCATTACGATAAAGATAATGTGCGAGTTTTATTGAAGCATTTATTCAGTAATCACGTAGTGCTGTTCCTCGGTTATGGATTGGAAGAAGCTGAAATTTTGGAACATATCTTGCGTTGGGGTGAAGCACAGAAAGCGCGGGAACGTCGAAAATTTACATTGCAGGGATTTTTCCGAAGCGAACAGCCCCTGTATGAGAATTTATACAAGTATTATGAAAGCTCATTTGGCATTCACCTGATAGGTTTTGAACGTGATAAGGAAGACTACAAGGCTCAGGAACGCATCATCAAATCATGGGCTGAGCGAATTGAAATTAAAAAACGGCCACTTGCGGATGATGTCAAATTTATGAACAAGGTCCTTAAAAGTGAGTGATTTATCTATCGAAGAACAAGACCTGCTTAAACGGATTGCAAATAAGCCGGAACTTCAACCTTTGTTCTTCAGGAAAGCAACAGGGAAAAAGTGGTTTGGCGCATTATATGAAGCGGGTTATTTTGATGATAAAAAAGTTCCCGAGCCAGCGCCGGCAAAACAGGAAGGTTATGTAACTATCCCTGACTGGGAAGTTACAGATTACCTACTCAATACGACTACGGAGCTAGTTGACGACAGAGAATGTTTACAACGGCTTTTGAAGATAATTGTTGGCGCAACTGCTCATGCCAGAAAGCATGATTTCGGAAACCACCGTGTCTGGTGGAAGTTCTCTCGGATTATTTCCAAAATTCCGTCTGAATCCGTTTCCCTGGAATTTCTTGACTCTGTGGATTATTGGTTCGACGACAAATATGAAACAAGTCTGGTTGCAAATGAAATTGGAACGATATGGCTAGTTAAACTGCTTGAGGAGGAAGGGAGTCATTCATTGGAACTCGCTACGAAGTTATTAGAAATACTGTATAAAGTAAAATTCGAAGAGCAGCAAATCGGCTATGCAACACAAAAGGCAACGCTTCGTTTCAAGCGATATCATACAGAAGAAATTACTAAGAGGGTTGCTCTTCTCGCCGGGCGTAAACTTGGAAAACAAGCTGTTTCGATATTTCACTCCAGGCTGGTAGAAACAGTCGAGGTTGTCGCTGTCAATACACCATCAGTTTATTGGCAACCAGCCATAGAGGAACATGAGCAGAACAAACACAGGGACGATTTGGAAAATATACTCGTTAAAGGTTATAGAGACTGTTTGAGCGGATACATTGAAGAGTGCCCGGAGGAAGCGTGTGACTATTTGGGTGAAATGCTTCAAAGTTCCTGTGACGTTGTTCAAAGGCTGGCTATCCACTGCATCACTGAACGATTTACAATTTGCAACGGCTACACGAAACAACTGCTTTCCTCCAGCTATCTCAATTGGGAATACAGGTATGAATTCTGGCATTTTGTTAACCGTCACTACAGCCAATTCGAGCAGGAGGACAAAGACAAAGTTATTGAGTTGGTAAAAGACATAAAGCGATATGATGAGGACAACCACCTGCGTGAAGAGGCCACCGCTTATCAACAGGCTGGACTGCTTGCTGCAATCAAGAATGTTGGTGAACGAGAAAAAAATCTCTACAACGCGGCAGTCCTGCTCGCCAAAGCAGAACCTGACCACCCCGATTTTGCAATTTATATGACGTCTGGTTCGGTTGAGCCAAAATCACCCTACTCAGTTGAGGTGTTGAGGGCTCTCCCGATAGAGGAGTTGACGCACAGATTGGCTGACTATTCGAGTGGCAACCTTGAACAAGAAGAGGAGTTAGAGGGATTGGCGGCCACCCTTAAACAACTTATTAAAGAAGATGAATCTTTACGCTATTGCTTTTCTCTTTCTGAATTCATAGGTATCGACCCCGCCTATATCTGCTCTGTAATAGATGCGTATGCCGAGCTATGGAACGAGAAAGCAAACCGGCCCTGGGATGAGATATGGATTTGTCTGTTGGGCTTCTGCCGCGGTGTCGTTGATGCCGATGAATTCTGGAGTGAAGAAAACGCCTGCCCGCGCGGCAATCGCCGAAGAATCATCATTGCGATAGGGCGACTGCTGGAAGATGGAGCAAAATCAGATGCCCATGCGTTTCACCAGAGACATCACAGCGAGGTTGAGTCACTACTGGCTTTTCTCTTGCAGAAGCAGAACAGGGAAAAATTTACAGAATCAACAGATGCCATGTTTGTGGCGATTAACAGTCCCCGAGGAATATGTCTTGAAGCTCTGATCAACTTGACATTACGCTCTTGTCGTCTATCTGACCGTGAACATAGAGGGCATGTACAAACATGGGAGTACTTCCAGCATTACTACGAGACCGAATTGGAACGTGGTGAGACCGGGGAGTATGAGTTCTTGACACTCATGAACCGGTACTTGGCAAATTTCTGTTACATGTCTTTTACATGGGTTAAAAATAATCTCGGGAAGATTTTTGATCAAACGAATAATTTGAAATGGCTTTGCGCAATTCAAGGCTATGCATACTCTAATCCCATTTGGGAAGTTTACCGTTACCTTAGTGAGCATGGTGATCTATTAAAGGCGCTGAATCATAAAGACACCAATGATTTTGTTAAAGAGCGAGTAATTCAGCAAGGTATTCTGGCGTACTTCAACGGGATTGAAACCCTGACAGATAAGACTAGTCTGGTACGTGCCGTTATTGACCGCAATAACTTGAATGAACTCAACCAGCTTATCTGGTACCTGCGTATTATCCAGGAGGAAGACAATTCCGAGCAGCGTAAAAAGGTTTATCAGCTTTGGTCATTGCTCATTGATATTGTAGACACCTCGACCGACGACGGAAGAAAATTGGCGTCAGCCCTTTGCTCCCTGGTGATATTTGTTGATTATTTGACTGATGTCTCAAAAAGCTGGTTGTTGAAAATAGCTCCTTTTGCTGATTATGCTCATCATTCGTATCTTTTACTTGAGGGCCTTGCAAGGCTTAGTGAAGAACAACCTTTTGACGCTAATGATATTTGGTTGAAAATGTTAGAAAGATCAGATGAGCACTATCCCGAAGAAGCAGTTAAGCAGATACTCAAGAACTTAATTGCCTGCGGAAGTGAAGGTAAACGTTTGGCACTCAATACAGTTAGCATATACATAGAGAAGGGAATTGAGGGACCGCATAAGATGTTTGAGCAATTGCTATTAAGTCAATCAATAAAACAGAAATGATCCGTATTCACCTGCGTTTGCATTGTGCGACCAGACTCCCTGGCCGCTTTAAATTCATCAATGTGGTAACAAAACGCACTCCCTATGTTCGAACAAGGGGGCCTAATAGGGAGACCTATTGATACCAAGCATAACCACCACTTTTCTGGAATTGGGAGATGCAACATCAAGGAATCTGGAGTTCTCGCACCGTAATGATGTCTGGGTAAGCTACGGTGAAGAGACTATTACGGAGAGTAATCTTCTTGAAATAACGCGATACCACCCTGAACATGTCTTCATCCGCACCTTTCCAAAGCCTCTCGAGGCGATAACAGGCGCCGATTGGGAATGGCATTTAATCGGCCGAAAACGGACCGCAAAAATGCGGGTCCAAGCGAAGCGCATACAGTCTAACGATTTCCTGAGGATCAAGCACAAAGTTGCATCGTCCGGTATACAGCAACGCACGCCAGCTCCTCATTGATGGAGCGAATGCTGACAATATGAAACCAGTCTATTGTATCTATTCTACAAATCGACAGCGTAGAATTTGGAAGCAGGTATCCAGATGGGGAATGTCTGAATTCTATCAGGCTGGTTGCTTATTAGCCGATGCGTCCGATGTGCCTTTGACAACCTGCATATTTCACAGCAAAGCTGCCACCGATTACACGGCAAAGCTGCCACCCATTTCACGCGAAAGCTGCCACCCATTACACGGCAAAGCTGCCACCCTTGAGGGAGGTAGATAGCCGGCGCGTTTGACGTGGATAACCAGGGGTATCCTGTGTCCTTTTTTCCATTGAAAGGAGGAGCTGCAGATGCCTGCAAAGAGGTTGTCCATGAGAAAGATAAAAGACGTATTACGCTTGTGCTGGGGCCAGGGCCTGAGCAAACGCCAGGTCGCCCGGAGTTGTGGCCTGTCCCGTCCGGCGGTGAATGCGTACCTGCGCCGGGCCGAGGCGGCCGGGCTGCGTTGGCCATTGCCCGTTGAGTTGGATGACGGCGCGCTGGAGCGCTTGCTGTTTCCGTCCCCGCCGGCCAGGCCGGATACGGCGCGCGGGGTGCCGGATTGGGCCACCGTGCACCGGGAACTGAAACGTCCGGGCGTCACCCTGCAGTTGTTGTGGCATGAGTATCGCCAGACTCACCCGCAAGGCTATCAATACACCTGGTTCTGTCAGCGTTACCGGGAGTGGGTCGGCAAGCTGGACCTGGTCATGCGCCAGACCCACCGGGCCGGCGAGAAGCTGTTCGTGGATTATGCCGGGATGCATGCCCAGATTATCGACCCGGCCACCGGCGCAGTGCGCGAGGCGCAGGTGTTTGTGGCGGTGCTGGGCGCATCGAACTACACCTATGCCGAGGCCACCTGGACCCAGGGGCTGGCGGACTGGATCGGTGCCCACGTGCGCTGTTTTACCTACTTCGGTGGGGTGCCGGAAGTGGTGGTGCCGGACAATTTACGCGCCGGCGTTGCCAAGGCGCACCGCTATGAGCCGGACATCAACCCCACCTACCAGGACCTGGCCACGCATTACGGGGTGGCCATCATTCCGGCGCGGGTACGCCATCCCCGTGACAAAGCGAAGGCCGAGGTCGGGGTCCAGGTGGTGGAGCGCTGGATCCTGGCTGCGCTGCGCCACCGTCAGTGCTTCTCCCTGGCCGAGTTGAACCGCGTCATTCGTGAGCTGCTGGAGACGCTCAACAACCGCCCCTTCAGGAAACTGCCGGGGACCCGGCACACCCTGTTTGAGCAACTGGATAAACCGGCGCTGCGCCCCCTGCCCGTCGACGCGTACGAATACGCCGAGTGGAAACAGGCACGGGTCCACATCGACTACCACGTCGAGGTCCAGGGCCATTA
>CAZURU010000156.1:0-10723 GCA_964623585.1 uncultured bacterium
CTTCGAAGTGGTTCTTGCACCAGTCCTTGATGTTGACGAGGGTGTAGTTGAGCGGCGTGCCGTCGTCGCGGATGAACGCTTCCCGCTTCCGCAGAGAGCGGGCGGCTTCGTACACGTCAGGTTTGATGATCTCATCTAGGAGTCGCTGAAACTCTCCGTCGGTGAGGTTGACGCGGTTGAGTGTCTCGAACTTCTTCCTGAAGTTCGCTTCAAGATTGGCTCGATCGCGGATGTCGGAGCGATATTCGTACTTGAGGTCCCGTAGCTTTGTGACAAGGGACTCTTCAAGATCACGTTCGGGTGTGATTATCGCCATCGCGGGGAGTCGCTCATTTGTATAAACTTCTCTTGCCGGATTTGTTTTCCATCTGTCAATATCTCCATTGGGGTTCGCCCACAGCACATTTTTCCCTGATGGGTACGCTCATTATTATAGTAATGAAACCATTCGTCCAGATCTGATTGCAAGGAGCAGATATACGCATAAAGCTCCTTCCGGAACGTGACCTGTCGGTGTATAAACTGACAGGTAGTTAGGAAACCGTTGCTTGTTTAATTCTGATCATGTCTGTGAATCACATAGCTGAGACAACCAAATTTTCCCAGTCAGGCGCTCCCTCCCGCAGGAGCTTGAACAGAGTTCTCCGGGCAATGCTGAAGCCTTCGTTAAAGATTTTGTGATAGCTCTCTGGAGAGTTTCGTTTCCGCTTATTGTGAACGATATCCGAGCGCGCGTTGTAAAATTTCTTGATAGTTTCCTTTTGGCTCCCATCATCGTCCCCGAGGAACCATGCAACCCGAGTCTGCATCTTGCGGGAGATGTCACTCCTGTCTAGTTGATACATGCGCTCCAGCGCTATTGCAACATCCAGAATTTTGTCTTCACTTGCAAATCGTCCGTCCCTTGCCAGCGCTTCGTCCAGCCGAGCGATAATCGGAGCCATCTTTTCGAATCGTTGGTGATCACGGTTGTCAAACGCTTCCCTCGCTACGGCGAGGGCGTCTGGCGCCAACTCCGGGCATTCTTCAAACCCGTCAAACCCTTGCGCAGATCGCCCTGGGAAGATGCTGCCACTGCGACTCACATCGCCCAGAAGTTGTCCCGCGGAATGTTTGATGCGTTGAGGCAACTTTGCAAGACGCAGCACAGGCGTTGTATGCGCTACGGCCAGTAACTCAAGAAAAACTGCTGCCTGTCGGAAGAAATTGTTCGTATGTTCACCTGCTGCCCAATCCGGCTCCGAGCGTCTTATGTCGCCCTGCCGATAAAATCTGGGCTTCCATTGGAATGGTCTGACCACAGCTCCGACCGACTGCCATCCGTGAAGCCCCGCGCCTCCTGGGACGAGTTCCTTTATCAGACTTTTTTCCACAAATGTCTGTACCTGTTCGAACGGAAGAATCGCCATGTCTTTTTCAATGTCGATTCTTTCCTTTATATTCAGGCCGTAAAACAGTACAGCGTCATACCCTGTATCCAGGTTGCCCGGCACACAGGCTTTGCTTTCTATCTCTGCCCTGTCAAGAAACGCTTCCAATTCCCTTGCTGCTGCCACGAAACCATCACCGGGAAGCTGTGTAGCACGTACCACCAGTCCTGCAATCAGGTCTGTCAGGCAAATCGACTGGCCGTTGCCGAGGACCTGAATCCAGAAGTCGTCTTCTCCTATGATTCGACTCATGACCCGCTCAAGCACAGGGTGTGAACGTAGAATGTGCCTTACAGGGTCCAGCAACTTACTCAAGGCTGCATAGTGCTCCTTTTCACCGAATATCTTGCCGCCGTGACGTGCAGTTGCATAGATGCCCCGTAAATGTTCCAGCAAGGAATCTGGCGAAATGACGTTTGTTCCTTCAGACATCACAGTCACATACGGGGTTTCTTCGTAATAATACTGAAGCCAGGGTTCCTGTTCTTTGAACAGTATGCGAAGTGCTGATGATAGGTGAGCAATCCAGTTATCAGCTGAGTATTGTGATTTTGTCAACTGTCTTATCGGTCAATAACAACATCATTCTCCAATCTTCAAAATTCAGCGGAACGTCAACATGCTGTTTGGGGAAACCACAATTAAGTTTACGCTGAAACGAATTCCAATTTGCAGCAGCCCATATTAAAGCTATAACTGCCGAAAAATAAAATCGTTGGGTTATGTATCTTCCCTTTCTTCATTCAACTCGACCAAGAACTTGGAACAACATTCCAACCGTTTTTCATGGGAGAGGGGTTCTAAGTGCGATGCAATCTCATGTAGTCTCGTCGGCAATCCCTCAACCATGTCTGATTCTACGCAGAAGAATATCCAAAGAACAAAACCTTCATTTCCAAGGCCATTTACATCAATATCAAGATAAGATGAAAACGCTCGCATCAAGAGAGATAAATTATCCACGTCGCCCATGGAGATATGTTTGTTCGCGTCTTTGTCTGCATGCTTTAGAAAATTGTAAACCTTGTTCCGTTTTTTCCAGTATTCCCCAATAACATCATTGGAAGCATCGGCTTTAATATCTTCATACTTCGAAGTCGCAGTTATCGGAATTCTCTCTGCCATTTCGCGAATCCATTTCATTGTTTCATGGTCATCGGCCAGATAACCAGGTAGGGTTCCCCGACGGTAATCTCGAATAGCATAAAATATCATTGTCAGATAGTAGTCACCCACTTCATTACGACCTCGTTTCTCCTTGAGGTCGCTGATGACACGATACGCGGCCGAAGCCACAGTATGGATAGCGAGGTCATCTTCTCCCGCAAAGTACATCCGGATTGCAGAACAAAGTTGGCGTCGTGCGCCCGCTAGTTTGGTTAGGTGGATTTCAGCCATGGAAAACGATCTCACAAGTCCACTATATCGGTTTCGGAATAGTTACAACCCTACCGGAACAATAGGCAGGATAGCGTGGCCTGCACTTACATATATTTCTATCTGGCGTTACCGTTCGTAATCATCAAGATTGGTTCTAATATCGTCAATACCTTCCAGACACATTTGATCTATCAGATCGATACATTTAGACCCCCATTCGTCTTGCTGGTGTTGGTGGTACATTCGTAGAATCAAATTTATTACAAGGTGAACATCGGCTGACCGTTGCGTGGCAATATCCCTCGCCTCGCTACTAAACCGCTCAAGAAATTTCTCACATACCATATGTGTAATACCAGGAAGTCGGTGTGAAGATTCTTCAAGCGTGTAAAGTATAGAAGACGAATCTTCCGAGTAGGCCGCACTCATACAAAACTCCTCAATCAGATTTTCGAAAGATTCAAGTGGTTGTTTCTCCAGACTACGGAAACACGTCGATGCCCTTTGACGAACCTTGGCGTCACTATCGTTGAATAACCGCAAGAGTTGTTGCTCTGACCATGTTCGACAATTATCCAGACCAATATTTCTAACAGCTACTTCAGTCACTCCGAGTCTCTGTGATGGACTACCATGAATTGCTTCTTCCACAAGCGCTTCGGCTTTATCGTGATTGTAGAGTACAGCTAGACTTGCAAGTCGAGCGCCAGCCTTACTCGTTTCAGAAACCGTTGACCGAAGCATCCTCTCAATGACGTTCTGAAGTCTCCCAAAATGGTCCGCTAGGGCGAAATTAATGAATTGCTCCACGTCATGAGTCGAGAGCAAGAGATCATCACAAGAATTGCCCACCGGTTCGATAAGCCTGGCAAATTGCGCTAAAGCAAATTCCCAGTCATGTTTAGTTATAGCTAACAGTGTCGAACTCACACATGCGCGCACAGCTACGCTCTCGTCGTTAGCCAATTGTTCAACGGTTGAACGAAAGCGAGCAACATATGAACCATCTCGCAGTATAAGATTGCGAATGCTCTCTGCAGCACGTCCGCGTGTCGTGTTGATACCATGCGTAAGAATATCCCCATAATCAGATTGGCCGTTTGAGCCTCCTTCTTTCGACAATTCCTTGTCTGGGTCAGGATGCTCGGTTGCCAACCAGTCGAGCATCTGCACAGCGTCATCCGGAAGTTTATCTTGGATGACACCCAATACATCGGCAATGGCCTTTCCACAATCATGACGTGCGTCAGAATACGCCTTGCGACAAACTGCCAATTTGAGTTCGACATATCCATCGGTTTCCTTCAGGCCATCGAGAGTTCGTTCCATATAGACCGGATTAATATTCGTGGGGAAGTTGAGGCTCAGAAGAGCAAACCGTTCCGGTTCTTTTATTACAAGCCTTTTCAGTGCCAACGCAAGTTCATAGGCCCCGCCCTTTTCAGCATTCTTGAACGAAAAGCTTCTATCCTGATAATATTTTTTGATTGCCCGGAGCCACTGCTCGTCGGTCATTTTTTCTAGTGCAGGCTCTTCGATTGGAGAAACTACCATATATGCTTCTAATCTTTTTGGAGGTGCTACAGTGTCTCCAAACTTTCGTTTTAGTTCTCTATACCGAGCTTGCGCGTCTTTGCTACGTAACTCAGCTGGGATGCCGGACAACAAGTCAAAAGATGCATTCCCTCTAAAATTGCGCCCTCCACGTTCACGTTCGTAATCTGGAACGTAATCCAAAATTGCCATTTCCAGTTTTATTCGGTTGTTCTCGGAACACCGTGGCGCTATTTCTTTGATTAGTTGGACGGCAATCCAGTATGGACTATCGGAATATCCGCAATGGAAGCGCCAAGTTTTATCGCAAAGCTCGGAAACAGCTATGTCTGCAAAGTGCTCTGCTCCGGCAGTATAGACTTGGAGCAAGAAGAAATTGGCAATGTAGGTGTCATGTTCGCGAAGTTGGCTAAGAATCTTTCCGACGCAGTCCGAGTTAAACTTTGCGAGTTGTTGTAGCGCAACGGCGATTGATTCCCGTAAGTCCTCTTCTTTTGAATTGTGTCGTCTATAAATCAGTGTCGACCATACAGCATCACGTCTAGGTGGTTTTTTATTTTTTTGACTGACAGCTTCATCGGCCATCTTCAGAACCACTGGTAAGACTTGTTGCACGAACTGCTCGGGAAACTCATTTGCGGATTTTGTTATATGATCTGAACTAAAATCGTCGTAGCTTAGCAAATCTCTCCATACAGGATTTCCTGCACTATCCTTCGTTTCTCTAATTATTGAGCGCCTTCTGGATAACCAATGTGCAACCACTTCAGGGACCCAATCAAGTCGTGAATCCAGTCTATGTAGTAAATCCCAGAAGGTGCTGTTTGTTGCGAGAGGTCCGCGCGCGTTGTCCAGAGTCCCATCATCAATCAATCTCAAAAACAGGTCAAAAAATCTTCGGCTGTTTCCATGGTGAGCCCATTGCATAATAAAGTTAAATCGTTCAGGCCAATTGCCACCTCTACCTACGAATGGTTCAAGCAATTCCGCTACCCTGTCACCCGAATGTCTTTGATGGTAACGAACGTAGCTTACAGCGCTATCGACTAGATTATCCTTTTCAGAGCTAAGCCAGTGTTCGATCAGGCCTTGTTCATCCGCAACCTGAAACCAAGGTTGAGAAAAGAAAAATCGATTCCAGACCAATGACGCAAATTTATCCGGGTTTCGCGTACCGCTCATAATTGCTTCAATTTCGGATTTGATCCATGGATCAAGTACTTCCCACTCCTCGTCTTCGGGATCCGGTATTTCAACAGCTAATGCACAGGCGATATCCTTTAAATGAAATCGTATATCTTCATTCTCTAATAAGGAGCGGAGTTCATTACAATAACGTTCTCGGTCCGCCTCACGTAGATAAACTAGGACTTGTCTCACCTGTGCCCTACGGAATAGGTGTTGCTCTGACCTTGTAAGAAATGCTGTCAAAGATGCTTCTTGAGTCACAAAACCTCGAGCGAAACAATAATCGAAAAAGGTTTCATGACCGAATCCGTAGTACTTATCGTCATATGAGAGCACCCCTTCAGATGTCATCTGATACACATATTCACCTGGAAACTTATCGAGTTTTTCCTTTAACACCAAAAGACGCTGCGTTGCCGACATTTCGTTACACAACAACTGAATTACGTCATTCCAAGGATCAACAGAGAGAGTTACGCACTCATTAACCGCGAAGCGTTTTTTATCCCAATAGTGATCGAAAAGTTCTTTTGTTGAAGAGAACTTTAGTTCTGAAATGGGTTTTGGTTTTATATCCAGGAACAACGACATGTTCTGGGGTAGACGAAGCAGTTCCAATTGTTCTGCTGAAAACGATTCGGTTTTGAAGTCTCCTTCATGGAGTATTGACTTTACCTCATCCAGAGAGAAGTCAGTTACGGACACATGGGTGTGCTCCTTGATAAGAAGCCGCCGGAGGTTATGGTCGTTTTCCCAATCAAACTTACGGCAAACAAGCAGAACGTGAAATTTTATTTTATTACGCCAACCTCGAGCCTCTCGTAAAAGGTCGTCAATGATGTCAAAAAACTCTGAACTCCGACCAGACGCCCTACTGATGGCGTCAAGTTGGTCGATAATTAAAACGGCCTCACCCGATGTGGACTCAGCTGCAGACCCCAATACAAATGCTGGAGATTCTTCCAGGCCAAGATCCTCTCCTAATTTTTTGGTGGACGATACCGTGTCTATGCGATCTAACCTAAACGCAAGTACAGTAACTGGACGACTACCAGTACGGAGCGTTTCTACACATTCAATTAAACATGCCGTCTTTCCTCCTCCCGCCTTTCCAGTGATAACACAGTCGACACCCTCATTTGTATTTCCTTTTATACTGGCAGTAAGTTCCTGTGTCGAAGAACGGGGAATGAGAGAAGCTTGGATCAGTTTCCGTCTTGTTCCTTTGAGATAACCATCAGTTACTTCGGATATGAGCAAAGGAGCATCGTTTGGTTTGACAAGTCGTCGGTACTTGAATCCCTTGTTTTCAAGATCAGAAACCAGATAATCGCGGTCTATAGGGATATGGATTGAATCCACAACAAAAACATATAATGCGTCACATATCTCTTCTGGGTTTTTAAGGAATAAAGCGGACAATTTAGCTTTAATCGTTTCTTTAATTCCTTTTTCGTCTATAGTGCGGACCTCAATTCGTTGAAGAATCTCGTATGCGGTGGCCGTGTCTGTGTCATTCCAATAACTTTTGAGCTTTTCCAGTGCACCACGTTGAGAAGCGGCACCGACGAATACCGTGTCAAATTCTTCCAGATTAATTGCGTTTCTGGCTCGCTCCGTTAGTTCTCTTAGCTCTGGAGCGTCACTGCCCGAGGCAAAAATAAATTGTGAGCTAGGGTTTTCAAGAAGCTGAGCAAAAATTGCCTGTAACACTTTATTTTTGTCATTTCCAAGTGTAGTTAAACTCCATTTACCAGTCGTATTACTACGTTTGGCCTGATGTAGTTCCTGGCGGCTGTTCGCTGTTATTACGAACTCAGTTTTATCAGCCGTCGGTTCCTCAATTCGGATGCTATCAGCTTGACCATCGATGATTCTTAAAAGTTGGCTCACCGTCCACCATACTTCATAACGATTTCCAAACTTTTCAGATGGGCCACCAGGTAATGGCATTATTATGACCGCTCCCTTAGGTTGAAGTGGAGAATGAACTTATCGGATAGATTCATTTGCTTTACATATGGAAAGGGCCTTCAGGCTTAAATCCATTAGGTATTGGGTTAGGAAGGCGCTTCAAATACTCCAGCTCATTTTTGCGCGTATACTTTATGAATAAGTAGTGTTTCCCTTGTCCCTGAATATATTTGCCATTGTCCCGTTCGAGCCAAGCGCTGCAAACCACTCCGACAAACTTTGGGTAATGTTGACGCTTGGCTAACGGAGAAGGCGATGAAAATAATTCCCGCGCATTGCCTGTCAAGTTTGCCTGCGGGTGTTTGCTATGATTGTACTTCCACCACACGCTAATACGAACTTCTCCATGCCCCGCGTCTGACCAAGACACGATAGAGTTATGCCCAGCTATAAGTGTTTCTATGTGTGATGTCGTGTCTCTGGATTCACCGTCCCAATTCAGTGACAGAAGACCTCGCGATATAATTTCATTCAACGCCAAAACCAGTAATTTCCGATATGGGTTCATATCTGTTTTTGCCGGGGAGGGAATTAATTGTTCATCGAGTGGGTCAGGTTCAGGTTCATCAAAGGCATTTACGCTAACCCATATGGTATTGTCATCGGATAAACCTTCGATTTTTTCAAGGATTTCCGGCGGACAAGCATCGTCGAACGTAAGGATATAATCGTAGATAAGACCATCATTACTTTTATTGGCTTGTACGTCATAATTTAGCTGTCCGAGGTCACTTTCCGAAATGCCAAGCTCCAATGCTAACGGATTTGGTAGCCGTCGTGTTAACCTGATATTAGGTAGGGATTGATTGTCTTGTAGACTCTCTAACGCCTTACTCCAATTGCTGACGCTGCCATTGATTTTGGCGACTTCATCAAGTGCTTGGTGAAGAGGGATGTTCTTGCGTTTAGCTAAGGCTTTAGCGTCCTGTTTTGCTCGTTTAACACTCCGGCTAGAAGGGAATTTCGGTGTGTCTGATGTTGACATAATACTAATCTCCAGACTGTTTACTAGCGAGAGGCAGCCGACTTACCACACGCAAAACAGTGCTATGTGATCAGTATATTAATGAGTAGTCCTGCGACCTGATGGGGTCTTTGCCTACGCATAACGCGGTCGGCTAGCAAGCTTGCAGAAAGCTTCGCTGGGCAGTATATAAAGTGCAGCTAAATTGTCAAGGAAATGGTTTTTGTAGCTCAGTATTAGCAGTTAGGATGGATTCAAGTCTCTGCTGGGAAGTTCCTGAACAGCGGGTGCATCAGGTTACGGGGAGGGGGTCAATGGCATTCGGTTCCATAGCACGACTATCACCCCTGATGAGATTTTCCACAGTAATCCGCCTCAATCAGCTGAGGGATTTCTGAAGCCATCTGGTCATGCGAGACGAAACCGATTGCGTAATGTCAGTAGCAGGAGGAAAAGGAATATGGGTCCAAAGAAGGCCTCAATTGTTCCAATTGCTGCCAGAAAGCCAAATGCATTATTTTTCTCCAATGCCTCCCTACACCCTGCAAGATATCCTTCTCCTGTAGCGAGGCCAAGAAAGGCATGTGCATTGGCGAAACCAGTTCCCAATGCGGCTTTAGCCAAATACCAACAGTCCGCTTTAATAGCCTTAGTGCCAGCATTCAAGTACAAAACAATCGACGAACCAAACCAGTGAAGGAACCAGAACATACAAGCACGCCATACGCTCCATCCATAATCAGCAGTCACTTCAAAGAGCCGGTTCAGGACACGTAGGAACCAATTGTCTACACGGCGTCGTGCACGCATCTTTAACCGAAAGAACTGATGTCGTTCAAGAGGTTTTTCGAGCTTGCTCATCATCAATTCGAGCCGCTCCCAGGCCCGTATTGCGTAATCGGCTGCTATATTTTCTGTTTCTGCTTTTTTCCAGTCAATGCGACTAAAGTCCGTGTCTTCGTGTAGTGTGGCATTAAAGAATGCCGGAGCACCTCCAAATGAGGCTCCACGAAAGTCTGTCATTGCTTTAAACTGGGCACCGGTGAAATCAGCTCTGCGTTGAGGCCAAAACTCTCTTGAATATGTTTTTGCGTTGTGTCCAAAGAGTACATCGCTAAAGCTTGCTCCACCCATAAATCTGGCATTACTGAAATTGGTTAGTACCGGGACAGATATAGGCCCTGAAAAGTACCTTTCCTCGAATTTTGATCCGTTAAATGCAACATAACTTTCGAATAAGGCATTACTAAACGAAGCACCGCCCATGAAAATTGTGTTATCGAATGAAGCAATTTTTTTAAATTGTGACGACCAGAAGTACACAGGAGCATAGAATCTCACATTAAAGAAATCAACGCGCTCGAAGACTGCATTATCAAAAAAAGTTTTACCATAAAAGCGTGCTTCATTGAACGATGACACCTCACCTCCAAAGTTAGTGCCACGGAACCCGCCATAAATAAAAGTTAAGCCTGAAAAGTCTACAGTGGAAAACTGGATCTCTGAGAAATTCATATAATCGTATTTAAATTTGGGATGCCCTCCATGAGCATTTGCCAAATTCTCAATTGTTTCTTGGTCTTGCTTGGTAAGTTCCGGCCAACCACCATCCGGTGGATCAACAATTAATTTTGGCCAAATGTTTTTGGGGTCAATCTCTTCCTTTATATTTGGCGGTAATTTCCAGCCGAGATAGCCATTCCAAATGTGTGCCCGATGTTCCACATCATTGTGAAGATTTAATAGGGCAAGCCAAAAATCAGTATGTTCATTTGCCATCTGTTACTCTTTCCCCTTTCTTTCTGTTTGAGATTATTTATCTAGCTAGACCTTGTCGACAGGCCACTCCATCCCGACGCGACTTCGTTTATCCAGCAGTTTCTTTTCTATTTGCTCCAGACTGGCGAATTTTACGGGTACAGTCACAGCCACGAGACACGGGGTCAGGTCGCCTGTTGCATCCGTCGGGTAAATGTTATTAACCACACAACTCATTATACAGGCAGGGCCGATAGTATCGGGGATATAGGTAGGGTGGTCTGGCCCCATCTGGCACTACCCGACCACTTCCCCCTATACAGAAGACTAATCCCCTTCAACACGCCCCAATGAAGACCATGTTTTCACAGATTGCCGACCTTCTTGTTTGAGGAGACAATTGTAAAAATTCTCTCTGTAAAAATTCTCTCTTGAAGCTGCCATCCACTAGAGCTATAATATGCATAACACAGCC
>CAZURU010000157.1:0-10721 GCA_964623585.1 uncultured bacterium
CGTTCCTCAACCCAACCTACGTAGTTATTTGTTCTGATTTATCAAACTCACGTTAAATGATACATATACATTGGAGATAAGAATGTCTAAAGTAATTGGAATTGATTTAGGAACAACTAATTCATGTGTGGCTGTCTTAGAAAGCGGCGATGCAAAGGTTATTGAAAATGCGGAGGGAAATCGGACGACTCCCTCGGTTGTTGGTTTTACGAAAGAGGGGGAACGTCCTGTCGGGCAAGTCGCTAAAAGACAAGCGATTACGAATCCTGAAAATACAATATTTTCCATTAAGCGATTCATGGGGCGGAAATTCAGCGAACTCGGTGATGATAGTTCACGAGTGCCTTATGAATTAAAGAGCGACAAAGATGGTGATGTTGCCGTAAATATTGAGGGTAAAGAATACTCTCCACCAGAAATTTCAGCGATGGTATTGCGGAAAATGAAGGAAACTGCAGAGGCGTATCTCGGAGAAGACGTGACACAAGCAGTGATCACCGTACCTGCATATTTCAACGATTCCCAACGTCAAGCAACTGCGGATGCTGGTAAAATCGCAGGTTTGGAAGTCTTGCGGATTATCAATGAGCCTACTGCTGCATCACTTGCTTATGGACTACAAAATGAAGGCGACAGAAAGATTGCAGTTTATGACCTCGGTGGCGGAACGTTTGACATCTCTATTCTGGAAATCGGCGATGGTGTTTTTGAAGTGAAAAGCACAAATGGAGATACACATCTTGGTGGTGATGATTTTGACCAGACTATCATTGATTGGATGGCACAGGAATTTCTCAGCAGTCAAGGTATTGACCTCCGTAATGATCAGATGGCATTGCAACGTCTAAAAGAGGCAGCGGAAACAGCAAAATGTGAACTTTCCAGCACATTACAGACAGATATTAACCTACCGTTTATTACTGTTGATGCCAGCGGACCGAAGCACCTTAACTTGACGCTTACCCGCGCAAAATTGGAACAGATAACAGATGAACTGGTGCAACGTTCCCTTGAACCGTGCCGACAAGCACTGACTGATGCTGAAATTCAACCCTCCGAGATTGATGAAGTGATACTCGTCGGTGGACAGACACGGATGCCGAAAGTGCAGGAGGCGGTGAAGGATCTATTCGGAAAAGAACCGCACAAAGGTGTGAATCCTGATGAGGTCGTTGCAGTAGGTGCAGCTATTCAGGGCGGTGTCCTCGCGGGTGACGAAGAGGTCAAAGATATCCTCTTACTTGATGTGACACCACTCTCACTCGGTATTGAAACACTTGGTGGTATGTTTACACGGTTAATAGAAAAGAATACGACTATTCCCACGAAGAAATCTGAGAAGTTCACGACTGCTGAAAATAATCAGACAGCTGTTGATGTTCATGTGCTTCAAGGTGAACGGGAACAGGCTGTCTACAACAAGACGATCGGTCGTTTTCGATTGGGTGATATCCCACCTGCTCCCAGAGGTATTCCGCAGATTGAGGTTACATTTGATATTGATGCAAACGGTATTCTCAACGTTTCTGCTAAGGATACTGCGACTGGCAAGGAACAGAAAATCACAATCACTGCCTCATCAGGTCTAACTGATGCTGAAATAGAACAGATGGTAAAAGATGCTGAAGTCCATGCTGAAGAAGATAAGCAGAAACGGGAAGAAGTTGAAACCCGTAATCGTGCTGATTCTTTGGTCTATGAAACGGAGAAGAACTTGCAAGAGTTTGGTGACAAGGTAGACGATGCCACAAAAGAGAAAGTTAACGCTGCTGTTGAACGGGTGAAGCAAGCACTGGAAGCGAACAACAATGCTGAAATAAAGTCGGCTACGGATGACCTGATGCAGATATGGCATGAGGCTTCTGCCAAACTCTATCAGCAGACTGCGGATGCGGAACAGGGAACACCCCCCGATGATACGCCTTCTGAAGATGTTCCTGAAGGCGATGTCGTTGATGCTGAATACGAAGTCGTTGATGAAGATGCGGATGAGGATGCGGATGAGGAGAAGAAGGAATAAGTATTACTCCGGTTTCTGTCTTCTTCAGGAGGCACAGATATGGCTTATAGTAATTTTACGTTGGATACAGTGGTGACGACGTTTCAATTAGAAATCGTCGAATCTGCGGTACTTTTTGCTGAAACTGAAACAGTAGTGCCAAGTAGTTATCTCACAGAGGTATTGACTAAGAAGGTGCAGTTAGCTACCGTCATTGGTACTGAAAAGGCAAAATCAGAACTGATTGTTGCTGATATTCTGTTTGAACTCCGGGAGCAATTCGATCAGCGTATCAGTCTTTTCTCTGGTATTGAGTTCAGTGTTGACGAGGAAAGCGGATTAACTGGGGTATGCGATTTTTTAGTGAGTTTGTCGCCGCGGCAATCTCTTTTGGAGGCACCCGTTATTATCGCGCTTGTGCAGGCAAAAAATCACGATTTAAAACTTGGACTTGGACACTGTGTTGCAGAGTTGATCGCAGTCCAACGTTTCAATGCTGATAGACGCAATGACATTTCTACTGTTTATGGAGCCAGTACAACAGGGACGCAGTGGTTATTTCTGAAGTTGCAAGGAAAGTGTTTGCATATTGATATGACACCCTATACAATTGAACGGTGTGATAGGATTCTCGGTATTCTATCCAGTATGTTGGCACAAAAGGCGTGAGGTTATAGAATGGTGATATTCTTAAAGTACAGCATGGAGGAACTCTCACATGGCGTATAGTGAGTTTACCTTAGAAATTGCGCAGAAGACGTTTCAACTCAATACGGTTCGGTCTTTAGGACTCTTCGCTGAAATAGATCCAGTGCCACCGAGTGAGTATCTCACGATGGGTTTAGCGCGGAAGGCATCATTAGCCACTGCTATCGGCACCGAGAAAGCAAGGTCAGAAATGATTGTTGTTGACGTGCTCGTTGACCTTCTGGAACACATGGATCGCAGCATTAGTCTTTTTTCTGGCATTGACTTCAACGTTGATTCTGAAAACGGATTAACCGGTGTGTGCGACTTCTTAGTGAGTTTGTCCCCGCGGCAATCTTTTTTGGAGGCACCCGTTATTATCGCGCTTGTGCAGGCAAAAAATCACGATTTAAAACTTGGACTTGGACACTGTGTTGCAGAGTTGATCGCAGTCCAACGTTTCAATGCTGATAGACGCAATGACATTTCTACTGTTTATGGAGCCAGTACAACAGGGACGCAGTGGTTATTTCTGAAGTTGCAAGGAAAGTGTTTGCATATTGATATGACACCCTATACGATTGCGCGGTGTGATAGGATTCTCGGTATTCTTTCCAGTATGGTGGCACAGAAGGTGTGATATAGCATTCAACATCATAGAAATAATGTTTTTGTTCACAAACCTACAACGCATAAATAATTACAAAGGAGTACAATAATGGCTACTATACATGACGAAACCGCAGAATATATTGCAAACCAAAAAGGTACAGACTATAATAAAGGACAAGGTCCAGATATCCAGACAGCACGTCAAGTTATTGAGGTAGAAACAACTGATACAATTGGAGATGCTGCCCGACAACTTCAAGGATTTAACCGTCCTGTCTACGTGGCAGGTGCTGACGATGCTGCAGTTCAGGCTGCTTTGGAATACTACAAAGACACTACAATTGGCGTTATGGACCCAACTGGTAATATCAAAAAATCGTCTTCACGTAAAAAGTAATAGTGATTTTGACAACAAGAGGTTGCATGCAGATGTAATATTTGATTATGAACGAAGCTGAAACGCGTATCAAAAACATAGATCCTTTACTGAAAAATGCTGGCTGGAGTGATTCAAACAACATGGACGTACCATCTTTTGTCCGTGAGCATTATATCACTGCTGGGAAAATAAGAGGGAAAGGGATACGCGGAAAAGCTAAACGGGCAGATTATCTGCTCTACTACCGGCAACCTCATTTTCCCATTGCTGTTGTTGAAGCAAAAGCGAACTACAAACTTCCATCTGATGGCCTTCAACAAGCGAAAACCTACGCAGAAATGTTAGGTCTTAAATTCGCCTATTCTACAAATGGTGAACTACTTGTAGAGTTTGATTTTATAACAGGTGTAGAGTCTAAATTCTACGAAATGCCTCAACCATCGGAACTTTGGCAACGCCTAAAAACACATGAAGGTTTTACTTCACAACAGGAAGACATTATTCTTTCACCGTTCGACCTTACTGGCGGTAAAATCCCCAGGTACTATCAACAAATTGCGATAAATAGTGTTATTTCTGCCATTGTAAAAGATAAAAGACGAATTCTTTTAACAATGGCAACCGGAACAGGTAAAACCACTACTGCTTTCCAAATCTGTTGGAAACTTTGGCAGCAACGTTGGAATCTCAAAACAGATCCGCGTCGCCCCAAAATTCTCTACTTATCCGATAGAAAAATTCTCGTTGACGATCCAATGAATAAAGAGTTTGCAGCCTTTGGAGATGCGCGACATCGGTTGGAGCATGGTGAAGTGGTCAAAAGTCGTGGAATCTATTTCGCGCTTTATCAGTCTATCGGTCCGAGAGAGAATAGTCCTGGTATCTATCGTGAATACGCAAAGGATTTTTTTGATCTTATTATTGTAGACGAATGTCACCGCGGTTCTGCTCAAGACGAAAGTTTATGGCGATCAGTTCTGGAATACTTTGAGCCAGCAGTGCAACTCGGTATGACTGCTACACCCCTTCACAAAGAGACTCGGAATACCTACCAATATTTTGGAAACCCTGTCTATACCTACACGCTTAAACAGGGCATTGAAGATGGATTTCTCGCGCCTTATCGCGTTCGACATGTTCAGACGACAGCAGATGCACACGGTTGGCAACCTGAGCCAGGGCAGACTGATCGACATGGTGAAACAATACCTGATAAGTTGTACAATACAGAAGACTTTGATAATACACTTGTTCTTAGACCCCGTACAGAGGCAATTGCAAAAGATCTAACTGACTATCTAAAAGATGATCCGTACGCCAAAACTATTGTTTTTTGTGTTGACCAAGAGCATGCAGGTACTATGCGAGGAATCTTGTCCAATTTAAACACTGAGCATGTCCAAAGATTCCCCGACTATGTAAGTAGAATCACATCCGACGAAGGTGATTTTGGAAAGGATCGTCTTAGTCGATTTCAAGATATTGAGGATGATTCTGTTATCATTGTAACTACCTCTAAACTTCTTACGACCGGTGTTGATGCCCCAACCGTTAAAAATATTGTCATTGTGCGCGGGGTTGGTTCAATGGTTGAATTTAAGCAGATGATCGGCAGAGGGACTCGTGTCTGTGAGGATTACGAGAAATTCACTTTTGATATTATTGATTACACAGGCACTTCGTTTAAACATTTTGCAGACCCTGATTTTGATGGAGAACCGTTAGACGAAGATGAAGAGATTATAGAAACCGGCGATAGACAGAGCAAAGGCAGTGGAAAAGGTACTATTGTTCAACCTTCAAAAGGACGAAAGCTTTATGTTGATGAAGGCGAAGTGACGATTGCTGAAGAAGGGGTTTTTATTTTGAATCCCGACGGGAGTCAACAACATAAAACTTATGTTGAATATGTTAGGGGACATATTCTTTCTTTGTACGAATCTGAATCAGCATTACGCGAAAAATGGATAAATCAGCAATCGCGGAGTGAAATCATTGCAGATTTAGAAAAGATCGGTATTGATGGAGAGCAATTGGCAAAAGAATTACAATTTCCTGGTGCCGATACTTTTGATCTGTTTTGCCATGTCGCTTTCGGTGCTGAGATCCAAACAAGAGAAGAACGCGCGCAACGAGTACGAACAGGAACCGATTTTTTAAACCAGTATACGGTCAATGGCCAGTTTGTGCTTGGGGCGTTGCTTGATAATTATACACAACACGGCCCC
Organism: uncultured bacterium; assembly: GCA_964623585.1. Taxonomy (GTDB): domain Bacteria; phylum Poribacteria; class WGA-4E; order WGA-4E; family WGA-3G; genus MSPOR6. The sequence goes on from CAZURU010000157.1 coordinate 5,906, forward strand.
GACGAATTGACAATCCCAGATGCTTTCCACGTTCCGCCTATTTCTGAGTTTGGCAATATCCCTGAAATCCTCAGAATTTTTGGAGGGGCAGATCAACTACGAAATGCTGTTGCAGAACTTCAGAAGCTGCTTTATGAGGCATAATATATACAAAGAAAGGAAATAATATGACACAAAACGCGAAACAGTTAAAACTACTTCAGGAAAATTCACAGACAACGGCACAGCAGTTGAACACCCTTATTAAATCTGCCCGTGACATCATGCGGAAGGACAAAGGACTTAGCGGTGAGTTAGACCGCATTCCGATGCTAACATGGATTATGTTTCTTAAATTCCTTGACGACATGGAACATATCCGAGAATCAGAAGCTGAACTTGCAGACAAAGATTTCCAGCCACTTATTGATGAGCCATACCGTTGGCGAGATTGGGCAGCAGATGAAGGTGGAATCACTGGAGACGATCTGATAAACTTTATCAATCTTGAAGAGGCAACTCTTCCAGATGGCACTAAAGGACAAGGGCTTTTTCACTATTTACGTAGCCTTCAATCTGCAGATGGGAAGGGTCGTGAAGATGTCATTGCAACTGTTTTCAGAGGAATCATTAATAGGATACAATCTGGGTACTTGCTTAGGGATGTTGTCAACAAAGTCAACAGTATCCATTTTGATGCCTCTGAGGAAATGCATACGCTTAGCCGTTTTTATGAAACGATGCTTCGGGAAATGCGTGATGCCGCGAAGGGATCTGGAGAATTTTATACGCCTCGTCCCGTAGTTAAGTTTATTGTTGCTGTAACCAACCTTCAACTCGGTGAAACTGTACTTGATCCTGCTTGCGGTACTGGCGGTTTCCTCGTTGAAGTATTTACGCATCTTGAAAAACAGTGTCAGACTATTGCCAAACGGCAAACGCTCCAAGAATCGACTATTTATGGTATAGAAGCTAAACCGATGTCTTATCTTCTCGGTCAGATGAATCTACTTTTGCATGGGTTGGAAAATCCACAGATTGAATTTGGAAACTCTCTCACTATTAAAAGATATAACGAAATTGGTGACAGTGACCGATACGATGTCATTCTTACAAATCCACCCTTTGGTGGCGAAGAAGAGGTAAGCGTCAAAAATTATTTCCCCACCAACATGCAAACGGCAGAAACCGCGCTGCTATTCCTCCAGATTATCATGCGGAGACTCAAACGTCCTGAACGCAATAAGGGAAAACCGGGACGTGCTGCTGTTGTTGTGCCGAATGGAACGCTTTTTGAAGATGGCGTCTGTGCACGTATTAAGGAAGAGCTGCTTAAGAACTTCAATCTTCACACGATTGTTCGATTGCCAAAAGGAGTTTTCGCACCATATACCGGCATTCCAACGAACTTACTCTTTTTCGACCGTTCCCATCCGACCAAGGAAATATGGTTTTATGAGATTCATCTTCCTGGAGACCGAAAAAATTATACCAAGACAAAACCTATGAGATTTGAGGAATTTTCAGATTGTATCAAGTGGTTCCATCCAATTGCAGAACGGCAAGAAAATGAATATGCGTGGAAGGTTGACGTTGAGGATGTCTTAAAATATGATGAAGAGGGTAAGGTTGCCTCCGCGGACTTAGATATCAAGAATCCAAACAGTGCTGAAGCTTTGGTGCATCTACCTCCTACAGAAATTGCTGATAGTATTATCCGTAAGGAACAAAAAATTCTGGAGTTGGTAAGGGAAATCCAAGTAGAATCTTTAGGGGGTGAAGATTAAGATGACAAAGTGGGAAAAGGTCAAACTTGGTGAAGTCCTTACAGAACGCAAAGAAACTCCAGATCCTGTTGCATTGGAGACAGGCGAAATTCGTATCGTTTCCAAGATCGGTTTCAATACAGGTGAGATGGAATTTAGAGACAGCACCGCTACAAAAACCAAAATGATACAGTTTCAACCCGGCGACTTAGTTTTTTCAGCTATTAATGCAGTTAAGGGAGCAATTGCTATTTACCCAAGTAATGCAGAAAAACCTGCCTCGGCCACTAACCACTACTGTGCATACGTTGTCAATCCAGAACGAGCGGACATAACATTCCTATGGTGGTTGTTTAGGAGTGCTACATTTCAACATATTCTGTTCCGGGCTCTGGCTGGTGGAATCAAAACTGAATTGAAACCTAAGCAGCTCCTACCGATTTCAGTCAGTCTCCCGTCCTTGTCAGAACAACGCCACATTGTAGAGAAAATTAATCGCTTTCTTACGAAAATCAATGAGGTGAGCTTGCTACGCGAACAATTGGAATCCGAATTATCTATGTTCGTCAGTTCAGTTTATCGTGATATTTTGAAACCACGTAAAGACTGGAAGGTTAAAAGCGTCAGCGAGTTGTGTGAAAAACCGCAGTATGGGTATACTGCTTCTGCAATGACTGAAGAAGTTGGACCGTATTTACTTCGTATTACAGATATTCAGAACGGCTCAGTCAACTGGGAAACGGTACCTTACTGTGACTGCCCCAAACCGGAAGAATATCTGCTTCAAAAAGACGATATCTTATTTGCCCGTACCGGCGCGACAACCGGTAAGAGTTTTCTCATTGAAGAGTGTCCAATAGCCGTATTTGCTTCATATTTGATACGGCTTCGTGTTCGCGAATCGGTCACACCACAATACCTTTATGCCTTCTTTCAATCCCCAAGTTACTGGGAACAAATTTCGGATAACACAATTGGTAGTGCCCAACCTAATTGCAACGCAACGAAACTGGCATCTGTCAAACTTCCAATTCCATCACTTGAAGAACAGCATCATATCGTAAACCATTTAGAGAATTTTCAAGAAAAGATAAGTCGTGTTAAAGTCCTTCAAACCCAAGCAACGCAGGACTTAGATTGTTTTCTTCCGTCTTTTATTGATAAGATTTTTCGCCAGGCTGAGTAGATTTCCAATTCTATATTGGTTTTTCAGAAAGTCTTATTGAGTTCCTTCTGCTCGCTTTCGTTCCTGATTTTCCTATTCTATCTGGGTGTTTTCCTCAAAATTATTACGGATTTCTTTTTTGCTTCGATAATCCCCAGGGTACCACGTGTGGACAGGATAAACCGGAAGCTTCAAATAGAGTGTTGTCCTATGATCATAAGGAAATTGTGCAAAAAATGAAATGTCAGCAAGTTCATTGTCAAGTGGTTCTAAACCAAAACTCAATACATAACCTAACGGGGGAAATGCGATTTCACTGGAGTAAAGACTTTTCGGATAATTCCTTGAATACTGATTAAACATGTCATCAAGCATATCGCGGTTTATTTCGTCTGGATTAACGTTCCCTAATGTCCCCATAGATGTTCCACTTACGAACCGTGCGTAAGGACCCAGAGTAAAATAAACTAAAATTCGAATGTTGGGACTCAAATAGCGTTCATTTTTGTTGAGAACAAACTGTACCAAATCAGGATGATTGAGTCTAAACAAGTCTTTGTTAACACTAAAAAACATAGTGATGATCTGTTTAATCACTCGCAGCGGATAGATGCGAAATGGATAGTAGATCGATGGACGACCTTTTGCATGTTTAAGGATATCAAGGCTTTGATGTGCAAAATTAGCGAATGCATCTCCGTACCATGCACCTGTATTGGGATTACATTTCTCACAAAGCGTATAAGCACCAGCACCGCGCTGAGATATGTGTAGCTTTCCTTCAAAATAGTGGTCAGGATCCTTGTAGGATTTTATATTTGTGTGGAACGGGTGAGATGTCTTAAAAATTGGATATACTTTTGTTGTTTTATATTTCGCAATAAGTAACTTTGCAAGTACAAAACTACTTGTTACGTTTTCTTATTAATTTAAATATAAGAATTACTAATGTTATTATACCAATATAAAAGAAAATATTTACCAATATTTCTGGTAAAATCTTAACAAATCTATTAATAACCCTCATGGATATACCACCAATTGAAACAATTGAAACAATTCCAAATATTATGCTTTCTTGCCACTCCTTTATAGTTTCTATGATTTTAGATATTTTATTATTGGATGGTTGTAATGGTAAATTCACTGGGTTTTCATTATTTATATCTCCATTTTCGCTATATTCAACCTCGTCCATATTTATACTTTCTATAATTATTTTATTGCCGTGTTTCTTACGTCTGATAAACGACTCTTTTCCGGGAGTAGGTGTAAATGATATTATGTCACGATGACTTTTAGAATTATTACGAATATTTCTCATGGACAAATCCTATATACAGTCAAGTATGATAAATGCCCTTCAATAGATAAAGAAGGGCATTTATTTAAACAATTCTCAACGATTTACTAATTAATTCAAGTTCCTCAGGTATTTTCAGAAACCTTACCACCTATCACAATAAAGTTTATCTCCCCATTTTCTTTAATGTATGGCTGAAGTTTAGGATCTTGCATATCTATCTCAAAATTCACATTGGGATTGAGAGGTCGAATTATTAAAGGCAAATCGGTATTACTTGGGAAGGAAATTTTCACGTTTCTATGCTTAACTTCACTATGGGCATTTTGTTCAAGGTTATCTATATTTCTGCTTGCGATACCCATAACTTTACTCCTAAAAAGTAAAGCTAAAGAGTTTTCGACTATTTCGCTTGTCATTATTATACTCCATAATATTTATTATGTCAACTAAAATTTTGAAAGCTATTAAGCATGCAAGGTTACTAAACATGTCTCTGTTGCTTAGTAACCTCTATTTATTCATAAGATGTTCAAGTTTTTTACGTTGTGAAGTGCCATCGGTTTTTTAGACCAGAATTCAGTGTTAGTTAAGACAAGTTTT
>CAZURU010000158.1:0-10659 GCA_964623585.1 uncultured bacterium
CAATCTAACAGAATGTGCTACAGTAAAGCAACATTTTCAAGTAGAAATGGTATTAGAATGTGAAGAAGCATCCACCCCCAGGAACATAATGCTGAGAGAAGCATATACCGAATGTAATTGGCATCATATCACCCTCCGGTAATGAGAAGAAAGGTCTATCTATTCGTATTTCAAACTTCAAACGACTCTTTGTCAGACGTAGCATTGAGATGCCGCCAACAAAGTATGCTCCTAACCCTATATTCTGTCCCGATTCGTCATAAAAATAGTCAACAACTGCCGTTGTTGTATAATAATTACCTCCATCATCTCCCATAAAGAGGGAAAGTCCACCACCTACATAAGGTGATAGGTTATTTGCATTAAAAAAATAACGTCCCCCAATTGACCAAGATGCGAACATATGTTCATATTCACGTCCGCTCAACCGAAATTCTGTTCCGACTCCATACTCTGGCGTTTCATAAGACCATCCATATTCAAATCCGGGACTGGCAGTAGCGTTCGTTCCAGGGATAAAAGCACCGAATATGCCCAAATTCCAGAGCGATTCACCCGGTTTCTTATTGAATTCAGCGGCTTCATGTGAAGTAACGGTTTCCATGTCAATAGCTTGGTCAATCTCTTTATCATTGACAAGAGCATCAACTAATCTCGGTGCAGTTTTAATCACCTCTACTATATTGTCAATCCACAACTGTTTTTCGCTTAACACCGTCCCTAATGGCATTTCATGACTGAGTTTGACAAGGATCTTTTGTCCTAATCGGTTAAATGTGATACGATAAACCGTGCCTGAAGTCTTTGTTCTGTCAACCGGATCGTCAACAGAGACACCGATATTACGCAATTCAGTAGCGATTAACATGGCGGCACTTTCAGCATCAGTTTCCTCAATCCCAGTATGCTCTCCTATCAAAACAGTAGCACTATCAGGTAACGAAAGCGCTTGTGCAAAAACGGCAGTAGAGACGCTAAGTATGAGTAGAACAGTAAAGAACAGCGCATATTTAAAAGGACATCTCTTTTGCATTTTGCTCACAATTTCCTCCGATTGTTTTGCGGCATTAAGCGTAAAAATTAGTATCGCATACCACCGATACTACCGACCATTGCAAACGTTGCTATGACAATTAGCAAACCTATGCCACAACTTATTGCAAAACCTATTGCAGCATAACTCAACTGAACGTTACGCGCCTTTGCTTGGTATGCCTCCGTGTAATACATTGTATACTCATGGGATTTTTCAACCATTCTTGAGGCAGGTGGTGTCGGTTGATAGATATAGGCAATGAGGAGTCCTACGAGGTTTATAAAAAACCCTACAACTACCCATAGTAATTTACTAATACCATTTCTACTTTATAATATACCATTTGCGTAGGTCGTGTAGATGCACGCCAATAAAATATTAACTGGCGACCTGTATTGCTCTATAATGGGTCAAGATGTTGGGTTTCGTTCCTCAACCCAACCTACGGAAGAATGGAATAAAAATAATTCAAATTGGTATAACATCAGTTTCGGCATCTTGTTCAGCAACCATACGTGCTTGATTTGCATCATTGTTCATCTTCTAAACTCCTTTTTGTGTAGTGAAAATAGAATCAAAATAGTCATAATTTGAATACAGAATAATCTATTCTTGTGAAACATCATTAAACATAAAGTCATTTATTTCAGATCGTCAACTTAGAAAAAATCAGAAAAGAAATTAGAAAAGAACATAAAACTCCCTGCCGTATATATAAACACTGTAATCCAACCTATTATTACAAACCCAAATGGCACTATACATCCGATGATTGAGTACGTGAGTTGGATACTTCTTGCTTTATTCTTGTATGCTTCCGTATAGAACAGTCTAAATTCCTCTGATTTATCAAAGAAACGCGTAGCGGGTGGTGGTGGTTGATAGATATACGCAATTAATATTCCAATCAAGTTTAATGCCACACCTGCGACAAGCCAGATTATCTTGTTAACATCATTTTGGGCATCAGTTTCAGCTGAAATATACGTTTGATGTTGATTTGCATTCATTTTACAGACTCCGTAGATGTGTGCTCTTACTTGTGTATATTACCTGATTTTGCCTTCATCTTCAACCTTTTTTTACTTGTATAAATTTGCGCTGTTTTTCTCGTTTTAATTGTGAATAATCTACCTACATATCCAGTCTTAAGTCTGGCATCTCTGAATACATAGTGAATATGATGGCAATGTAAATTATTACCAGAGTAAACATCAAAGCAAGAAAGACAAGAAATCCTATGACTGCAAATTTGACTTGGATATCCCGTGATGTTGATTTATATTTTTCGGTATAGAATACAATATACTCCTGTGTTTTCTCAAAAGTGCGGGTTGCGGGTGGAGTCTGTTGATAGATGTAAGCAATGAGAATGCCAACGATGTTTAGGGCTAAACCAACGAAAAACCAGAGAAGCTTGTTTGTATCTGATTGAGCGTCTCGTTCACCGTCTATTTGCATCTGTTGTTGATTTACACTGTTCTCCATGACTTAACCTCCTATTTCAATAGCACGTCTTTCTATAGTTGCTTTTCTTGCAGCATTGATAATTGCCATGTTATGATAGGCTTTCTCTGGACTAATTGGCAGCGATTCACCTTTACAGAGTGCATTAAATGTGGCTTTAAAATATCCTTGATGTCCACTTGCATCTTTGAGTCCCTCCTCATCAAGGGTTGGCAGTGCAATCTGTTTCCATCCGTTAGACCGTGTATATTGAGATAGCGCGTCTTTAACATTATAGCGATGTCTTATCCGCAACGAACCTTCATTTGCATGGACTTCACACCAGCCAAAGTCTGTTGCTGGAACACACCATGCACCCGAGATTGTCGTGATTGCACCGTTTTCATGTTCACAGAGAATCATCGCAAGATCGTCAACATCTATTTCAAGACGCATCGTCTTAACACGTGCTTCAACATAACGCACTGGAGACTGAACCAGTGTGCAGACAGAATAGATTTCATGATAACTCGTATCACTAATACAACCCCCGCCTCTGGATTTACTTGCACGCCATGCAAGAGCAGGCATTGGGTGATTTGCAGAGAAGTCAGCAGGCTTGAGACCCATCCCGCTACTTCGTCCATAATAGGTTTCGCCGATTTCTGGCAACATCCCAATTGCTGTTTGCATACCCGCAGTATATAGGTAGTTATGCACAACTGTATATGGCACACTGTTGCTATTGATCGCTTCCAGCATTCTATCTGCTTCATCAAGGGAGGTTGCCATCGGTTTCTCAGATATTATTGCGACATTTGCTGATGCTGCTTCAATAACCTGTTCTGCATGTAAGGCGTGTGGTGTAGCGATCACGACAGCATCAATGTCAGTCTTTGTAAGCATTTCTCGATATTCAGTGTATCGGTTGTGTGTCGGCACGTTGAAGTCTTGACCAACCGTCTCAAGATTCTCAGGCACTACATCTGCTATCGCTGTCACCTTTACCATCTTTGAGAGCGAATGGTATGCACGCGCATGCGTTTTTTGAACTATACCACCACAACCTATGAGACCTAAACGAATTGGTGAAGTCATAATGTTTCTCCTTACAAGTAGTCTACCACATTTTAGTTTTATATGAAAGGTTTTTGTGAAGACTTAACATAGGTTTTTTGTAACACATAGGTTTTTTGTAACATCTACCCAATAAGTTATGCTATAATAGCAATATATATTTTCAATTGAAAGGCACAAATTATGAGTCAAGAAAAAAAGAATGATCCTGAAGATAAAAAGTCTGATGAAAACAGTAATTCAGAACCTGAAGACAACCTATCTGTTACACATCATAGTGTGACAATAAATGGTAAGGAGTTGAATTACACCGCAACGACTGGCACATTGGTTTTAAAGGAAGAAACCGATAAAGAGGGTGAAAAACCTAAAGCGTCAATATTCTTTGTCGCCTATACTTTAAACGACGTTGAAGATACGTCAAAACGTCCGGTCACTTTCTCTTTCAACGGTGGACCTGGTTCTTCATCCGTGTGGTTGCATTTAGGCGTGTTGGGACCGCGACGCGTTAAACCTGATGAAAACGGAAACCCACCGCAACCCCCATATCAACTGACGAATAACGAATTTTCTATTCTGGATAAGACAGATCTTGTCTTTATTGATCCTGTGAGTACCGGTTTCAGTAGAGCTGTACCGGGTGAAGAAGCGAAACAATTCCACGGATTTCAGAAAGATATTGAGTCAGTCGGTAATTTTATTTTACTCTACTTAGGACGTTACCAGCGTTGGCGTTCACCGAAATTCATAATTGGCGAAAGCTACGGAACAACGCGAGCATGCGGGCTGTCTGGATACCTGCAAGACAAACGTGGTATGTATCTCAACGGAATCATGCTTGTTTCGGTCGTGCTAAACTTCCAAACCATTCGTTTTGCTGCAGGGAATGATCTACCCTATATCCTCTTTTTGCCAACTTATACAGCAACAGCTTATTGGCATAACAGGTTAGATCAAAGGGAAACTGATACTGAAGACAGTCTTGAGAAGATATTAGAGGACGCAAGAGAATTTGCATTAGGTGACTATACGCTTGCTTTGATGCAAGGTTCTAACCTGTCAGACCGTAGAAGACAAGCGATAGTTAAGAAATTGGCATCGTATACGGGTCTGTCAACTGATTACATTGAGAAAACAGATTTAAGAATCAAGATCAATCGGTTCTGTAAGGAGCTCCTCAGGGATGAAGGAGAAACAGTCGGTCGATTTGATAGTCGTTTTAAAGGTATAGACCGGGATTCTGCGGGAGAAAACTATGAATACGATCCAAGTTCTGCGGTAATCCAAGGAGCATATACTGCTACATTAAACGATTATGTGCGGGGTGAACTGAAGTTTGAGAGTGATCTCCCCTATGAAATACTGAGTGGACGCGTACATCCTTGGAATTATGGGGGACATCAGAATGAATATGTCAACGTAGCCGATACATTGCGAAAAGCAATGACTACGAATCCTGCCTTGAAAGTCTATGTTGCTAACGGGTACTTCGATTTAGCGACACCGTTTCTGGCTTCAGAGTATACCTTTACACACCTCGGTCTTGACAAATCGTTGCAGGACAACATTACTATGGCATATTACGGTGCAGGACACATGATGTATGTTGATATGGACGAATTGAAGAAGATGAAAGCGGATATGGATGCATATCTTGATGCTACCCTTTCCGATTTATAATGTGACTAAAAATGCTAACGAAATTGATCTGTCGTAATTTTAAAAACCTTGAAGACGTTGAGATCGAATTAGGTAATCCAGTTATATTTATCGGTCCAAATAATTCGGGTAAGACGACAGCCTTACAAGCTTTGGCTCTATGGGAACTTGGTCTCAAGCGTTGGATAGAAAAACGGAAAGGGGGATCAAATCCTGATAAGCGAAGTGGCGTTGCTATAAATCGACGCGATCTCTTGTCGTTACCTGTGCCTAATGCACGTCTACTCTGGAGAAATTTACAGGTGCGTGATACGGAGATAATTGATGGAAAACAACGTACACAAAATATCAGAATTGATATAACTGTTGAGGGTATTACGGATGGAAAGCATTGGGAATGTGGCTTTGAATTTGATTATGCAAACGAAGAGTCGTTTTATTGTAGACCCCTAAGAGAATCAGAAGCAAATGGAAAAGTCAATAAACAGATGCGTGTACCGATGGAAGCAACACAAGTTACTGTTGCCTTCCTGCCACCGATGTCTGGATTAGCGTCTAATGAAACACGTCTTGATGCAGGTGCGGTTAATGTTCGTATCGGTGAAGGAAGAACTGCTGAAGTCTTACGAAATCTGTGCTTTCAAGTGTCTCAAGTTACCAAAACATGGAATAGATTATCTGATCAGATTCATAAATTATTTGGAGTGCGACTTGATACGCCAGAATATATAATAGAACGTGGTGAGATTGCAATGAACTATCGTGATGAATCTGGTATTACGCTTGATCTTTCCTCATCAGGTCGAGGCTTGCAACAGACCTTATTGTTGCTCGCTTATATTGCTGCACATCCCGGTTCAGTATTGTTACTTGATGAACCTGACGCACATCTTGAGATACTTCGACAACGTCAAATATATCAAGTCCTAACCGAAACAGCATCCGAACATAATTGTCAAATTGTTGCCGCAAGTCACTCAGAAATACTATTGCAAGAAGCAGCAGAACGTGACGTTGTGATTGCTTTTGTCGGAAATCCACATCGCATAGACGGTAGAGGTAGCCAATTGTTAAAATCTCTGAAGACAATAGGTTTTGAACACTACTATCAGGCAGAGCAGCGAGGATGGGTTCTGTACCTTGAAGGGGCAACTGATCTTGCAATACTGCGTGCATTTGCCGATAAACTTCGGCATAGTGTCCTGAAGGAATTAGAAACACCCTTTGTGTATTATGTAGGCAATCAACCCGGAAAAGCACGAGAACATTTCTACGGTTTACGAGAAGCAAAGTCAGATTTGGTAGGTTTCAGTCTATACGATAGAATCCCTGATAAACTACAGAGAGATCAGAACCTGACAGAATATTCTTGGCAACTGAGTGAAATTGAAAATTACTTTATACGGAACAGACAGATATTACTTGATTGGGCACACGAAGCATCTACGGCACGTCATGGGGGTCCTCTGTTTTCTGAAAAGTGGGTAGAAACAATGAAGGAAACCGTACAGGAGGTCGAAACCGCCCTTAAGACACTCGGCTACGATCCCCCTTGGTCACCCGATACAAAGGTCAGTACTGAATTCCTGGATCCTCTATTCTCTTCATTCTTTGAGAAGCTTGAATTACCCAACCTTATGCAAAAAACGAATTATCATACTTTGGTTCAATATTTACCAAATGATCAAATTGATCCAGAAGTTACGGATGTACTTGATGGTATATTGGATATTGCAAATAGAGCGATACCACTGAGTTCCTAAACCCTTGTTCAATGGAGGAATCGTGGAATATAGAAGATTTGGAAACTGTGGATTGAAAGTATCCGAAATCCGTTTAGGAACGATAACATTCGGTCAGATTTGGTGCATATCCTGCATGGAAAGCAGCAAAACTGCACCCGATTGATGCGCTTCGCCACGATTAGACGTTACTATAATCACTATAGAAAATGGTACAAGATTGTATTCAATTCAAGATTAAGAAGGACAAAACATGTCAAAAATCGCAGTCATTGCAGGTGTAGGACCCGGGTTAGGTGCAGCTATCGCCCGGAAATTTGCAGACGAAGGATGCAATCTTGCATTGTTGTCCCGTTCATCTGCATACAGTATAAATCTATCAAAAAGATTAGAAGAGAGAGGTATATCAGCCATCCCAATACCAACGGATATAACGGATGCTGTCCAAGTAAACGACAGTTTTGCCAAGATTCGTGAAGAATTAGGTGTGCCCGATATATTGGTTAACCACGCAGGTAATGCAGCATGGGGCAATCTTTCTGAACTTACAGCAGAAGCCTTTGAAAACTCATGGCGGGTATGTACACTCGGTGCTTTTCTTTGTGTGAAGCAAGTTGTGCCAGGTATGATTGAAAAAGGGGAGGGTACTATCCTATTTTCTGGGGCAACTTCAGCAGTTCGTGGCAGGTCAGGCGCGATTGCATTTAGTAGTGCAAAATTCGCGATGCGCGGTTTAGCATCCTCTCTTGCCCGGGAAGTTGGCCCACAAGGTATTCACGTCGCACATGTTATTATTGATGGTATAATTGATTCACCGAATCTGCGTGAAAGGTATAAATTATCTGAAAGTGAACCTTTACTGAAACCTGACGCTATTGCCGAAACCTATTGGGCACTGGTTCAGCAGGAACGCAGCGCATGGAGTTTTGAGGTAGATATGCGACCTCATAATGAGGAATTCTTTACGTAAAGTCAGTAAACATGCAATTACAATAAAATACCCTGATTGACATCTTCTCAATCAGGGTATTTACGCTTTTATGCGGACAATTTAGAACGTACTATCACGGTTCGTAATAGGACACCAACGGGTTGTTTGGAGGTAACGCAACAGAACATCTTTGGCATCTGAAGTGCCGATGCGGTGTAGCGCATGCACCGCATTACCTCGGATATAACGATTACCATCAAACAGTAGTTTTTCTAACCCCTCAACTGCCTCCTCAGCATGTTCTCCGATACGCGAAATCGCAAACACAGCAGTACGTCTGATGCCTTCGTTTTCATCAGCTAATGCTTTTGTCAATTCTTCTACCGCACAAGCACTCGCTTGACTTGTTGTGCCTAAGGCTTCAATTGCCCGCACCCGGACTGCTCCGGAATTGTCTTGTAATGCTTCTATCAATGCAGGCACTGCAGATTCCGCTTTCGTTCCAAGGTCTCCTAAGGCTTCCGCTGCATTAGCACGAACACGATTAGGTGCATCCTGTAATACACTCTTTAATGAATTCACTGCAGATTCTCCACATGCATTTAGAGCATAACAAGCATTCCTTCGCGCCATATCTGCCTCTTCATATAGGCAACGCACCAATGGCTTTACAGCTTCTGCCCCAAACTTTGAAACGGTATAAGCAGCTTTTAACCCTATTGATTCGGTTTCACTGTTTATTGATGTAATTAACTCAGAGAGTGACGCGCCGTTTGGAGAAGTGGAAACATCACTACTGTCATTACCAAGATGCCAATTCCACAGATGTCTGAACATCTCCTGATGTTCAACAGGCCCACTTGCTTCTCCGTTTGACCACACTGTTTCTCGGTTCTCCCAAGTCGGTTCCACAGGTTCCGTCATGCGTGCATAGAGAAACTTCATCATATAACGTTTTTCATCAGTTTGGTTTGGCATAGCACGGTGCCAAAGGTCGTAATTAGCGAACGCGACGGTACCGGCTTTACCTGTAATCGGTTGTTCAGGGGAGACTTGAGATCCCTCCGGAGTACTAAAGTAATGACTCACTGGAACGACACCTGTAGGTCCCCGTTCAATTGGTGTATCTTGTGGATAATAGAACACCAACAACCTACGGGTATGATGAGACCATCGTTTACCACCATCCTGATGTAAGTTTTGCCCCTTGCTGCCCGGTGGATTGTAGTGAGGATGTCTGTGGGGTTGCATATAGTAATCTGGACCCAATAGACTTGTCAAAGCACCCTTTACATTCACATCATCAAAGACATGCTGCATCTCAGGGATTCTTGGTAATAGGTTGTTCCCTGGATTACCCTCCTTATCAAAGACACCAACAGTTTTCGCAAATATCTCATCGTGAAATTCGGGGGGTAACGCTGTTTCAACGGTGACAAAACCGTTCACGATAAAGCACCGCATCTGTTCATCGGTTAATAGGCTTTCTGTCATTTTATTCTCCTCTAAAAGTTTCAGATTATATCATCTGGTATATCAAACACAATGCCATCCCTCTTTTTCTCATAAGAGATTATCTTTACCTCTATGATTTCAGATAGAAATTGTTTTGAATCATAACTACTTGGTTTAATAGAATATGCATCATCTCCAACAAACCCGTCTATACCTTTAGCTTCTTCATAGGGTTCTGCTAACCTATAATCACAACCTTTTATTTCGGATAACTTTTTCAGAATTGCTTCTTGAAATTTCAGTCCAATAAATGTTTTCACAAGAATCAGGTCCTCAACCCATGCTTTAACCAAATTCCGATCAATTATTGGAAACACTTCGTCTAAATTCTCAACCATTGAAGTAATCTTATCTGTCGCATCATCAATTGCGTTTGGATGCCTTTCTTGGTACCATTTTACCCATTCATCAAAGGATTTTCCTGGAAATTCCTTTATCAATTCAGTCATCTGACCAACATTCTTTGGACGTGTAGCTTGCGAATTCTGATTTGCAAGATTAATCAATTGGGTCGTATACTTTGGAAATTCACTCGGCGAATCCTTTACCACATATTCTTGAATCTCACTATTTTTCAGCTTAATTTTCATACATTACCTTTCAGGAATATAGGAACTATTGTAAGTTCAAAAGGTTTAGTTGAGAGAATTCTTTGCCTTGTGTATCAGCATTTTTTAACGCTGAGATAGAGGCATGCACAGAATCAATAGATTGTGGGACATTAGAATACAGTACCTCAATAACATTATTTCCAAGTGAATGTATTTCTTCTAAATTATTAAGTAGAATAGATTGTTCTTGACTGGTTACTATAGGAAAACCGTAGTGTTTATTGTTGTATTTCATTGGTTTTGATTCTTTAGTACGTCTTTTCAAGAACACAAGATGCTTTTGAAGCCTATTCAACAGATATTCGTTTGAAAACTGTACTATATGGCTCAAAAATGAATCAAAACAGTGTTGAAAACTGCTATCGATTTCAACACCAATGCTTTTACGTGCAGATGTCATGGCAGCAGTAACCGTAGTTCCTGTACCTAAGAACGGGTCAAGAATCACATCACCCTTGACAGAGTACATATTTATAAGTCTATAAGCAAGATCAAATGGAAATGCTCCACTTCTCAATCTTGAACTTCCATTTGACAGTTTCTGTTTTGTGCCCTTAATATCTGTCCAAACATCCGAATACCAGATATTTCTTTCTTCCCAAAACAGTGCACTTTAACGCCTGTTTTCTTTATAATATTATT
>CAZURU010000159.1:0-10648 GCA_964623585.1 uncultured bacterium
CAAGTAGAAATGGTATTAGATACAGATACAAGTCTAACATGATATGAAACGCGGGAGTTCATGAGGTATGAATATGTTTTGGGAAAACATTGAATCGCAATACAATGTCGCTGCAGCACACCAGTTTTTATTGCATTTTAACGTAGATGATCTGCAGTTTGATGAACACTTCGGATATTTGCCAACATTAGATTTTGTGATGGAACAACTAAATGCACTCGGTTGTCGTTTAGTTCTTGGATATAATGCTACGGAAGGATTCATGTTGCCAAGTGTAGGTAAATGGATTGATACACAGAAATTACTCGGATTAATTCCTAAAGATCAAGGAGTACCTGATGAGACTGAAGATAGAATAAGGATCAATTCACGCTTAGCTATCAATAAGATACATGAAGACCCATTCTATAGAAGTGATCCATTGCCAACTAAAGATCTTGCCAAAAAACTGCATGAACTTTTAAAACAGGATCGAGTCAGAATTGGATTAGTAATAGACAACCTTGAACAGATTGCGCCAAGTAATTATTCATCTGACATAGGTGTTCCAGAGAATGCTCAGTTCTTTTTTCATCAACTCCAGAATTGGGCTTCAGACCTTGAAATTCGTAGAAAAAAACATATTATTACACTTCTAACACAGAATACTTTTGACATCCATCCTCACTTTCTTGTCAATCAAGAAATACCTGTGATAGAGGTGCCTTTTCCAGACTACGAACATAGATTAAAGTTTATTGAGCATATAAGTACAAT
Organism: uncultured bacterium; assembly: GCA_964623585.1. Taxonomy (GTDB): domain Bacteria; phylum Poribacteria; class WGA-4E; order WGA-4E; family WGA-3G; genus MSPOR6. Next base: position 757 of record CAZURU010000159.1, read on the forward strand.
TCCACAAGAAATGACACTGGAAGGGGAACCGGACAAAAAAGTAGAAATTAAGCTAAACCTCGGAAATGCACGTGACAAACAGACATTAGCACATGACACTGCGGGTCTCAACCTTTTCGCAATGCACGATTTAGTCCGTCAAGCAGCATCATTAAAGCAGAAAGTTGAAGGACCCTTACTGGCAAATTATCGGAGAGAAAGCGTAAAGATATTTAGCCATGGAATCATAGAAGTACACGAGCCGCTTACAAACCCGAGGCAACATTGGTCCAGTCATGTAACACGTCTCATAGAAGATATTGTTGATGGTTTGAAGGAAAATGACTTGCGGCGTGTACCTCGTGGGATACTTCTGCTTGGACCAACAGGAAACGGTAATATTTTCGCAGCCCGAATGTTGGCAGGACAGACAAACATGGCATTTGTTCAACTTCGATACGCTAACCAGGTCAGTGAAGTAACGATAAATATAAGTGAGAATGGAAACAGTTATGAGAGGAACTTGAATTCTGCTATAAACTATATACGCGGTTTAGCTCCTGTTGTTGTATTTATGGATGAAATAGAACAGGCTTCACCCCATCACACAACAATCAAGACAGGGAACAATGAAAGACCGCTTCCTACTATCCTAACGAATGCTATTAGTGATGCTACATTGCGGGGGAGAGTTATATGGGTTGGAACATCAAGCCGTCCAGATTTAATTCCATCTATTTTCCGTCGTCCGGACATCTTTAGTCATAAAGTAGTTTTGTTACCACCAATTCGCGATAGTCGTGCGGGTATATTACAGTTTTTCTGCCGGTTACATACCCGTGAAGATATGAATTTCCAAGAAATAGCAAGAGACCCAAGACTACGTGGTGTGAGCGTAAATGACCTTAATCAGATTGCACAGAGAAGTCATAACATCGCAAAACGAAAGAAGCGTAACACATTTAATGAAGAAGATTTACGTGAAGCAGTAGCAGACTATATGCCGGACTATTCACCAGAAATGCGTTTATTTATGGTCCTATTAGCACTACAGGAGGCGAATTCCCGCGCTATGATACCTGATAGACTTCCACCCCCATACCAGGAATTTGTAAATGAAAACAGAATTGACAAGACAAAGGTTAACAATAGATTGATGGAACTCAGTAAAGAACTCGGTCTAAGTACATAGGATTAACACTGATTTTATCTGCCGTTTAAACAATAATGCTTCTGCTGAGATACAACAGAAGCATTATATCGATTCATTTGTTTTTACATTTAGTCCTTATATTCCCCAATTTTTAAGTCAAACGTTACGAAATTAGAAAAAATGTCTTGGACAAATTGTCCTTGAGCATTTTTACTCTTCTTCATAACGGTTTTGGTATCGGGGTGCAGGACGACGTTCACGTGGACGCGCAGGATTGACCTTCAACGGACGTCCCATAACTTCTTGTCCATCAAGAGCTTCAATCGCACGTTCACCATCTTCTTGATTTTCCATCTCAACGAAACCGTACCCTTTGGAACGACCATCGTATCGGTCACGGATAATTGTTACCGATGCAAGCGGGCCGTGTGGTTCAAAGAGTTCTTCCAAATCGGTTTCTGTGGCTGCATAAGGGACATTGCCAACGTAGATGTTCATCTCGTTTCTCCTTTTAATATTGAAATAACGGGAATGTGAGAAAACTGAGTACTGTCAGCAAGTTCTATCGGCAGGCATTTGGCAGCAAGCTAAGATTGGCAAAAATGAACTCGGATTCTTATCAATCTTTTTCGGAAGGCATCACAATCATCAAGAATGTTATAAGTTCCAAAACGTAAAACTGTCAAAATACTATGCAAAAATCGGTTCGCGGACACCATCACATTTCCCAAACGTTAACATGATACTACAAAACAATAAATTTGTCAAATTTCATTTTACTGTAGATAATTATTTCGCTTCCATCCAATTATCACCAATACCTGTTTCTGTTCGAAGGGGTACTCTTAACGTCATAGCATTTTCCATCTCTTCTGAAACTATCTCAGCATACGTTTCGACAAGTTCAATAGGTGATTCAAGCACCAATTCATCATGGATCTGTAATAATAGTTTCATTTCTAACCGATCTCTATCTATTCTGTGTTGAACTTTAACCATAGCGGCTTTAATTAAATCCGCAGCTGTACCCTGAATTACAGTGTTAATCGCAAGACGTTCACCCAGACTCTGCCGACTCTGAGAATGTTCAAATATCTCAGGTATTGCACGCCTACGACCTGTCAAAGTCGTTACATAACCGTTGTCTAATGCCTGTTGAATACACCTTTGGAAGAATATATTAATACCGGGGAAACGCGCCTTATAGTTATCTATCAACTCCCGTGCCTCATTTGTATTTATCCCTTGAATTCTACGTGCTAATCCAGACGGTGAAACACCGTAGATGATACCAAAGTTAACAATCTTTGCTTTGTCTCTTAATTCCCTTGTTACTTCCTCTATTGAGACCTTATAAACCTCTGAAGCAACAGTTGTGTGGATATCCAAATCATGGTTGAAGATTTCCATCAGTTTAGGGTCTTTACTAAAATGTGCTAATACCCGAAGCTCAATCTGTGAATAATCTGCACAGATCAACTTATGTCCTTCAGGGGCAATAAAGGCTTTGCGTAACTGACGACCAATTTCTGATCTAACGGGAATATTTTGAAGATTAGGACTATCAGACTGCAAGCGTCCGGTAGCAGTCGTCAATTGATATAAATGGGTATGTATACGTTTTGTATCATCATTCACAGAGTGTTTTAATTGTCCAAGATATGTACTCTGTAGATTACGACACTGTCTATACTCAATGATTAAACGGGGAACAGTAGTTCTCGGATTATTGATATCCTCTTGTGCTGCGAGAGCTTCAAGCACGTTAGCATCCGTTGAATTCTTTCCCGTTTTTGTTTTACGGACCGGAGTGAAACCGATCTCATCAAACAATACTTCTGCAAGAACACTCGGAGATCCGATATTGAATCCGTATCCTACTAGATCGTGTATCTCTTTCTCTCGTTCTTCAACAAGTTGATTAACAATTCTACTCTGTTTATCAATCTCATCCGTATCACACACAATACCATTAAACTCCATCAGAGCAAGCACTGGACCAAGAGGTGATTCGATTTCTTTCACAAGTTCATCAGTATTTGTCTCCTCAAGTTTATGCTTAAAAAAATGATACAGTTGGAGGACAATATCAGTATCTTCAGACGCGTATTGTGTTACTTCCTCAAAAGGTATTTTGTCTATAGATGTAGATTCATCTTCATCACCGATCAAGTCAGAGAGGGGAATCATCTTATGGTTTAAGTGGATCAGTGCTAAATTATCAAGATTATGAGATGGCTGTCTCGGATCAACGAGTTGACTTGCCAACATCGTATCAAAGACTACCCCTTGTAACTGAACACCGTGTCTAAGGAAGATGCTGGCATCAAACTTAAGGTTGTGTCCACATTTTGGTAAATCGGTATTTTCCAATATAGGTTTGAGTTGTGATAAAACTGTTTCCTGATCTAAGTGTTTTTCAAGAGTAGGTGATTTTATTGGAACATATACACCCTGTTTTTGTTTCCATGAAAAACTAATGCCGCACAGACTGGCATTGCGGTACAATCCATCGGTCTCAGTATCAACTGAAATAATGTCCTGTTTTGAGAGCGTTGCCACCAGATCAGAAAGCTGTTCTTCTGTTGTAATTGCAGTGTATTCACCAGATTTAGCTGTTGTGAAATTACCATCTTCTATGATTTTCTCCTTTTTTAGTTCCATCGCTTCAAGTCGTTGTTTCCTGGTCGTTTTCACGTCAACTTTGACTCGGTCAGAATCTCCATTTCCATTTGCATAATCCGAAATCTGATTGAGAAATCGTTTCAGTTCAAGTTGTTCAAAGAGCGTTCTCACTTTACTCATGTCAGGGGGTTTAACGCGTGCTTTTTCCATTGTGAAATCAAGGTCCGCATCCCGCTTTAATGTGACAAGTTCTTTTGAGAGTGATATATACTCTTGTGCCTTCTCTAAATTTTCGCGACGTTTGCCGCTGATCTGTTCAATATTGTCATAGATTCCATCTAAGGTTTCATACTCTTGAAGCAACTTAGCAGCTGTCTTCAATCCTATTCCCTCAACTCCTGGAACGTTATCAGATGTATCTCCCATAAGAGCCAGTGCATCTATAACCTGATCCGGCGTAATGCCTTTGTTCTCCATCAGCGATTCAACGTCTATAACAGTGTCTTTATTAATATCAAACATTGTAACTTGTTGACACAGTAATTGCTCTAAATCCTTATCTTTTGACACAATCCGAACATGAACATCTTGCGTATCGGGAGAATCAAGAATGTGTTGTGTGACAGATGCTATAATATCGTCCGCTTCTAATTCCGATTTTCCAATGACAGGAATCTCCAATGTCTCAAGTAGTTGTTGGATCCGTGGAATCTGTGTAACCAGGTCATCTGGGGGAGTTCTACGATGACCCTTATAATCTTCGTACAATGCATTGCGGAATGTTTTTCCAGGCATGTCAATAGCTGCAATGATATACTCAGCTTTGAAGTCATTGAGTAGTTTCATAAGCGTGCCAGTAAACCCGAAGATGGCGTTTGTTGGTTCTCCTGTAACTGAGCTAACAAGTCGGGTCTGAATAGAATAGAATGATCTAAATATTTCCGCCATAGTGTCAATAATATAAAGTCTTCTGTTATTTTCGATTGATTCCATATATTAATCCTTTCAATAGATAAACGTAATAACTATATAGATTATAGTTTAGTCATTTGGATAGTGCCATTTCCTGAGTGAATCAGAGGCTGATAGACCTGCTTCTTGTCCGAGTGCAAAAGCAGTTGCAATTAAATTGCGTTCCCCTGAAATAATGTCACCCGCTGCAAAAAGTCCTGGAATTGGTTTCCCATTACTATCTAACATCTGCATATCTTCATTTGTAATGATCAGTCCTTCCTGATCTTTTTGATAATCCCATCCTTCCAAAAACTTGGTGTTTGGGATCAGCCCTTCATCAACGAGGAATCCGTGGAAAAGCAGTTGAGTTCCATCCACCATTTCAAAACCCAGCAGATCTGTCTTTTCACCGATATGTCGTTTAATTTTTTTCTCAATTATCTGGATATTTCTTTCTTTAACCTGTTTCAATACTGAAGTGGACATGCCGTGTGGTCGTCCATTCGTTAGGATTGTAATTTTATCCGTAAAATCCTGTGCCCCGATTGCTGCCTCATAGATGTAATCTCCCACGCCGACGAGGGCGAGGTGTTCATTTATATGTAAATGACCATCGCAGCGGATACACACATGCCATCCTTTACGATTACCTGCGTAACGGAACACGGTAGCATACTGTTTATAAAGACGTTCTTCATCTGCTTGAAACTCAATGTCAGGCCATTTATCGTCAAACCCCGATGCCACGACAAGTGTATGCGATCTGAAGAGTTTGATCTGTCTACGTTCATTCTTCTTAAGAACAGCAGTTGACGCTTCTATTTCAAAAATATCGTTGTCTTTTCTTAGATGGGTAACCATTCCATCTCTGATGTCAATACCTGTGGTACGTTGTTTATCCCCCAGCATGAAATTTACTACTGGTCTACTTTCCATCCATCTCATCAATTCTTTTGCAAAGTTAGGTCCAGTAATTCCGGGGAATACGGGTGCATCTTCAATTTCTACAGATTTTGACCAATATGCTCTTCCTCTGCTAAAGCTGACTTTACCTGAATGTAGCACCAGCACATGTCGCATCTGATGACTCGCGGAGACTGCAGCTTGTGTTCCTGCTGGTCCAGCACCGATTACTGCTACATCGTAAATTGTTTCAGACATTTCCTCATCTCCAACTATTGGTACTATAGACCGTATGTTTTCCAACGTTCATTCACAAGTTTAATAATTTCTTCAGACATTTCAATTTCAGGGGGCCATTCCCGATGGTAACCTTCTTCTTCCCATTTAGTTGTCGCATCTATTCCCATCTTTGATCCAGCGCCTATGAGGGGTGCTGCGTGGTCAAGCACGTCTACAGGTCCCTCAACAATAGTAACATCTCGTTTAGGGTCTACATTACTACCGACATAAAAGAGTACTTCTTCAACATTTTGTACATCTACATCCTTATCAACGACAATGATGATTTTGCTGAACATCAGTTGTCCGAGGCCCCAGAAGCTATGCATTATCTTTTTCGCTTGGAACGGGTATCTCTTATCAATTGAAATCAGTGCAAAGTTATGAAATACGCCAAACAGGGGCAGATTCATATCAACTAATTCAGGAAGTTGTGTCTTAATTAATGGCATGAAGATACGTTCCGTTGCTTTTCCCATATAACAATCTTCCATTGGTGGTTTTCCAACAATAATTGACTGATAGATCGGGTCTTTTCTGTGTGTTATAGCCGAGATACGAAATACTGGATACTCATCAGGCATGGAATAGAAACCGGTATGATCACCAAAAGGTCCTTCTACACATGTTTCATCTGGTTCAATAAATCCTTCAATGATGATATCTGCGTTTGCGGGTACCATCATATCAATTGTTTTGGCAGTCATCATTTCCACATTTGATTTTCTTAAGAAACCAGCGAATAGGAGTTCATCAATTCCCGATGGTAGCGGGGCGGTACCAATGTAAGACATAACCGGGTCACCGCCAATTGCAATGGCGACAGGCATCTGTTTACCAGCTTGTTTATATTCCCGATGATGTGCGGCACCATCATGATGTATCTGCCAATGCATTGCTAATGCGTAAGGATTTAGTTTTTGCAGACGGTATGTTCCAACGTTGCGTTGACCTGTATTGAGGCTATGTGTGTATACTTGTGGTAGTGTGATATATTTGTCAGCATCCATAGGCCAACATTTTATCAATGGCAATGTATCCAGGGTTGCGTCTTCACCTGTCAGGACCACGTCTTGGGAAGCCCCTCGTTTAACAGTCTTAGGTGGAAAGTTAGTCAGTTGTGAGAGGATTCTAAGGAGTTTCACTTTATCCAGAAGCGAGTCGGGTGGGCCGATTTTTATCATTCCTTCAATTTCATAAGCGATCTGTGCCAGGTCATCAACTCCGAGTGCCATTGCCATCCGTGAGTAAGAGCCGTATGTGTTGATAAGCAATGGCATTTCACTTCCTTCAACATTTTCAAACAGGAGTGCGGGACCACCTGCTTTACTAATGCGATCGGTTATTTCGCTAATTTCAAGATCGGGTGAAACTTGTGTTTTTATACGTTTGAGTTCACCGGCGCGATCCAATGTTTTGACAAAATCTCTTAGGCTTGAATATGGCATATTATACCTCAGTGCTTTTATAGGTTAAAACGATAGGTTTATAGAATCATCTTCATATTTTTGTTTGATTTGTTTAGAAGGTGAAGGGTAATAGCATTGTTGTATCAGTTTTTGATTCATGTGATGATGTTAGTATTTTTGTAAGGCAATTGTGTGAGATTTAGTAAAATTCAGAAAACCTATAAAAAAATGGATGCTCACGTTGCCGTATAACGCATTTGTTTTAAGATTCCGATATATTATTCACGGAAGACATTTTAGAATGAATTTGACGATTGGTGATGAACGGTGTTTCTTTCTATATTTATGCATGTTTATTGAATGCAGTCTCAAATCGTTGTCGTAGTATATCGGGGCTTGTGTGCATATATATTAGTGTTGTATCTAAGCTGGAGTGTCCTAATGCGATGCGTACTGATTCTAAGTCGTGTGTTGCACGGTATAGTTCAGTCCCGAATGTATGTCTTAGATCGTGTGGTGTGAATCGCAGTCCTATTTTTTCTGATGCAGATTGCATGATGCGTTGAAAGTCGCGTGGTGCTAAACGGTTTTTTGTACGTAGTGTGCAGAAGAGTGGGCTATTTATATCATTATTTTCATTGTGTTCGATTTTCCATGTCAGAAAATCGTTGAGAGCGTCTCTAACATCTTGTACGAGTGGAATTCTTCTGGCAATATTATTTTTTGCGATAGTTGCTCTTACTTCTAATGTTGTGACGATCTGTCCTAATTTTTTTATATCGCCGACGTTCATTCCGCAGACTTCAGCGTTTCGCAATCCTGTTCTTAGGCAGAAGAGTATTAGCATTCTATCGCGTTCTCTTAATTCCAGGGATTCTAATAGTATATTTTGTTGTGCTTCATCTAAGACTCGTGGTTGTTGATTTTTTCTTCTTTTTTGATTATCCATTTATGTATTCCTTTTAATTTCCGTATAGGATTCTATAATATTTGTATTTCTGTGTCAATGATTTAATGACGTCTTGCACGTATAATACGTCATTAAATATATGTACAGTTACACCTAACATTATGTTATCTGATCCCAACAACCTATAACCATACAAATTATCTTGCACCACATCATCCAAAATTCAAAAATCACTTGCATTCAATCCCTTAATCGGGTATCCTCTTTATAAATCTCTGATCCAAATAACAAACTCTTATGCAAAAATAATTAATATATGACAACCCTCAAACCTCCTCATAAAATGTTCATTATGTATCTCGCAGATTCATAATCCAGATTTAAAAAAGATGAGTTAAGCACAATTGCACGAAAACATACATATATACGCTGTTGATAACTGTTCTCAATAAATAACACGTTGTTGAGAATACATCTCAATAATAAACACCTTGTTGAGATACAATATCAATAAGACGAATATCCCACTACGTAACAAATAAAACACCAAATTCCGTAATTCTAAACCGGAGGAACAAAATGAATAGAATATATATAACACTTATCATGACAATACTCACAACATTACTCATAGTAGATAATACGACAGCAACAATCAAAGTCGGTCTCATCTATGACATCCACGGCAGAGGAGACCTGTCATTCTGCGACGCAGCATACAACGGCGCAAAAAAAGCTGAAAAGAAATGGAATATCACCCTAAAAGAAATTAATCCAACACAAAATACTGATACCGAAAGAGCATTAAGAAGATTCGCTGAACTAAAATTCGACCTGGTCATCGGCGTCGGATTCCTCTTCCGTGAACCCATGAACCGTGTCGCCCACGACTTCCCAAAAATCAACTTCGTACTCATTGACGCAGAAGCAAAACCAAAAAACGTAGCCTCACTCATATATAAAGCTCACGAAGGAACATTCCTCGCAGGTGTCATCGCTGCACTAAAAACGAAAACTAAAAAAATCGGATTCATAGGCGGTATGAAAATACCCCTCGTAGAAGCCTTCGAAATCGGCTTCAACGCGGGTATCAATAAAACAAAACCTAACATTGAACTACTCGTCAACTACATCGGGATTACGCCTAAAGCATTTGACGATCCAACAAAAGCTAAAGAACTCGCCCTCGCACAATATAATAAAGGTGCTGATATCATCCTCGTAGCAGCTGGTGCCAGCGGATTAGGTGCTCTCGAAGCAGCAACACAAACAAAAAAATATATTATATGGGTTGACTCAAATGGAAACGGATTACTACCAGGACAAATCCTTACAAGCATTATTAAAGGTGTCGAACTGTCTGTCTACCAAATGATCGAAAATGTCATAAACAATTCATTCTCCGGTGGCGTTAAACAATACGGACTAAAAGAAGGTGGTGTGGAATATATCGTGGATGAAGATAACAAAATGCTACTCTCTGAAGAGATCCTAAAAACAGTACAAGATTTCAAAGAAAAAATCATCTCTAAAGAAATTACAGTGCCGTATAAACGATCACAAACAGAAAATAATAAACCTTCCAGAAACAATAAATGAGAAGATCAACCGGACAAATGAAGTAGATATTATACCATTTCTATTAATTAACTTTTCATTACCGGCTGTTTAGAAATGAAA
>CAZURU010000160.1:0-4470 GCA_964623585.1 uncultured bacterium
ATTGTCCACCAGATCGACCAGCAGGAACTCCCTGGAGAGCTTTGAGGGGAAATGCGGCTTCATCCGAAAATTAAACGTGCGTTTGCCAAGAGTGAAACGGCCATGTCGCTTGTGGTTGTAAACGACGGTCTCGTTGTAAAGTTGCGTTGTACGAACCCCGAGCGCGTTGTAGGCATTAGGTGAAGTCAACAAAAAGCGGCGATCTTTCAGAAACGCTTCGACTAGCTTTTCCTCGCTAGCCGGCGCAGCCCCAAAGTTTGTGTGCTTGGGGAAATAGTAAAGTCCTCTCGAAAGCTTGGTCAGAGTTCCCTCCTCGACAAGCTGCTTCAGATGCCGATCCACGGCATTTGACCATGGCAGAAGATCGGCGCGGCGATAAACCTGCCCCTGGCGGAGATGTCGTTTCAGTTTGTTCACAGCGCTCATGGTTCCATGTGATCTCTAAATGCTACACTATTAACAATTTCTATTTTTGAGATTTTCTTGGTTATTCCAAACAAAATAGCTGAACTTGAGCCGATTTATTTTGCTAACGAGCATGATATTGATCGCGAAGTATTCCTGCCAATAGTTGAAATAGCTTCAAGTATATCTTGTATGAGTGGCTATTTTACCAGTGGTGCTTTGAGTGAGTTGGCTATTTCACTAAGCCACTTTTTAGCTGCGAAAGATAGTCCTATTAGATTTGTCATAGGCCCAAACTTGGAAAAACAGGACTTAGAGGCGTTAAAAGTTGCGCTACGAGAAGATGAAAATATACTCTCTTTGCTTTTTCCTGGGCATGAGCTATCCGAAGACAATCTTCGAACAAGAGCTGTCAATGCATTAGCTTATTTAGTAGCAACAGGTCGACTTATCTTGAAATTAGGTTTGCAGGAGCAGGGATTTTTTCATACAAAATGTTGGATATTCGAAACTGAATTCGGCGGAATTGCAATTCACGGCTCAGTCAACGCTACACGCAGTGGTCTCTCAGTCAATACTGAGCAGATAGGTCTTAGTAAGGAATTTGAAAACTCGGAGGATACAAAAGTTGTTGGCAAGATTCGCGATACTTTCGAACTGCTTTGGAATGGGGCGTATAAAGGTGTCGAAACTATAGGAGTAAACAATAAAACAATTGACTATCTCTCTAAGATTCACGAGAAAAACCGTAATATTGTCGACTGGCCATCTTATTTAAACACCAAGCTTCTCGAAGAGTTTAGAGCTGTTCGAGTAAGAGAAACGAAATCCAAATTGGCCATTCCTAAATGGCTGAATTATCAGACTGGAGAGTATGCTCATCAAGGTGAAGCAGTAAATTCGTGGCTGAAAAAAGGAAAGGGTATTCTTTCAATAGCTACAGGTGGCGGTAAAACACTTACTTCTTTAGTTGCTGCGAGTAAAGTCAATTCTATAGAGGAAAAATTACTTATTGTTGTCGCTGTCCCTACAAAAGCTCTTCTCAATCAGTGGTGCGATGATGTGCGGTCTTTTTCTATTACGCCGCAAAATACATATGGAAGCTCAAAAAGAGAGGTCAAGCGTGAACTGAAAAGCCAAATAAGAAGACTACGACATGGGACTTCTCATAATGAAGTTATTGTACTTACCCATGAGGCACTTAAGTCTGAGTTGATCGAAATCTTAGAAGATGCTAGTGAGAGTATTCCGATTATGTTAATCGGAGATGAAGTTCACAACTTGGGTAGTATTGGTTTTCAGGGTGCGGCTAGGTATTGCTTTAAGTATTTACTGGGTCTTTCAGCGACACATGTCAGACAGTTTGACGAAGAAGGAACTGAGTTTCTTATCAGGTACTTTGGAGATGTGGTTTATGACTTTCCACTAGAGAAAGCGATTGGAACTTGTCTTGTCCCATATGATTACCATGTTCATAAAGTTCAACTTGATGATGAAGAACAAGAACACTGGTCCGAATTGACTGAGAAAATCCGTAATTTGAGCTATGCCGCTGAGTTGGATGATGGAATTTCTGACAAAGAGCGATGGAAACTGTTTTGTATAAAAAGGAGAAGGGTCGTTGAATCAGCCTCAGGAAAGATTTTTCGATTAGCTGGAATTTTACCATATAACAAAAATGAAATTCAGAGGTCTCTATTTTTTTGTACAGACAAAAATCCAAGTCAGTTAGAATCATTAAATGAACTATTGTCCAATCGTGCGATTAATTTTCATCAAGTTACACAGGAGGAAACAGGTAGTCCCAAGGCTCTAAGTCGTATAATTCGATCATTTAGCAGTGGGGAGTTACAAGTTCTCACCTCGAAGCGCGTTTTAGATGAGGGATTCAATATCCCCCAAACAGAAACAGCTTATTTTCTTGCTAGCAATACGGTACAGCGTCATTGGGTCCAGAGATTGGGACGAGTACTGAGATTGTCGCCATCAACCCAAAAAGTAAAGGCTGTAGTGCATGACTTTATCGTGATACCGCAATTGGATTCAGGAATGATTGATAAGGATCTTAAGAGTCTTCTGAGAAACGAGTTCGAGCGTATGAGTTTCTTCTCGGAACTTAGTTCAAATGGATTAGGGAGCGAAGGTTCTATTGAATTAATGTACGAATTATTATCATTATTGGGAGAAAATAAATGAGTATTGGATACAAAAAGATATCAGAGATGATTTCTCGGGAAGTGGACTCAACAGATTCCTGGACTGATGGACAGAAAGAGAAAATTAAATTGCTCTGCAACAAAATTTATATGTTGGAGGCTAGTTCTGAATCCGTTACTAGGTCACGAATGATCGAGAGCATTAAGGATGAAGTTTCGTTCGTAGCAGACCGGATAAAGGAATTAGGAGATAGATAATGAAGTTGATAAGAGCAAATATAAATAATTTTCGTCTACTGAAAGATCTCACGCTGGATTTTTCATGCGATGAAAGGAAAAATCTTACTGTTATACGAGCTGCAAACGAAACTGGTAAAACAACATGCAAAACTGCTTTGCTATGGGGTCTTTTTGGAAACAGTGCATTGCCTGGCGTCGGTAAACGATACCCCCTTTTTCCTTCAGACATGAAGGAGACTATCCAGAAAGTTGAAGTGTCAGTAGAGATAGAGTTCGAGACAGACCAAGTAGTAACCCTTGGGCGTGGTGCTCATGAGCTCCAAAAGAAGCAATACAGACTACTTAGGACTTGTATTGAGTATCCTAGTGATGCGGGAGATATACGCCGCGAGGCAGAGGGAGTGATACTCTTTGAAATTAAGCCAGAGGGGTCTGAACGTATATTGGATTCAGATGTGGAAGAAATTATCGAGGGCAGCATTCCTGGGGCTTTGAAGGATGTGTATTTTACTGACGGTGATAGCGCAATGTCGTTCATTGAGGCAGCAGCAACTCGGGGCGTAAAAAGAAAGCGTGTGAGTGATGCTATTGAGGCATTATTGGGACTTGATATTCTAGAGAAGACGATTAACCATCTCGATAAAGCTGCTAACAAATTTAGCTCAATGATTGATGACACTGATTATGCAAAAGAGCTTGAAAAATTTAATGATCGTGTCTCAGGGTTCGAGGAAGATATTAATGTTTGGGAAGAGGAAAGAAAAGCACTTGAGAGTGAGATCAGTGAAGGCAGTGGCACACTGAATTCTACACGAAAAAAGATTGAAGGGGCTTTAAAGCTTGGAGATAAATCCAAATTAGTAGCGGAGATGAACAAGTGTAAAAAAGATATCGAGCGTGCCACACAAGGCTCAAAGAAAGCTTTAGAAGATATGTCTACCCTGCTTAATTCCAATCATTTATCTGCCGCGCTCATATCTAAATCAGCAATAAAAGGCCTAGATCTTCTTAATGGCATGAGTGAGAAGAAAAAACTCCCAAAAGTAAATATCCCAATACTTGAAGAGCTTCTTAGTCGTGACAAATGTTTTTGTGGTGCAGATTTATCTTCAGAAGCAAATGTTGGGATGAAAGCAAGGAGTTCAATTCAAAAATCGATAGAAGAGAGTCGAGCCTCTGATGCATTGCAGGAAGCAGCGACAAGTCTATTCTACGCAGTAAGAAGCGAACAATTCGACAGTTCACGCTCAGATGAGTGGATTAAATCTTATGCTTCTCGGAATAAGGATTTTTATGAGTTCATGTCGGACCTTTCTTCTGACCAAAAAAGACTGAAGAAGCTCACGGCTGAGCGAGATGCTATAGATGATACTTCCTTGAACGAATACCGAGAACTAGAATATTCATTATCACGTAAGTTGGATTCGGCGAGAATACAACTTGGTCAACGTGAGAGTTCGATTGAAGAGGCTAAGCAACGAAAAAGGGACGCTGAGGAAAATAGGAAGAAAATTGAAAACAAACTTACTAAGACTGATTCGTCAGTGGACAAGCTCAACCTATCACGTAATGTTCAAAACATATTCCAGCAAATCGAGGAACGTTTGGTGAAAGAAGAGCTAAAGAAAGTAAGTGATGAAATGAATCGCATATTTTTGGAGATGATCGG
>CAZURU010000160.1:4515-10635 GCA_964623585.1 uncultured bacterium
CTGACCGAGGACTACGATATCTTGGTGTACGGGCCAAATGGCCACCCACTCAACCCTGATCAAGATCTGAATGGAGCATCACGTAGGGCTATCACTCTTGCATTTATTTTAGCATTAACAAAGGTAAGTCAAGTCGAAGCTCCTAATGTTATTGATACTCCTCTAGGGATGATGTCTGGTTTCGTAAAGAGCTCGGTTCTTCGTCGAACCATTACTGAAGGTAGTCAAGTTGTTCTTTTCCTAACGCACGACGAGATAGCGGGTGTAGAAAGCATTATTGATAAAAACGCTGGTAAGGTTTATACGTTAACCAATCCTGCGCACTACCCGAGAATGTTAGTACACCAGCCAGAAGCAAATGATGCTCGCATTATTAGATGCAGTTGTGACCATAGATCACATTGCCATACATGCGAAAGAGTAAATAGCGAATCCACTTCTTAAAAGGAGTATAGATATGATATCCAATCCTTTCGCATCATATAACGTGGAAATACCTAATAAATATAGAGAGTCGGTTATTAGTTATAGTCGCACAGGCGGAAATAAGAATACTCCACAATATGCCCCTTTTAAAAGACAAGTAGATTTCTGGTATATGGCTTTTTTAATAGGTCTTTCGAAAGGCTTAGAGCCAGAGCCAGAAACTGACACATACAATGCCACTCCTGCAACAATTTTCTCTACTGACCCTTACAGAATAAACCATATGCTAATCGCATACTTAGGTACAACTGAGGATATAGAATCTTTGTCTGATTATAAGGAAATTTTTGATTATTGCTTAGGTATTGCAAATGCTGGAATGCCTTACTTAATTCAAATAATGGCCGATCCAGATGAGCGTCCGCTATGGTCTTTATTCGATGAACTGGAAAAATTAGTTACATAATTAATGCTTCGACATTTGTGATATTTCTACACATTCGGATAGTGCAAGAGTTATCACCTATTTATGACAAGCTAAACAAACTTTCGCCTGCCCATACAAATCATCAATATCCAGAGGATCATTGTCCGGCCGTAACGGATTAGGCTGAACCTTGGATCGCATACGTAACAGACGCTGTTCATGTTCCTGCCTGATTTGCCTTATCCGTTCAGGCTGCTCCAGTTCATCAAGTGCTTCGCCTTGACTCCAGGTGAAAGGAGACCCATGTTCTACTGAATTCTTTTCATAAGCCTTAGCTTCTTCAAATGCATCAGGATGATGTTCTTTCAACCGAACCCATTCGATTTTTTGCTGGAAGAAACAGAACGTGCAACCACTGCGGGTTCGCCATGCGTAATATGTCGGCAGGCCCAGGCCGGCGCCATCAAGTATCTCAAGCACCCCGACCTTGTCGATGCCGACTTCCTTAAATGGCAGCCGCACGATAAGTCGGTTGTTTTTTGAGGCATAGCCCTCGCGGTACTCTTCGTCTGAACGGATGGCGACATAGCTGTAGATGGTTTCTCCATTTTCGAGCTTGGGACGCAGCCATTGTTCGAACGGTCGCAGCTTCAGTTGCCTAGTGCACCAGCGGGTTTGGGGCGAAGGTAAAAAATCATTATATTGCTTGAGCCAGAAATCGAAATCCCGATCGGGGTTCAACCGTAAAATCGGCTGGCCTAGAAAGCCTTCCAGACGACCAAGGTATTCATACACTTCCGGAAGTTCTTTGCCGGTGTCGGTAAAAAAATATTCGATATCCAGTTCCGGGTGGTGTTGCCGCATGTAAACGGCTAGTGCAGCGCTATCTCGTCCGCCGGACAGGCCCAGCACGTGCTTTTCTGTGCTGGTTGTACTCATGACGCCGAATGTTCCTTTTGCTCCGAATCTGTATGGTCGGCTGCTGCCTGTTTGAGATACCGAGCACTCAACTCCGCCAGGGTGGCCAGGATTATGTTGCGTTGTTGTCCGCCACTATCTTTGAGCACTTTGTCTATCCGTTTGATCAAACTTTCAACTTGACCGCGTTCCATGTCGGTAACGGCAAATTCATCATGCACGGGTGTCGGATGACCATCCATACCAACCACCACAGCCATGGCATGGCGTTTGTCCCGCCGGCCTTTTACCCGGGCGAAGGTTTCGGCCCGCAGAAATTTTTGCGCCAGTTCAGCAATCTCGATGGTTGTTCGGTCGAGGTCGGGATCAATCCAGTGTCGGGGTGGTTTGCTTGCCGCCAGGCTTGCTATGTCCTCAATACTCGCGTCACCATCATCGAACAATGAAATCCGGCCGATAAATGCCTCAAGTTTGAAGTCTCCGACAACTTGGCGGATGTTTTCAGCACGATCGCGCAACTCATTCAGGGATTGTGGGGAGATATTATGCACGTCCAGTTCAGAGAGCAGGGTATCGCGCAATCGGTGCAACATTGAGGGATAGGCGTTTACCAGTTCCGTCAGACCATCACGAACATTTTGGACAACTTGTTGCAGAGCGTTCTCATCTATTTGGGAAATATCTTCTCCCAGCGTTTCCGGTATATCGTCAAACAGGAACTTGTTCGGGTCCCGTGCGCGCTTGAACATATCCCTGATGCGCACCGCATTTGCTGATAACCGCATCGTTCGTTTCGACCACTGTGGTAACTGGTCGTAGATTGCGACGAGTCCACGTGCGACGTCGATGGGTTCAAGTTGAGTGAGTCGGTTGGCTTCATCCAGATCCCGGACGATTGCCGCCATTTCCGACAACAACCTGCGGGCGATGTCGGATAAATCCATCCACCTGATTTGTATTGTGCTTGCATTCTTTGCCAGGTAGTCAACGTCTACGTCGTCAAATCGGGCTTTGAACAACCCCTCCCGGTAAACCGCCAGTTTCTCCTGTAGGGAAAGTATGAACGCCACGGAGAGAACCGGCAGCAGTCCGTCCTTAACACCATAGGGTGGTTTGCGCCAGAGCTCATATAAATCCGAGACTGCGATTGTCTTTTCTTGTACAAGTTTGGTCGCAGCTTTCCACATAGGGTTTAGATGACAAGTATCCGAATTTTCATCGGGAGGCAGGAATTGCCATTGATCACTGTCTCGTCGATAAAGCCCGGACGCATCCAGTATCGAGACAAACAGGCCGGCTTCTGCCGGGAACTTCTGTATCCCAAGCCTGTCTTCCCCTTTGTTCAAAACCATGCGTCGAAGTAATATATTTTGCGCTGCCACGGCACTGCCGGACGGTTTCTGGCGGTTCAACAATTCATTATGCAGGTGCGGGCATTGGTTGAAACGATTGTCTGCGAGTTCTGATGCGATGTTGTTCAGTTCGGCCTGTCTCAAGCGCTGGGCAGTGTGTGTTTTGCCGAACCATTGGGCATTATCAAAGGATTTGTGCAACTCTGTTTCGAGCAGTGATTGCAGGGCTGCAAAGCGCGCTGTAACTTCTCGCCGGGCAACGGAATCGCCCGCTAATTCAGGATGTTCATCACTTACCCATTCCAACGCAAGTAATTCACGGGCCAATGGAACAATAGCCCATGATGCCTTCGACATTCCGACCATACTATCCCAGGGAGCCTCAAAGTTAGATGCTTCACTACACAGTTTTTGAATTTCCTCTTCATTCTCGCCTTTTGTTGGTACGGCAAGAATAAATTGGCCTATTGCTCCTTTTTCGGGTTGGTAATGGATAACAGCATCAATAAGATCGCATGCTGGTATGATATTCACCTCAAACCATCGCAGTGTCCCGGTCTCGTGGTAATGCCGCTTGGCAAGAATGGGCTGAATGCCCGCTAGTGACTTAAGTTCCTTGAAATCTATTTCCCCGATATGCTCAAGCGCTGACCGCGTGGCTTGTTCGATATCAAAATCACTTCCGGCAAAGATAGCGTGAGCATCAAGATACTTTTTGAAAATAGTGAATGACCAGTTATTCAGCTTTGACAAGGCATCCCGGAGTTCATGATCGGATACTTCATCGAAACAGGTTTTCAGAATATCGAAGTTTGCGATAATCCCTGATCGTTCCTTGAATAAATCTATCACGGCAATGGTCTTCAAAAGCCTGATATGAATTTCATTTCCATCTTGCGTTTCACATCTTTCAAGCGCTTCAGCCGCCAGCGCCCAGCGATGGCCATCCGGCGATGCCAATATGGATGGCTCCAGGTTGGCGCGAAGATAATCCCAGAGCAGGTCCGGTGTATATAACCTCTCGTCTTCGGCATGTTTCAGGAAGTCTTGAAACCCGTATAGCTCTGCCGAGTTCAGAAAACCGAACAGGCTGCGCTGGTTCTGGCCGAAACGCCGGCGCGAGATAGGTCCGAGCAGGCAGGTGACGACAGGGTGCAAGGGCCAACACGCCGAAAGCCTGGAAGCAAACCGCTCAGTATTGGCTGGGTTCTTCTTCTGCGTGACCTGGGCAACATTGGAGCTAAGATCAACCATAATCTCAGGTTGACTGCCACTTTCGATTGCGCGGGAAATCAGCTCTATCTGTTCCTCGCCCGTCGCATTGATCACCAGGTCGATAAAGCGCCCTTGTACCTTGGCCCATTCATCCCGTATTTCATGGGAGAGTCGGTGAGTATACTCCTCGAATGATTGATGCAGGATGCCGATTACCAGCAGGCGTCCCTTGCTCCTGGACGCAGCTTCGGCAAGTTGCTGGAAGATGTAGATATCGGAACCATCTCTTACAGCACCCTCCAGTAATTTGCCCATTTCGTCGATGAACAAGACTACGCCGCCGTACCTGTCTGACTTGTATTGGGCGGCATCCGTTAGTGCTTTTATCAGGTTGCTTTCGTTCCATCCACCGCGGGGACGACGCCTTGCAACTCGTTCTCGTCGGGCGGCTTCTCCGATTACTCTGACAGGATCATCCCGAACGCCGACCACCGGCACGATGCGCCATCCTTCAGTTCCCGGAGGCAGCGCCTCTTCGATGGTATCCGTCAATTCCTGCCCGAAGACCTCTCTCGCCTGTGCGCGCAACGAAGCGCTGCCGTTCAACAAAGCGCTCAGTGCAACGACCAGGCTGGATTTCCCACTCCCGTACGGGCCGGTCCAGGTGAACGCACCCTGTCCGGTTTCGGATACGTGACGCGCCACGGTCATCAGGACGTCTCTGGAAGACTGTGGACAAATAAAGCCTTCCAATGCCGAGCTTTCGGTCAGATCAGTATCGATGCGTATTGATCTCAGGAAGCGGCGGGCAATATGTACGTGTTCGTTCAGCATTACCAGCTTGCTCCCTCTGCACTTGAACTTACATAATCGGAAAACAGGAATTGGAGTTTAGTTGCTTCATCGATATCGATAGTACGAACCACCTGTTTCAACCCGGCGGCTTCGGACCAGCGCAACTTTCCATCCGTTATCTCTTCAAGTACCGTCAAGCGATCTACTATGTCATTCTCTTCCAGGGCAAACACGCGCCCCGGCCCGCCGGGTTCATAGGCGATAGCTTCAAAAGAAAGTGTGTGCGCGTCGGAGTAGCGCGACCAGAAGTCCAGCAGCGAATATACGAACACACCGTCAGTAAGTGTTGCCTTAGGACCGCGTACAAAGCGAAATCCATCCTTTTCACCTACGGTTTTGATCAATCCCAGTTCCGTCAGAGGTGATTCCAACGCATCATCATGCCCGGTTTTGCCTGTTGGCTGTCGTGCTGCATAGGTCCGGATAAAACAGGCGACATCATTCTTAATTGTCGTGTTTGAGACGCGAGGCCAGGCGCGATCCTGCGCAAGGCGACCGATTTTTTGTACGAACAGATTACGGGAGAAGGTGACTGCCGGATAATGGCCGAAAGCCCAGAACCAGGTTGTTTTCTTCTCTTGGGCGGCCAACTTCCAATGCATCAGCCAGAGTGTAGCGGGGTGTTCCATAAATGGGTCGAGTCCTTTTATCCCGTTGTTTCCAAAAAGTTTTTGTCCAAGAGTTGTTGTTTTTACTGAATCTTCCTTATCAGGCTCTTCAATAATATCACAGCTTGTTGCCCAATGACGTATGGAGGCAACCATATTTTTTCCGACTCCAAATTTCGCAATAGCATCATCGCCCCAACACAAGGATTTGTTATGATGGTTATGCTCGGTTTCGGCAACGCGGTCGAATGCTTTTTTGAGCCATCCGTAGCGTAGGGGAAAGGTCTCATGTCCCGAAAATGACGGGCGATAGTTGGCT
>CAZURU010000161.1:0-10629 GCA_964623585.1 uncultured bacterium
TCATGGGAATCTTGCGCTGTGCCCGGTCTTCGGCGAGGTCAATATAGGCGTTGACGATACGCCCAAGAGATTCCAGTTCTTCTTTCGACAGGTAGTTTTTGGCAACAGACACATCAGACTTCAGGATTTTGCCGTCGGGGCTGTTTTCCCAACTGGTCAATCCCATGTTTTTTTTCTTTTGATCTGCCCGCTGTCGGATTAATTCCGCTGCGGTCTGGCCGTGAATAGCATAATGCAGCTTGTTTTGCACTCTGGCGAAAAACTCGCGGGTGGTCGGCGCGTCCCTGTTATAATCCATGCTGGTGGCGTAAATGTCGGTGATCTTTTGGTAAAACCGCCGTTCGCTTAGCCGAATCTCGCGGATTTCTTCCAGCAACCGCTCAAAATAGTCCTCGCCGAGAAATGCGCCATTCTCCAATCGCTGCTTATCCAGAACATAGCCCTTAATCGCAAATTCGCGCAAAACCCGGGTTGCCCATTGGCGGAATTGCGTGGCGCGTCTGGAGTTTACGCGATAACCGACCGAAATTATGGCGTCGAGGTTGTAGAAATCCAGACCACGTTCTACATCGCGATTTCCTTCCCTTTGAACTGTTCGGAAATTCCGAACAGTTGCGTTTTTAGTCAGTTCTCCAGACGCAAAGATGTTTTTCAGATGCTCGTTAATCGTTGGGATGGTAACTTCAAACAACTCCGCCATCAGCTTCTGCGTCAGCCAGATGGTCTCATCCTGGTAACGCACTTCAATACTATCTTCACCCGCCTGGTTGGTAAAGATCAAAAATTCCGCTGTGCTGCTGCGGATCGTGAGGTCTTTCGAGGATTTCTTGCTCATGCTCGTTTTATTCCCTCCATTAATCTTCCCATATCTCCCCGTACTACGCTCAACTCCTCTTCCAGTCGGTCTATCTCAAGCTGCACGGCATCAATATCAATCTCCTCCTCTTCTTCAAACGTATCTACATAACGCGGAATGTTCAAGTTGAAGTCATTTTCCTCGATTTCTTCAAAGGTGGCGAGGTGGGCGTATTTGTCCATATCCTGGCATTTTTTATAAGTGGTGATGATTTTCTCGATGTGCTCGTCCAGCAATGCATTTTGATTTTTCCCAGCCTGATATTCGCGGCTTGCATCGATGAACAAGACATCTTTGCGGTTCTCATTCGTCCCCCCTTGTTCACGCGAGCGGTCAAAGACCAGAATGGCGACTGGTATTGAGGTCGTGGGGAACAAATTGCCCGGCAAGCCAATGACAGCGTCGAGCAAGTTTTCTTCGATAAGTTGCTGGCGAATGCGCCCTTCTGCGCCGCCCCGGAATAAAACGCCGTGCGGGACCACAACAGCAACCCTTCCTTGTTTTTCCAAAGCCGCTTCCATCATGTGGCTGATAAACGCATAATCGCCCTTGGATTTGGGAGGCAGACTGCGCCAGAAGCGGTTGTATATATCTGCTTCGGCATCTTCCGCGCCCCACTTATTAAGCGAAAACGGGGGATTGGCGACCACATTATCGAATTTCATTAGTCGGTCGGATTCTACGAGTGCCGGAGCAGTGAGTGTGTTGCACCATTCGATGCGTGCTGCATCGGCCCCGTTCAGAAACATATTCATACGCGCCAACGCCCAGGTGCTGCCATTCACTTCCATTCCGTAAAGGGCGTAGTTTTTGTCGCCCACTACGCGCGCGGCTTCAATGAGAAGACCCGCGGAACCGCAGGCGGGGTCACAGATACGGGCGCCGGGTTTGGGGGCGCACAGTTTTGCCACCAGTTCGGATACCTTGTGTGGCGTGTAGAATTCACCGGCTTTTTTGCCCGCGTCAGATGCGAAACGTTCAATCAGGTAGATGTAGGTATTGCCAATCACATCCTCTGAAACCCGTCTGGGACTCATATTTAATTCGGGTTTGTTGAAATCTTCCAGCAGTGTTTTTAGACGGCGGTTGCGGTCTCTGGTTCTGCCGAGATTTGTTTCGCTATTGAAATCTATATTGCGGAAAACGCCTTCCAATTTCTGTTTGTTTTCCGTTTCAATCGCTTCCAGCGCGATGTTGATGAGTTCGCCGATATTGGGAGCCGAGCGTTGTTCATAAAGGTTGTAAAAGCTGCTGCCATCTGGCAAAACAAAACGCTCATTCCGCAGCCTGCGCCGGATGCGTTCATCGTTGTCGCCGTATCTCTTTTGATATTCCTCGTAGTGGTCTTTCCAGACATCGGAAATATATTTTAGAAACAGCATTACGAGGATGTAGTCTTTGTAGCCCGCTGCATCCATCACTCCGCGAAAGGTGTCGCAGGCAGCCCAGGCAGCGTTGTTGATGTCCTTTTGTTGGATTTGATTGTTCATGTTCTCTTTTTTACTCCTATTGGTTTAAGGTTTTTCAGATTCAGTTGCCAATCGCATCTGAATTGCTTTGACCAGTTTTTCCCTCTGCTCTGCCAAATTTTTCATCAGTCTTTGTTCCTTATGTAACAAATCGGCGAGGGCGACAATTTGCTTCTGTGTTTCCAGATTGGGGAGAGGTATTTCCAAAGCGTCGAGAGCCGATTTGCCTATCATAATCATCATCGTTCCGGTCGCCCTGCTGCGTAAAAATGCTTGAGATGAGGACAGGTTGATAAACCAGTATAGATACTCAGGAAGTACTTTTTCGCTTGTAGCCCGAATGAGAAACAACGGGGCCGCAACAACTGCTTGACCTGGTTCCTGGTCGATGATTGCGGCAGTAGTAGTTCTACCTCGAGAGCGGAAAATCAAATCTTTATACTGCACCAGATGACGTTCATTTATGTCGTTTATATTAATTGTAGTCAGATTGCTATGATCTAACTTGTTATCTTCTGTTAGATCGCGCATCTGAATGACTGCCACATTCCCATCCGTATCCGGCTCAATGCGAGAACGAAAGGAGAGGCCCATCTGAACGAGAGCGATGTCTTTGAGTTTATTTTTCATTTTACAACAAAATTATAAAAAATACAGAAATCCCATTATTGTTTAAAATTATAGAAAAATAAAGACTGATGTCAAGTCAAAAAAGTAATGTAAAATTGTGTGGTAAGGGTTGATCTGCAGATGGACGTGGATAAACCCTTTATGAAATAGATAGTTAGGTATTTTGAGCAAGGGCCGGATGGGTTATTTGTTTATGAAAGCAGATAGAGCAGCATCGGCTCTACCACAGGAAACCCATAGCTCAGGAACGGCCTGACAAAGACTATTCAAGCACAAATGGATGTCTTGTGCTTCTTCGTCTTTCAAATCGCCAAATGCGAGATCTGTCAGCCAGTCACCGACAAATTTTGTCCATTCGCTCAGATCTGAACGGCTTGCAGCGGCTACGAGGCAGATTCTTATGACCTCTTGTATATACAGCGGATACTCAGCATCATGCCTGTACCTACGTACAAGAATTTGCAATTCGTCCGCAAGCGCTGAATTCCTCGAAACGGCGGCAACTTTAGCTAATCCATCTAATATAGAAAGAAGTTGCAATTTATCTTCTATGTTACAGAGATGGTAGTCTGCTCGTTTCAGTGCTTTTACCGCTAATTCAGCATGATCTGAGCCTACGGGGTGCATCAAAGCGAAATTTACAAGCGCAATAAACGATGATGGTCCTACTTCTTTTGCACTAAGTTGAGTTTCAATCACTTCTGAGACTTTGGAAGGCAAAGTGTTCTGCGTGTTTTCGGTTCCCTCCAATGGTCCAGGTAACCATGTCTCAAGAAAATTACTAAAAGATTGAAGGCTTTTGTCCTTGTTTGTGAGTACTAAATCGTATATTTGGCTACCCATTATATTTTGCTCATATTTTTTTGCCGCAATGATGATGTGACCAATGAAATCAGCCCTTATGTGAGAAGCCATTACAAAATTGGGGTCCCAGCGTGGCTCCAAACGCATATCAGCGAGCGATTGCAGATAAACCCCTTCACGGTTACTAAACGCCCATTCAATGAATTGTTCAAGATCAACAGGTGAACTCACAAGCTGGCGATGAATTAATGCAGCCTGCGACAAGGCAGCCAATCTTCTATAGAAAGGAGGCTCCGCTGACAATAGCCGGGTTTTTGACAACTGTCCATCCACAAGACAAAACAAGGCCGAAAGTAGCTTGAAACCGATCATTTGTTATTCAATATCATCGTTTAGAATCTGTTCAATGTGTTGAATAAGTGGCTGTTCTTTCTCAGGTCTTGATGGAAGAACGCGCAAGCCGACTTCAATGGCACCTAACTGCGAAATTCTATCTCCATGTTTTACTAAAAAATCGTAGGCGCGTACAAGGTCTTCATTACTCAATTGATCGACATTGATTTCGTCTGTTAGCGAGGAATGTGATGATAGGAGGAGGCTAAACAAAAAGCCATAATAGGGGTGCCAGGCAGACAATTGAGCAAAGAGCGATCTGCCACTATTATTAGCATATTCCCAAATGGAATTACTGCCATCATATTCGCCTACAAGCCTTTCAAAATATCTCCGGGTAGGAGGAATTAGAGAGGACATGTTAATTTTTCCGGCCCTGATCTCACTCTGTATAGTACGCACCATTTGGATCGGCGTATCGCGAAACTCACTGAGACACTCATCAATTTCGTCATCTTCAAGGGCACGTTCTGAAAGAATATTACGCCATGGATCCGATGCACTGTTGGGCAGATTGACGTCGGAAATAGCTTCTTCAAGGAAACGCAGACGTGTATCTCTATCTGGGGAAAGTGCCGCAAGGCTATATAGAGGAGAACTCTTTTCGCCGCGAGAAAGTGAAAGATGCGGTAAATCTCCTTCCTTACTGATGTTCTTTAGCCTCCATTTTTGTCTCTTCGTATCATTTACCTTCTTTTCCGATGCACCTGAAAGAACGCTTCGGGCAGCATTGTGCAGACTGGAAAGGTGAAATGTAGTACCAATATCAGGAAAGGAAAGAGTCGCATCCGCTTTAAGACTATACTCCTCCCGAAAATCTGACTTCTTAAGCAAAGTTTCACGTATAAGTGGAGGAGTAAGGTCCAAAGCTTTTTGTGCCAATGCAGACTTGACATAAGGACTATTCATCATTTCCCCTTCCCTCGATTAGATCCATATCAGCAGTTTCCGCAATCCATCTTCTATGCCATTCGACAAGCTCAAGGTACAGCTCGGGCTCTTGTTCTTTAATCGGAGCTAAAACCCTATCCTCAACCCAATTCCAGTACTTGTCTTTGATTTGCTGTGGACCTTCAACCGGGGGGGTAAGTAGCCACATAATGAATGCACTACGTCCCGTCTTGGCAATGTTAGATCCGATATCAGTGCCATAGCTATGCGCCCAGCCTTGGATGTCAATTTGATCCATGATCCAGTCGGAGCGTGCCCACGCAATCGAAAAGTCTGGATCGGCTTTCCACTGGTCTTTTAGCACTTGGACAAAAGTTCTTTGAAGCTCAACGAGCCAATGTGCCTCTTTGGGAAGTTGAAGCCAGTTACTCATGCGAACATGAAGCAGGTTCTCCCGGATAGCTTTTAACTCGGCTGTCTCAACAACTTCGTCATCCTTGATCATAGAGGCATTGAGATGATGTGCCAGTTCGTCTTTGCTTACAGGTACAAAAATATATCCGGCCCGACGAAGTCGCGTCCTGTAATCCAACCGTTCTTCAGTTGTTTTAGCACCGGTCGATACAAGCGCATCTATAAGATCCAAGGTTGAAAATACTGGCATAGATGCGTTGTTATTTTTAATACTGGGATGCTGATTAAGAAACCTGTCATCCGAAATGATTGCGTTACAACCCTTCTCCAAGGAGAAAACACCAAAGGTTGGATGGTGGGATATTGACTGGTCTGTTGTTTGGGCGGCATTGATTTGTCTGCCTACTTTTATTTTTCCTGACTCTATCCGCAAATTAATGGCAGACCGTATGCGTTCTATGGTGTCCTTGGCCTCGCCAGAAATATTTTTATAAGAAATTAGTTGATCTGTTTCAAATACTTTTCTTGGAAAAATAATGAGTTTGAAGCCCGCGGCTTGCAGTTTTTCTAATATCCCAAGATGCTGGAAATAGGCTATAGCCAGGTCATCTAAATACAGTATTGCTCCATCATCTATCTTCGGCTGATCTGTCCATGGTTTTTCATGTAGTTGCAAGTAGGCACAGGCTTCCTTTTTCTCTGATCTCGTGATTCGGCCTTTTTCCCATAATTTGTCCACAATGGATTGACAACTACTTAGAACGGAGGTGTGCGCTGTTAAGTCTGCTTCTTTCTCCATCAGAGAGGCGACCCGGTAAACCGGGGATGGCCGAACAACGATGCGTTGAGTATCATCATCGCCGCTCACCTTTTCCGCTTCTGCTATTAACTGTGCCAATTCGTCCCCAACTTGAGCTGATAAGTCACTGTTGGGCACAGTACTCGGCGAGAGCTTCTCTAGCGCTCCTTTGATCAGCAAATGGCTTATTTGAACCGCGTCCCTAATCCGACTTGGCTGATGAAATGCAACTCTCTGTTTTTCATCAAAAAGCCAACCAAGAGTTGAATGTGGTATATGGATCGTATCAAAAGCGTCCAATGCCTTATCAAGCAAATCCAGAAAGCTCAAGGTGAGCAATGCGGTTGCATCCATTCCAATTTGCCTATTAATATCGAGAGGTAGTGGTTCCCGTTGACCACTATATGCGGGAATAGCTCCTCGTTGCCGTGGATCGTTCTCCAATGGATTCGCCAAAGAGGGGAAAAGCATCAAATCGCTAAGAGATTTATTGATGCCTTGATCTACAAGAAACATCGGAATGTCGCCCCGGGTCAACATCTGCCATATTTCAGATGCTTGACGATTCCACTCAGGCATCTGGTCCAAAAAATCCTGTGGTGTTATTTTCCAGATTGGACCATCATCGTCAGATAGTGCGGCAGCTTTGTGCATCCACTGAGAGACCTCTTTGTCTTCCCAACCAGCCCTTGTTGCAAGAAAGTAGGCGTCTCCTAATACACCAGCATCACCATTACCCTTGTTTGCCGCAGCACGTATCAAATCTTTTACATAGGGTGAGTTCAATTGAAGGGCCAGTTGAGCAGCACGTATCAATTCTTGAGCATTTATCTTATCTTTCTCTTGGCACTCTTTAGCGACAAATGCAGAAAGAGAGTTCCAATTACCCAAAGAGATTGCAAGGTAAATTTGTAATTTACGGTAGTTTTCATTATCCCAATCATCACTCAGCTTCGCCAATTCGGAGCGAGTCTCCAGTAACTCACCCTCCTGGTACAAAGACCAACAATAAAGCATTTGCAGATAATTGGATTGTGCTACAAACGCCTCATTTGATTTCAAAAACTCTATAAGTCGTTTGTTTTGCTGTGTATTGTGTAAAGCTCTTGCAAACCGCTCAGCATTAGGCGATGTAAGGGTTTCGTTAAACAGGATTTCACCGTACTCACAAATACCGTCCCAATCGTCTCTATCTTCAAGTTTGCTGACGAGGCTTTCCAAATCCCTTAAGGAACCTGTTTCCTCAAACTGAGCCTTTCTGCTTTTAACTGGATCAACCCCTTCTGATTCGGCAATTATTCTACGCAATCTGTTTTTCTCAGCCTCAGAAAGACCATCTTTTATTTTTTCCCATATACCGTTTACTCTGTCAGGTAGCCCAGCGCGTGCAAACATCTCAATCTGGCAAAGTTGCATTGACTTTTTGTCAATATGGTCGGTAAGTTCGTTGAGGTGCCGATCAATGTAATTCGCAACATCTTCCGGACTTTTCTGTTTGAAGGCGAGAGCGAAGCGAGCAAGTGCAGCATCGAGAGTAATTTCGCCATTGAGGGCAATTTCTCGTTCGATTTCCCGCTCGACTTTATCCTGTTTCAACTCGATTTCAAATTCAATACCAAGACCCACAAAACGAAGAGCGGATTTGAGGTCGTGAAGTTTAGACTCCAACCGCTTTCGTCCTTTATCTGATTTATCTGGATCCGGATCCTTGAGTTCAAGCCAAAGTGCGTACTGGTCATCTATAGTTGCCGCACGAGGACAATTTAATTGCTGTGCAACTTTTTTTGCCTGAATAAAATGGTATCGTGCATCCCTACGAATTTTAATTGCGGTTTCGTTTAAAGCAAGAGGGAAGAATGGCAATTGTTTAAACACAATGGGGCGATATTCATCTGGTACTGTGGGTAATAGAAGTGTCATTGCGACCATATGATGGAGAACAGGAGTATCACGCAGATCATCATCGTTCAGCATATCGCGGCATTTCCGTGCGGCTTCCCAATTCGCAAGTTCGAGATGATATCCCAATAGAAGGTATTTGCCTTCAGAGTCAAGGTCCGAAGCATCGATACTGGCGCGCTTTAACCAGTCAACGGCTTTCTGTGTACCTTCATGATTTGCAACTACTAAAAGAGCTGCAGACCGAGACATAGGTAAGTTAATGCGATTTAGAGTACTCAAAGCGGCTTGCTTATCCCCCTTTTGTGAAAATATAAAGGCTTCTGCGATATCTATTTCTTCACAACTTCCCAATTTCTTCGCCTGCTTGAGATACTTCTCTGCTTTCTCCAATTTTGCAGTACATATAATTCGCACACACCAAGCAAGTGCTTGGCGTCTAACTGAATCAGTACTGCTTGAGAGTTCTCCCTTTGCCAGCTTTTTTGCAAGTCCTAATGAATATTCAATTCTGTCGAACTCTGCAAAAAAGCGGGACTTACGGAGTATAGCAATTTCTTCCCTAATTTTTTCATCAATGAATTTTCTGATAATATCTGAGTTAGCAGAGGGGTGGCTTTGCGTTTGAGCCTCGTGATCTCGTTTCCATTTCTGGAGCATTTCGGCTGGAAAAGTTTCAGGCTGACCATCTACTATCACATGGCAGTTCCGACAAAGCAGAATCAGATTCTCTGGAGAATTTAGTTCTATTTCGGTGAGACCATCTTTCCATCTCGGCCCGCCAGGGCTCCGAGCATAAATATGGCATATTTCACCAACGATAACAGAATTTGATTGTCTGGTACCAGGCTCAATCAAAGGATTTGTACATCCTGGATATGCACATTGGTTTAAGCTTTCACCAAACAGAATTTTCAAGGTCTTACCTGTATAATTTCGTTTACTCATGCTCGTTATCCTATGTTTTGATTAATAGCATGTCACTTCCCCATCAATAATTTTTGCATTAACCTATATTTTTGGGAAATGCGTAATCAAAAATGTCCTCTAATGAGCAATCAAATAAATAAAGCGATCAGGTAAAGCCATAGCGCACAGTACCTGTCTATGGCGAAGGCAGATAGGTGTAAGTCCGTGCCTTTGAAAAAAAGGGCTTCCTGCGTCGTTGCTCTGCCACATAATATTATGAAAAAAACTTAATAAAATAAATATCAGTCCAACTATGCCTTGTCCTACTTGATGATAAACATTTTTGATCACGAAGGTCAGAGGCGTTCTGATCTATTTTTGGTAAAACTTCAGTATTGCTGGGATTGCTCATAATAGTAACATTATAGGAGAAATTTGGCCCAGCATACTTACTCTGATTCACTTCATCAATAGCTAATTTGTCATTATGTGACACAGATGAATCTATCTGCTGTACTAAGCCTTGGTTTTCAAAAGAAAGAACATCTTCTAATACGAAGAGATCTGGCAGTTCAAGGGCGTCCTGATCTACTTTAGAACATAAAAATTTAGTTGAGTGATGCTCTAAATTGTAGGGGGTGTGTAGTCTTTCCAAGTCGCTTAACGGCTCGACTTCAACTTCGATCATGCCTGTGATAGGTTCTTCTTCGGGAACTAAATCATCGTAATCTGCGAGGAATTCACCTACCTGTGCATCGGTCAACCTGCGATGAAAAGCCATTGCCTTATCCATTGACATCTGTGGGTGGGGAACGGGGGTGCCGCATGCTATCATGTCCTCAATGTGAAAGATAATGGCTTCTCGGATATTTTTTTTAATTTCCTCCCAAGTCTTCCCTGTGCTTATGCAACCCGGCAAATCGGGTAGATAGGCCGCATAATTGTTGGCGGTGCGTTCATAGACCACAGCGTATTTGAGCTTCATTGATTTCTCCTTTTTAGTCCCGCTCGCCTCAATATACTGCTCAAGGTGCCTTTTGGCACGTCATCTCCTGTATTGCCCGAAATTGTCACCAGCCCCGACTTTTCAGGATGGTGATATTGGCGGTGACTTCCTTTCATTCTTACCTGTACCCAACCGTCCTCCTTTATCAGCCGAATGACATCTCTAACCTTTGGCATACCCCAACCTTGCGTGCAATACTGTCGAAGCCGATGAAAATGACCCTGTCTGAGAGGCCCGCATCTTATGTGGATTTGTTGAGGCAGATTATAACGTGGATGGTGAGTTCGTCGTTTGCGTCTTTCAAACGCGTAGGTTTTCGCTGGCCTTATAGGCCCTCTCGGTAGAATTTTTTAAAGATTCCTTGCTCATGTTTTTCCCTCTCATTTGCGTTCAGGCTCAAATTACTCGCTTTGCTCTTGAGCTAAAGGTTTCTTTGCCTTCATTGTCGGATACCTTTTAATAATCTCCCATCTCTCTACGCACTACAGCAACTCTCCCTAATAACTGCCCAATCTCAATCTCCTCTTTCTTAAAGGTATCCATATAACGCAGAATATTC
>CAZURU010000162.1:0-10556 GCA_964623585.1 uncultured bacterium
ATTATATAACAAAAGTAGCAAATGGAATATAATTTAATGGAAATGGTATTATATCTTGATAATGTCCAATAGTTATGTTATCATTTATTCAAAGCAATTTTCGATACTGAGCAGTCGAATGCAGTCGAATCAACGATTTAGATTAACAAATCTAAATGCTAACTATGCTAGTAAAGGGATTTCCTTATGAAATTAGATAGGACACTGCAAGAAATAGAAAAATCTATTAATGATATAGTAGATATTGAGTTTGATTGGGACGGTAGAGGATTTGAAAAGCCGACCGAGTTGTCACTGACGAATGCAGTAAAAATCGTAAAGGAACTTCTGAAACAAGTAGATTCTGATGATTGTCCATGGTTTAGTCCGTTTGCTTATAGCAATGAAGACGGATATGTATGCATAGGGTGGCAGGATAAAGGAAAAGCCTTACATTTCCATATAAAAAACGATGATATGGATTATAGGAAAATTTGGAACTCAGCAAATAATGTTAAATCAGGATCGGAAAAAGGATACCTTAATCCACAAATTTGTTTATCACTATGGGAATGGTTAATTATAGAACCCGCATTTTAAACCGTTTACAAATCTCCTGCCAATTTACTCTCCGAAAAATTATCAGTGTTATATGAGTCGCTCAGGGACAAACCCAAATATCAATTGCATACATAAGAAACGAGAAAAACTTAACATGCACCACACATCACAACAAAACGACTGGTTAGTCCAACCATACATGCAACCCGCCTCAGTAGAAGAAACGGACAATACACTTATTCTGACAAACGGTCTCATACAACGAAGGTTCGTCACCGCACCGAATTTCGCAACAGTCAATTATACCAATCTTATTTCCGATACCAGTCTCCTACGTGGTATCAAACCAGAGGCGGTACTTTCGATTAATGGACTCGAATATGAGGTAGGCGGCTTAAAAGGACAACCCGATTACGCCTATCTTGATGAGGAATGGATCGCAGATTTGACCAGCGACGAAAACGCATTTCAATTTCAAGAATATCAAGTCGGTGAGCCGAAATGTCCATATCCGTGGGTGAAAAGACGTTCAACAACACCGTCTGTATATCCGCCAGAAGGTGTAACACTAACGGTTACGTTCTCACCGCCGCCATCCATTGATTCACTTCAGGTTAGCGTGCATTATCAACTATATCAAGGTATTCCAGTACTATCCAAATGGATTACTATTCACAATGCGGGGCAAAAACCGATTCAATTGGATGCCTTAAGTTGTGAACTTCTTGCAATCAACGAGCAGGAACAGCATCGGCTACAGGTAGAGAGCGATTATGCTTTCAGTAGAATGCAAACGACAGAGTGGGGACCGGATGAAGAATATCTGACACAAGTAGATTATCGCTATCAGATGCCGTTATTGATGAAAAGCCATTATCCACTCGGTCCTGGTGTGATTCTACAACAGGGAGAGACTTTCACAAGTTTTCGCACCTTTGAAATTCTACACGATAGCGATGACCGTGAACGGAAAGGACTCGCACGACGGAAGATGTATCGCACAGTCGCACCGCAGATCACGGAAAATCCTATTCTTATGCATGTGCGGAGTGCCGAACCGGACGCTGTTCGGTTAGCAATCGATCAGTGTGCTGAAGTCGGTTACGAAATGGTGATTATGACCTTCGGCAGTGGATACAATGTAGAAAGTGAAAACCCGGAATACATTGACAGAATGAAGGAATTGGCAGATTACGCACATAGTAAAGGAATTCAACTCGGCGGTTATACACTGATGTGTGCTTCGCGGAGTGCGGGCGATGAGTTCAACTGTATTGACCCAGAAACTGGGAAACCTGGAAGTAGGTTTGGACAGAGTGCATGTCTCGCAAGTGCATGGGGAGATGGATATGTCAAACGTGTGTTAAATTTCATGGATGCGACTGGTATGGATATCATTGAGACTGATGGACCCTATCACGGTGATGTCTGTGCATCTACAGAACACGAACACCATAACGGATTGGCAGATTCGCAGTTGCGGCAGTGGGAAGTATGTGTGAATTTTTACCATGAATGCCGAAAACGCGGTATCTATATCAATTCACCAGACAACTATTATCTCAACGGTTCAAACAAATGTGGTATGGGGTATCGGGAAACGAATTTTAGTTTGCCACGCGAGCGACAAATCCTGATTGCACGACAGAATATCTACGATGGAACTTATGAGAAAACGCCAAGTATGGGGTGGATGTTCGTTCCATTAGTGGAATATCACGGGGGTGGACAAGCCGCAACATTCGAACCGCTTTCCGAACACCTTGATGACTACGAATCACATCTTGCACAGAATTTTGGAAGCGGTGTAATCGCATGTTATCGCGGTCCAAGACTTTTTGACACTGAACAGACAAAAGCAGTCGTTAAGAAATGGGTTGACTTTTTCAAAAAATACCGTACAATATTAGAGTCTGACGTTATTCATGTGCGACGACCAGATGGACGTTCCATAGATTGTATACTCCACGCAAACGCGCAGATCAGTCCCTGTGGACTCGCGATGCTCTACAATCCTACGCGGAAAACGCAAGAGACCACTTTGAAACTGCCGTTATATTATATCGGATTGTCTGAGACTGCTAATATACGTGAAAAAGAGGGAAAACCCAAAGAGTACAAAATAGACCGAAACTACAATGTTGAGATTCCAATTGAGATGGAGGCAAAAAGCGTTACTTATCTCGTGATTGAATAAAAAATATGAGCATATTCGTCAATAAAAACACAAAAGTAATAGTGCAAGGTATTACGGGAAGTTCTGGACGCTTTCACACAGAACAGTGTGTGGATTACGGAACGCAGATTGTTGCGGGGACAGTTCCCGGTAAAGGCGGAGTTGATGTCAACGGGATACCCGTTTTTGATACTGTTGCCCAAGGGGTTGCGGAAACAGGAGCAGATACGTCACTTATATTCGTTCCCGCCCGTTTCAACGCCGCAGATTCTATCATGGAAGCTGCAGATGCGGGTGTTGAATTAATTGTCTGTATCTCTGAGCACATCCCTATCCTTGATATGGTGAAGGCAAAAGCTTTCTTAAATGGTAGACAGACACGACTAATTGGCCCGAACTGTCCAGGTATCATCACTCCCGGTGAATGTAAAATCGGTGTGATGCCAGCATTTGCTTATTCACCAGGGAACGTTGGAATAGTCTCACGAAGCGGAACGTTGACTTATGAAGCCGCGTATCAATTGAAACAGCTCGGTATTGGACAATCTACTTGTGTCGGGATCGGAGGGGACCCTGTGATTGGGACAACCTTCGTTGATGTTCTAAAACATTTTGAGGAAGATGATGACACACATGCAGTCGTCTTAATTGGTGAAATCGGTGGAACATCCGAAGAAAAAGCTGCACAGTTCGTCAAGAACGAAATGACAAAACCTGTGGTCGGTTTTATTGCCGGACAGACTGCTCCACCAGGCAAACGGATGGGACATGCAGGGGCTATCATCTCTGGTGGAAAAGGCACCGCCGCAGATAAAATTACGTCACTGAAAGATGCAGGAATTGCTGTTGCTGATAACCTCACAACCATCGGAGAAACAGTTGCAGAGGTCTTGGCTTGATACCTAGGAGGTGAAACAAAATGGCATTTAGTGATTTTAAAGCAATCCCCGAAGTCCAAGAAAAGTTTGGAATCAAACACATTGAAAATGATTTTATAGTTATTGAGGAAACGGCGGGGGTCCCTTCAGCACAGTTTCAAGAAGAATTAGAATTTAGTCGACAACACATTGATGTTTTCGTTTCCGAGGGAGCTCGGTGTGAAGCGATTATCTTCCCCATTTTGCGGGAAGTCTACAAAGGTTATGCAGAAAACTACGCCCTTTGGATAAAAAAACCTATCGTTTATGACGAAACCTTGAGCGGTACGCCCGATTACTTTATCTCAACACGATCCGAGTTGGGCATGCTCGTTGTCGGGATACCCTTGATAATGTTCGTTGAGGCGAAGAAGAACGACTTTGAACAAGGATGGGGGCAATGTCTTGCTGAATTGGTAGCAGCGCAAAAAATAAATGACGATTTGGATATCCATGTCTATGGAATTGTGAGCGATGGAACTTGGTGGCAATTCGGACACCTTGTCGGCGATGCCTTTACTCGAAATAGAACAAGTTTTAGCGTGGATGATTTGTCCACACTCTTCCGCGCAATTCATGCTATCTTTAAAGCAGCAAGCGAAACTCCTAAGCAGCCCTGATATGGTAAAAGTGTGGGCAGATTACTTAGTTGGGAGACTTTTTGTGAAGAAAGACATCGGTTTCTTACACTCGAAAAAATTTAAACATGAACCGATCACCGTGCTAACCTGTTACGATTATCCCACAGCATGTCTGCAGGATGACGCAGGTATAGACATCGTTTTTGTCGGGGATAGTGTCGGCACGAATATCCTCGGCTACAAAAGCGAGATGGAGGTGACGATTGCAGATATGCTACATCACCTCAAAGCCGTACGTCGTGGTGTAACTTATGCCTACCTTCTTGTTGATATGCCCTATGCCTCTGATCGTAATGCAAAGCAAGCCGTTGCCAATGCAAATGTCTTCTTAGACAACGGAGCTGATGCTGTTAAATTAGAAGGCGGAACAGAAAAAGTCCCTATTGTTACCGCTCTCACCGAGCAAGGAATTGATGTGTGTACGCATATTGGACACACCCCACAGATACACGGTCCAAGAGCATCAACACACGGAAAAACGGTTGCGAATGCCAAGGAACTCATTCAAACCGCATCAGCACTTGAAGATGCAGGGGCAAAACTCATCGTGCTTGAGAAGATCACCGAAGAGATAAGCTACATCATCACGGATACCCTTGATATTCCTACCATCGGCATCGGTGCAGGCAGGTACTGTGACGGACAGGTGCTTGTTATCAACGATGTTTTAGGGATAGGCACACCTTTCAAACACGCTAAACGTTATCAAGACTATAACCAACTCACCTTTGAAGCAATATGCCAATATAAGCAGGAAGTCCAAAACGGAGACTTTCCAACAGATGCTAATGTTGCCCACATCGCCACTGACAAATTAGCACGGGTGCAGAGGTGGCTGGAGTCAGAACGGTAAAACACCCCACACTTTTCTCTTACTGTTCTAAACTCTCAAGAACTTCCTCCCAATCCCACAGAAGGATTGAACCATCATACCCCGCACTAACAAGTGTTTTACCATCTGGTGAAAATGAAAACACATACGGTGAAGCAGTGTGTCCTTCAAGTGTAGTGAGTACTTCCCCTGTAGCTACATCCCGCAATTGGATTCCCCCACTAATAAGGCTGAGAATAAGCACAGTATTATCTGGTGAAAAAATAGCTTCAAGCCAAAAAGTATCAGCTCCAGCGGACACTTCCTTAAAGTGTGGTTGTTTCGCACGTCCCACCAGACGAATTTGTTCTGGCATTACTACAGCAATTAATGACCCGTCTGAAGATATTGTTATATCCCTAATGTGTTCGATAGGTTGTTCTTCAAAGAAGGAGGTTAACAAAACACCATCTTTGACATCCCACATCTGAACCTTTCCTTCATGAGTCCCTGTTACAAGTCTAGACCCGTCCGGAGAAAATGTCATAGCATTCAGCAGTACGGTTCGATCCGCAAATTGGATATCAAAGGTGTCATCGGTCTCTGTATTCCATAAACGGATTCTTCCATAAGTATGGCTATGAACACCGAAGGCTAACGTTTTCCCATCAGGTGAGAATTCTATCTCTGTGAATTGTTCATTTTTACACACCAAGGTATTCAACTCACGTCCAGAGCTGACATCAAACAAGCGAAGCAGGTAGGTCAGTCCCAGCGGGGCTGTCGAGTCGTTTATTACCCCATTGCTGACAAGTTTTGTTCCATCGGGTGAAAATACCAATGGCTCTGATTCAGCCTCCCATCTCGTATTCTCAAAAGCAGTCTTAGTTCGGTGTTTGGTTAATTGTGATGTTTCCAAATCCCATATAGTGATCATGCCGCCATAATCAACGCAAGCAAGTGTGGAACTATTATTAATAAAACTTGTGCTTATTACCCAAGGTATATGTCTGGTAATGTGAGACTGTAAAGGCTTTCCTGTTTTGATGTTCCAATACTTGATTGTACCATCTTGGCTAGCACTCGCGAGTATGCTGCCATCTGTTGAAAACGCTAAATATTCAATAAAACCGATATGTGCTGTAAAGGTAGTGATCAATTCACCGGTGGTAGTATCCCATAATTTCACATCCTGACCTGCTCCACATGCGAGGATTTTTCCATCCGGAGAGAATAACAGGACATCTGGACCGCCAACTAACTCCTGATGGGTTCGCAACAAATCTCCACTTAACGATTGTTTTTGAAGCAGGATAGGTTCACTGTTGCCTGACGTATCCCATAACCGTACACTTCTATCTAATCTTCCAGTAGCGAGATGCGTGCCATCTGGAGAGAATGCCAAGGATATAACACGGTTAGAATAGTGTTTTATAATACTGTCTGCTTGAAGCCTTTCTGCTGGTCCTGTAAGTGTAGGCAGCTTTCTGCAAGTTTCTGAGTTCCACAACTCAAGTATTCCACTATTTTCAGCTATCGCAACTTTGTCGTGTGTAAGTGCATAAACATCATTGGGATGTGAATCGAGTCGATTTTCAAACTTCTTAACATGACTTTTTCCGGTATCGGTATCTACCCAATAGATCGTGTCTCCTGCTTGATTCAGTACGACAAGTGTTTTGCTGTCATCGGAGAACCAAAGCTCCGATACAGCAGGCAGCGGATCGTGTAGTGTAACCTGTTGTCCTGTATCTATATCCCACAACTGGAGTCCTGTTTCCCATCGGGTGCCACCTATCGCGCTACTTGGGTCGCCTCCAACATTAGCAAGAAAACGTCCATCAGGCGAAAAAGCAAGCGATTCACATCTTCCCGGCAATATTGAAATTTCCCTACCTGTCTCTACATCATACATCCACACACCAATTTCAGTGCCAACAGCAAGTTGTTTGCCATTAGGGGAGAACTGAATCTCTCTAATCCTGCCTTTTCCTAAACGCTTTTTTACTTTATTGGGTAATTCCCATTGTGTGTAATCTTTCACTGTTTTCTCTTTTTGTGCATCTTCAGATATAGCAGTGCTGTTATCATCTTGTTGATTTTCAGGCTCATTTTGCTTTACCAATACATTTGCGTTTTTTGCTTGTGTTCGCACATCAAGTTTAGATTCAAGATTCGCTACTATAGGTGCATCAATGAGCTCAATTGCGATCTCTGCAGTGGTCTCGAAACTATAGGGTTTCTGAAAACGTGTCAATAAATTGCTAATGCCAAAACCGAGTATAAGCAGCACCACTGTCAATGTAGAAGCAGCAACTGCCCACGGGACGAAAGGCTTATTACTTGTTGGGGTAGCGGGTTTAATGCGCGAAATCTCACACATGACATTATCAGTAAGATGTGGTGTAATTTTGAAATTGTCTAAAGCCTCTCTTATTATCGGTTCTTCCTTCTTCAAACGCTGCTGAGCGCGGCGAAGTCGACTCTTAACCGTATTTGTCGATACACCTAAGAAAGCACCAATTTCTGAACACGACATCTCTCCAAAGTAATGCAATGTCACGACAGTGCGTTCACTTTCCCCAAGCTTTGCCAGCAGTTTTTTGACGACTTCGCGTTGTTCCTCTCCAGATATGCGTTCATTTTCCTCAACAACAAATTCGGAGTACGCCGCTTCTTCCAATTGCTCCGTGTCAGTCTGATCAAGATGCTCTATAGACTGTATCGGTAAACGCTTTTTACGTAACCAGGAGCTGCATCGATTCGCTGCTATAACATAAAGCCAACTTGCAAAACGTTGGGGTTCCTTGAGTGCCGTCAATCGTTTGTATGCGTTCAGGAAAGTGTCCTGCGTAATTTCTTCAGCGATATGAAAATCCCCGATTTTTCGCCAAGCAAGCGCGTGAACCTGTTTCTGATATTTTCCCACAAGCACGGAAAAAGCGTCATCATCGCCTGCAAGAACACGTTGAATAAGGGCAACATCACTGTTTTTCATTTAGACACCTCAGCAAAATGGTTGCATCACTCTGGTTTTATAAATTGTGACGCTACTTAGGAGTGCATCGGGTGCATAATTCTGCAAATATAGGAGTGTGTTTAGATAAGAAAGCTAAAAGATTTTTTGGTAAATATGGAATCTAAAGAAAAAATTATAGCGGATTATATTTCTTCTGTTAGTAGAATTATACCATAAATCTGATTTCTGGGAGGGTTTTCTAATCAATTTCAACATAGGTCAAATCCCAAAACAACTAATTCCGTTTTTTTATATTTGGGTCTAATTCTTTTGCTTTTGTAAGGTCTTCTTCTGCTGCTTCATGCTGTTCGAGTGTTTGTTTTACTTTACCGCGATTATAGTAAGCCTTTGCATATTTTGGATTTATTTTGATGGACATATCGTAATCTTCAATCGCACCGTCATAATCCTCAAGGGCAGCTTTTGCAGCACCGCGATGGTGATGGATTGCAGACCGACAAGCGTCACATTCCATTTCTGACTTGATTGCTTCATCGCTGTCTGATATGACATTTTGATATAGGGTTAAGGCTGCTTCCGTATTCCCCTGCCGACTTTCAAGTTGTGCTAACTGATGTCTCACCTGTCCAATGTGATTATAGACGTATAATCTTTTTAATTTGCGGTTGATTGCTTCACTATAGTCGTTGATCGTCTCTTGATATAATTTTTTTGTTACTTTCAAGTCTTTGTGTTGTGATTCAAACTCTCCGAAAATGTATTTTGCTTTTCCCCTATGGTAATAGGGCACTGCCCGTTTCGGTTTCTGCTTGATAACATCGGAAAGATGGACTATTGCCTCTTTATATGAGTTTCTTGCCGCATACAGATACTTCCGCTTCTCTTTACCGGGTTTATCGTTGATAACCTCAGTAAAGTCATCAATTATTGCTTGATATATATTCAATACATCTGATATTTTTCCATTTGCAATTTTACTTTTGGCAAGACGGAATCTGACCTGTGCTTGAACTTCGAACCAAGTGTTTTCTCCGACTAATTTCCTTATGAGTGTCTGAAAACCTAAAACACCAGAAAATTTGATGAATCGTAGATGCCAAGAAAAAAATAAGCCAATACGTTTAGGACTGAATCGTTCTCTATTGAGTTTATGAGCTGAGAGTGTATTGCGCATGTATTCGTCCCGTTTCTCTAAGGAGTACATCAAGAAGGCTCTGTTTCTGTAAACATCAGCCAAATCTGGATTGAGCCTAATGGCATCATCGTAACGTGCGATTGCCTCCTTAATGTCACCGTGGTCCCGGCTAAGATACGCATCAGAAGATTTTACATAAGCATATATTCGTGATCGCTTTAGCCATGCATCAAGTGATTCCACTTCATGGGTTTCATTCAACAGGTTTTTGAGAAGATTTGAGGCAATGTTTGTACTCATAATAGTTTCACCATCATCAACTGATGGACCTCCAGCACAGATCATACCGATAACTTCACCTTTCGTATTCAGCAGAGGACTGCCACTATACCCCTGTACATCAGTAATATTGAACTTTACGATGATATGTTTGCCACTGTTTTGAATGCTAAAAACAGTGCCGTCCAAACGGTTTTTCTTATCATTTCGATATCCTAATAGACAGACGTGCTCATCTTTACGAACTTTTTTGCTATTGCCGAGGGGAAACGGTGTACCTTCCTCTGCAATCTTTAGAACAGCGAGGTCGTTTATGTCATCAAAGGCGATGATACCTTCAACGGTGTAAGTAGTTTCTGTTTCAGCACAATGCACAGTGATTGTTGATGCACCAGCAAGCACATGAACGTTGGTTACGATTTTATCAGGTTCAATGAAAAATCCATTGCCTAAAGCATGAGATTTGTCCTCCTTATATACCTTTTTCAAGAGAACTGTTGTACCTGTAATTCCTTTTGTGTTCTGCGTGGAAATATCATGTCTTTCTTGTTCCATTACTGCTTTACTCCTGACTGATAATCATACAATGATTTTCTATCTGTTTGCAAGTGGTGGTTCTAAATTCAGTTCAGCTGGTAGTCGAATATCCAATTTCAGATCTGAATTTACCTTCAAAAGTTCACCAAGAGGACCCATATCTTGAATAGGATTCTCTTTTATTTTTAAATCTGTCAGCCGCGTGAACTTTTCAATGCTACTAATATCAATGATTCGGTTACGTTCAATGTGTAATATATTCAACAGAGTTGTTTCTGCAATTGGAGAAATATCCTTAATCTGATTTCCCCAAAGCCATAGTTTCGTCAAATATTGCATTCCTGAGAGTGGAGAAATATCAGAAATTTGGTTGCCTCCAAGGTTTAATTCCTCTAAATTTGTCATGCTTTCAAGCGATTCTACATGTGTGATTTTATTTCTGTGGAGTCGTAACTTTTGCAATTTTGTCAAATCAGCAAGTGGCTCTGGGTGTGTAAAATTATTGTCACCTTTTTTGTCAGAATCGCGGATTATCGCGGA
>CAZURU010000163.1:0-10475 GCA_964623585.1 uncultured bacterium
ATAAAGAGTATAACATAAATACTCAAAATCTGATAAAACAAATGCGGAGTGTAGGCTACCAATAGGTCGTATAACCTCTTTTGTTAACGTAATCAGTTCATCTAATTTGTCTGAATGTACAAAAGCACCTATTGCATCTTCATAGTTGTAGTCAAGTATGGATGGATCTTTTTTGAGAAGTATTTTGTAGTGTGGGATTGCGTCTTTAGTTTTATCGCTTCGCTCAAGCATCTGGACGTAACGGAGTCGGGTGTTAATTTCCTTTGGACGTAGTTTGAGTGCTGCTTCATAAGCTTCTGAGGCTTTTTGTATTTTATTTGTTCCTTCATAAAACATAGCTAATTTGAGTTGTGCATTGAATGACGTTGGGTTATGCTGTGCATCCTCAATAATCTTGGTTTCCCTTTTCTTTTTTTCCTTTACATTACCGACTAAACTATTCGCTTGATTAAAGTTCCATATTGACATCATGCGTCCATATTGATCAGGTCTGTTAGCGAATTTTAATGCGCGTTCTGCCAATATAGCGGCATCCTGTCCTCTGCCAAGGTCTGCCAGATGGTCTCCGAGGTACATCAGAAAGTTTGGGTTGGACTGCGTCATTGCCAATGTCATAGATTTTTTGGCAGCAGCGATTGCATATTGCGTGAAACCCGATTCTTGAAGGGTGATAGAGCATTCATAAAGTTCCTGTGAACTGATAGGAGAGTTTAATAGGTTGTTCATGACTTCACGCAATGTAATTGTATCACCCGTGTGTATGGCGAGTTGGAATATCAGATCGTAGTATTGTCGACGGTTTCTCGGCTCGGACTCTGCAAGGTCTTTAAGCATGGTTAGCGCAACCCTGTATTTTCCGCTTTGAATTGAGATGTAAGCGATGTTTAGTTTTAACGTTAGGTCATCTGCAAATTCATTGTGGAGCGTAGAGAGAATCTGTCGTGCTTTATCATGATTTGCATCCCACCAATAGCAGTAACTGAGTGCTAATCCAGGATAGATACGGTCTCTACCTTTTGCCGTGTCAAGCTGCTTTTGCAGTTTTGTGTAGAGTATTTCCTGTTGATTCCGTATCCACACCTCACGGAAAATCGATTTAAGGTAGTTCAATCGTTCATTAGTAAAATATGCTGTTGGTACAGGGTAAGTGGAGTTGAGACGGTTATAAGATCCATAGTAATAGTACGCTAACTGTGCCAGTGTAGCAACACGTCTAGGATTTATAGTAGTGGGTTTCGTTCTTTCAAGGAAGGTCCAAAGAACGTCCATTGCTTTTTCAGTGTTTCCCTGTTTAATGTACGCATCAGAGAGTTCTTCAAAAAGCAATCTATATTCTCTCAGTTGCTTATGTGACGGTGATGGTAGATTTGTTAGAATTTCTTCTGTTATTCCTGTTCTATCATTTATTAGGAAAGCATCAGCTAACTTTGCTAAGGCTTTTAGATCGGTGATTTTTACATCTTCCATTTCGTTTATGAGTTTTGTTGCGTCCTCTTTCTTGTCTTCATTATGGAGTAATGTGGCATATTCTGCAAGATAGCGAGTCCGTACAGTAGGGACTAAACCGGGTATATCGTCAATTGCTTTCTTTACGGATTCGTAATTTAGGTTATCCTTCAATAGCAGCTGCAACCGAAGGGGTTGATATGCTAAATCATTGGGTGAAATATCTATCAACTTTTCTATGATAGTTTGTGCCTTTTCTTTTCGCTGTATCAGAGTATAGAATCGTGCTAAAGTCTCAAGTGCTTGGACATCCGTTGGGTTTGCTTGAACATCATCTTCAAAATGTTGAATGAGTTCAGTTAGTTTTCCAAGTTGCTGTGCAATTGTAGTTAAGTGTACGAGTGCACCGACTTGTGCTTCTTCAATAGTTTTCGGCATCCATTGCACATTTCTCCCAGCAAAAGTGGGTCTACTCTGTATTTCACTGATAGTATTTTGAGAAATTGCGAATTTGTTAAAGGCGATACCTGGGATGGAAGAATAGTTATAGATTTCACTATATCTTGTATCCTGTTTTGCGGTATTTTCTGCCGGTTCGGACATATCTAGTATGCGGTGGAAGAAGGTCT
Source organism: uncultured bacterium (assembly GCA_964623585.1). Taxonomy (GTDB): domain Bacteria; phylum Poribacteria; class WGA-4E; order WGA-4E; family WGA-3G; genus MSPOR6. The sequence continues at coordinate 2,076 of CAZURU010000163.1, forward strand.
GTGCGCGTTCTGGTTCATTCATTTCGACTAACAACACACCTAACCTGTAAAGTGGCAGATGTGCGTCAGTTCCAGAAATCTTTTCAGATGCGCGTTCGAGAACAAGAAAAGCCTCTTCGGACAATCCGTAGCGTAGTAAAAGTGCAGCGAGTTTCACTTCCGCCTCAAGTGTTTGGTTCTTTGCGTGAAGTAATTTTGTCCAAGCTTGTATTGCTTCTTGTTCACGTCCAGCATCAAACAGTAACTCACCCAGTTTGTGTTGGTGATCTGGATTTGGGTCAACTTTGACAAGGCGTTGTTGATATGTGAGTGCATCTTGCATATCACCTAAATCAGAGCTGATTTCTACTAATTTGGATAGGAGTTCAGGGTTTTCACGTTGTTTGTTTAGACCTTGTGCTAATTGGAAACGTGCTTTCGGCAGGTCCCCTTCCGTGCGATGAATTTCAGCAAGGGCAAGGATAGGAGCTACCCAGGAGGTGCTTGATTTTGCTAACTGCTTTAATTTTTCTTCAAATTCATCACGTCTACCCATGTCATAATATACATCAGAAAGCGGTTTAACAAGTGCAAGTTTGTCGTGAATAGTATCGCTTAAGTTCCAACATCGCCAATACTGTGCAATTGCTTCCTGAAGTTTTCCTGAGAGTTTATAGACCTTTGCTAATTCTATCCGCGTGTCAATCGCTTCTGGTCGTAACCGGATTGCTTGTCTCAAACTGTCTATAGCGGCATCATAGTCTTTTGACTGCGTGGCAATTTGTGCCAAAAGTTTGTGACCTTCTGGATTACGAGGACTATTTGCGATTACCTGTGTTGCAGCAGTTGTTGCTGATTCATAATCTAATACATCTAAATAAGACTTAGCGATATTGGCGTGGTATTCACGAGCGTTTGCGCTGTCTATCTCACTTAGTTGGATATAAATGGCGTTTGCATCATCCCATCTACCTTGGCGATTGTAGACCGTAGCAAGCCATCGGTTAACGCCGACATCATTCGGTTTCAGTTTCTTAGCATTTAATAGTATTTCTAATGCATAAGTGATATTACCTAGTTTGAGGTACATTTTTGCAATCTGTTTTTGATGTGAGAATTTCTGTTCAGCAGTTAAGTTCTGTTTCTGAAGTTCAGTTTCCAGTTTTTTGATATTTTCTTGAAGTGTGCCTTGTCTTCGGTAAAGTTCGATTCTTTTGTCATCCATTTTTTCAGCGAAAAACGCATTAGGTGCGAGTTTCATTGCAGCAGTGTATTCAGTAAGCGAGGCATCATAATTTCCACTTTCCAAATAGTATTTTGCTAAAGTTTCACGATACTTGTATTCTTCTGGCATCATCTCAACTGCTTTTTCAATGGCAGCGACAGCCTCAGTCATAAAATGCTTTGCTTTTAATAGTTGAGCAAGTCGATTATAATTTGCAGCGGTTGCTTTTTCATCTGCGACCATCTGATTCCATGTCTCAAGTGCTTTTTGTCTGTTTGCTTGTCGCAGGTAAAAATCGCCGAAATATTCAATATAATCCAGATTGTTTGGTGCAAGTGAGATCGCCTTTTCATACTGAATTTCCGCATCATCTAACCATTCATGTCCTGTATATATTTCTGCTAAAATGAGATGTGTCGTGGGGTTGTTAGGGGATTGGTCAATCATGCGTTGATATACATTTTTTGCTTTCTGCTGATTTCCAATTTGCAGATATAGCTCACCGAGTTCACGGTAAATTCCGAAATCGTTGGGGGATTGCTCGCTGAGAACTTCGTATTCCGCGGCAGCATCGTCAAACTTTTCAATGTTTCGGAGTGTTGCGATAAGATTAAGTCTCAGATTTGTGTCTGTAGGCGCAAGTTCAATTCCTTTTCTATATGTGCTGATACCATTTTCGATCTGTTGGTTTTCAATATATGCTGCTGCTAGCAAAGCAAGGAGTTCAGGTTCATTTGGTGTTCTCTGAAGTTTTTCTTGATAATACTGAATGAGTCCTTCCCAATTACCATCTGCGGCAAAAATGCCGATGATACGGTGTTGTAGGTCTTTACGCAGCCAATTGCCTGGGGCTGTCAAGGACAATGCCGTATCAAAACTCTCTATTGCTTTCTGAAAATCCCCTTTTGTTTCATGTATGTTGCCGATTTCCCTGTGGCTCAAACAAACTCTATAGGTATCCTCCTTTTTCAGTTGGATAATGTCATTGTATTGTGATATTGCCTGTGAAAAAAGTTCTTGTTCAACGAAGAGTTCGGCGATTTCAATTCGGGCAAAGATGTCATCAGGATCAAGTTCGGTGGTCTTTTTCCATGCTTGAATTGCCTCATCAACTTTATCGCGCTGAAAGTATGCATATCCAAGTGTCTTATATATTTCGATTAACTCTTCTGGGGGAACATTCTGTTCTTGTACAGATAATTGTGTTGCGGTAATCAAAGCTGGGATAGCTTCTTCACTGTTTTGAAGTGTGGCATAGAGCTTACCCAATGCGAAATGTGGATAGTAGTTTTCAGGGCTGAGTTTCACCGCATGTTGATATGCCTTTGCTGCGTCAATGTTTTTACCAAGTCGTTTATATAGGTGTCCTAAAATGAGATGAAGGTTAGGGTCGTTAGAATTTGCTTGTACTTCTGCCTGATAATCATTTAGCATTGCTTCTAAACCAGAACCTTCAAGGTAAAACTGGTAGACGCGGTCAAAAGTGCTTCCCTCTTTGGGTTTTTGGTAAAGTAACTGTTTATAACGTTGTATGATTTTCTCATCATTTGTAACATCTTGCGCGATACAGATTGTAATTACAGAAAGCGGCAGTAGAAAAAGGCATATCAAACAAACAATATTTGTAAGGATGTCTCTGATAATTGGTTCGCTGAGAAGTTTCCCTTCATATTCGTAAGTTTTAGTCAAATTCATAAAATACCTCCTGTGGTCGGTGTTTTATCTAAAATGATATGACAGACATAACACTCAAATGTAAAGTCTATGATTGTTTTGTAATAGATGTTATATTCTTTAACATTCTTTTAGAGTTCGCTAAAATGTGTTCTAAGTCTGATACAATCTGTTTTAGCATTACTTCTGATTCATCAAGGGGTACTACATGAAGTCGCATCGTTGATGCCAATGTTCTTCCAAGTATCGCAGTATGAAATTCTGGAAACTCTTGCAATGCCTGATTAAATTGTGCCTCTGCGTTTTTGTAGTTTCTATTTCCTAATTCTACAAGTCCAAGTAGCACATATTTGGAAGCTTCCAATATTTCTGGAGTTGTTTGAAACATAATATTCTCCTATGGACATAATCTGTTCTGACGCAATGAAACGGATGTAAATATGAATTAAGGACTTGAACGATAACAACCAAATGTAATTGTAGCAAGGATTGATAGGAATATCAACCAGAAATCAGTAGCAGGGAGTGTAAAATTCTGGTTACTTGTCTGAACCAGGATTTTCAGGATAAGAGCTCGCATCATCAAATGACCCGATAAAGTTGACTAAGGTGTGTAAATATTGTATTTTTGTTAATTTTACTTGACATTTAGTTTTCTAAAATAGTCACTTGTCTGTTAATCCAGTCTGTGTAAGGTTTTGTAGGCTGTTTTTTTGCATGTTTGAATTTTAATATTTGTCAAATCGTGACAAATCAAATTGTCCCGTTTATTTTACGTATTTTTTGAAATTCATTATGTTTTTCTTGTAACTTCATAGCAAATCTCTTTCCTAAAAATGTTACGAATTTCTTACAGTTCGTAACATGGGTAAATTGGCGTTGCGAACAGTGAATGTATGGTTGCATAGGGGTTAAAATTAGATCCTTAAAAAATTATTTTTCTGCTGTCTCTAAAAGGTTTTCTATTCTGTAGGTTTAACTTTCTGTGAAACTCATCCTAAAGGTAAGGCTGAGTTAATCGCATTTTGCGGAAAACTCCTGTAATTTCGTAGTGTGCCTGCTTTCAAAAGTGTACCATATGGTACACTTTTTTGTACCGTGGTACACTTTGGTATATTGGTTATGGCGTTAGTCACAGTAAGGTTTTGTAGCGTGTTTTTTAACAGGTTCAAAATTTTAAAATTCCTGTTTTGGTACGAAATTCTCTGCATGTTGAAATATGGATGAAAATATTGAATTTTTTCTGAGATTATGATTAGTTCTGGACATTTTGTAGAATAGCATTGTTAACACCTTTTACATACACTTACAGTAATGCAGTCAATAACCTTTATTTTATTGTAACATATATTTATACTGTTATCAAGTTAAAATTGCGTAAAACAGAACTATTTTTCATGTTTTACGTAAATTTGACCAGGATTTATAGGATTATTGGATTACTAGGATAAGAGGTTTTTGGTGTTATTAGATGGATAGGGTGGAATGTGTCTAATCTTTTGAAGGAAGAAGCACTATCAAGGATGAATGTGCTACAGCATTATCAAGATGTATGATCTGCGGTGAGCGGTAATGAAGGATATATGTTGTAGAAAGAAGCACAATCAAGGATGAATGTGCTACAGATCTCAAAAACGATCATTATGATGTCGTTTAAGTAGATGCGTCATCTTGTGAACTCCTACTACAGTATTAACCTGTACCAATAATTTCACTATTCTCGTTACTATCATCGTTTTATTTTGAGATTATGGATTGGAAAATTGTTGGTTGTGTCCTATTCAAATTTTCATAATATTGAGAGAATCCAGTCCCTGATTAAGTCCACGTGGATACATCAACAAATTCGTTTATTTTAATGGCATTTTATATTCTTTTTAACTGAAATATTTCACTAATTTTTAATTGCATTGTTTTACAATTTCTGTTACAATACAAAGCAATAAATTGTAAAAAAGTTAACATTTAATTCTTAAATGTAAATGTAGGAGGAGTAATTATGGCTGCTGATAATATCAAAGAAATTGATGAAGCAGCACAAAACTTGAAAGAAGGTGATGAAACCGGACTTACCTTTTCTCGTCATTTTACGAAAAAATCGGTTCATCCGTTTGATGAACTGGAATGGGAACATCGTAATTCTGCTATCTATAATGAGAAAGGTAACGTTATATTTAGACATGACCAAGTTGAAGTCCCGTCTTTCTGGACCCAACTTGCGACTGATATTGCTGCCTCAAAATACTTTCGTAAAGCAGGTGTTCCTGATGTAGAATCAGAGAGCAGTGTACGTGAATTGGTTACTCGCGTTGCACGTACACTTCGTCGAGCTGGTGAAGAAATCGGCGGATATTTTGCTACACAGGCTGACGCGGAAACGTTTGAAATGGAACTCACACATATTCTCGTTACACAACGCGGTGCCTTCAATTCACCCGTATGGTTCAACTGTGGTTTATGGCACGAATACGGGATTAAAGGTGGCGGTGGTAACTATTATTGGGATCGTGAAGAACAGAAAGTCAGTACAACACAAAATGCATACCAGTATCCACAGAATTCGGCTTGTTTTATTCAAAGTGTAGACGACTCATTGGATTCTATGCTCGAACTTCAAAAAGCCGAAGTGCGACTTTTCAAATACGGTAGTGGAACAGGGTCTAATTTTAGTAAGGTTCGGGCTAAAGGTGAACACCTCTCTAGTGGTGGTGAAAGTTCCGGGGTCCTCTCATTCCTTGAAGGATTTGATAGGTGGGCGGGTAGTATCAAGTCTGGTGGCACAACACGACGTGCAGCGAAGATGGTAATTTTAGATATGGACCACCCAGAGATTGTCGATTATATCGATTGGAAAATGAAGGAAGAGGAGAAGGCAAAGGCACTTATTGCAGCAGGTTATCCAGCTGATTTTAACGGTGAAGCTTACGGCACCGTTAGTGGACAGAACAGTAATAACTCGGTACGAATTCCTGACATCTTTATGGATGCATACCTGCAAGACAAACCTTGGCAGACAACCTATCGTGTGTCAGGCGAAGTCTCTGGTGAGTACCAAGCGAAGGAATTGATGGAAAAGATCGCTGAGGCTGCGTGGGCGTGTGCTGACCCAGGTGTGCAATTTGATGATACAATCCAGAAATGGCATACCTGTAAACAGACAGACCGCATATATGCGAGCAATCCGTGTAGTGAATATCTTTTCTTGGACGATTCTGCATGCAACCTTGCAAGTATCAATCTTGTCAAGTTTCTTAATGATGATGACAGTTTTGACATTGAGGGATTTAGAGCAACTGTTCGCGTGCTTATCACAGCGATGGAAATCATCGTTAGTCTATCTTCATATCCAACCCCGAAAATAGCGAGGCGTTCACATGAATATCGTCCGCTTGGACTTGGTTATGCAAATTTAGGGGCAATGTTGATGCGGTTAGGTATACCTTATGATAGTCCCGAAGCGTGCAGCTACGCCGGTGCTATTACCGCTATATTAAGTGGGCACGGTTACTTAACGAGCGCAGAAATCGCCAAAAGTATCGGTACTTTTTCAGGATATGCTAAGAACCGTGATTCTATGTTAGGTGTTATCAACATGCATCGTGATGCTGCCTATAAGATTGATGCGACGACATGTCCAGAAGATCTGTTTGAGGCAGCGCGCAAAGATTGGGATATCTGCAAGGAAAAAGGAGAAATCTGGGGATACCGCAACTCACAGATTAGTGTGATTGCACCAACCGGAACAATTGCCCTGCTAATGGACTGCGATACAACAGGTATTGAGCCAGAATTTGCACTTGTCAAGTTTAAAAAATTGGCAGGTGGTGGGTATATTAAAATTGTCAACCAGAGTGTTCGAGAAGCATTGAGAAAACTCGGCTACATACCGCAACATATTGAGACGATTGTTACGCATATCGTCGGTACAGGAACACTTGAAGGCACACCTTTTATCAATCCTGAATCTCTCAAGTATAAGGGGTTTACAGAAGAAGATATTGCGCGTGTTGAGGAGATGTTACCGAGTGCGTTTGACCTTAATCTCGCCTTTGCCCCAGGTTTTCTCGGCGAAGAATGTCTTGATAGATTAGGAATAACTGCTGATAAAGCTGCAGATGAGGGTTTTAATCTGCTGACATATCTTGGTTTCAATCCGAGTGAGATTGCAAGTGCTGAAGAGATTATTTGTGGTACAGGTACTGTTGAAGGTGCGCCTCACCTATCATCAAAACATTACCCTGTCTTTGATTGTGCAGTTCAATGTGGTAAGCACGGCACGCGTTTTATTCATCACATGGGGCCGCTTAAGTTGATGGCAGCGGTACAGCCATTTATCTCTGGTGCAATCTCAAAGACTGTCAACATTCCTCATGAAGGCACAGTTGATGACATAAAAGAACTTTATGTTGAAGCGTGGCGACTTGGTGTGAAATGTCTTGCAATTTATCGTGATGGTAGTAAAGGTAGTCAACCGCTTTCAACGAGTAGCCAACAGGACACACAAGACGGATCCACTGAACGTCCCATCAGGAGACGGCTTGCAGACACCCGAGATTCCAGAACACACAAATTCAGTGTCGGTGGGCATGAAGGGTATATGCACGTCGGATTTTTTGAAGATGGCACACCGGGTGAAGTTTTTCTTACGATGAGCAAACAAGGGTCAACGATCTCTGGGTTGATGGATTCTATTGCTATTCTTATCTCTGTAGCATTGCAATACGGCGTGCCGTTAGAGTCGTTAGTTGATAAGTTTAGCCATGTCCGGTTTGAACCGTCAGGGTTCACGCAAGACCCTGATATTCCGATGGCGAAATCAATTGTTGACTATGTGTTCCGATGGCTTGGTAAAGAGTTGCTCCCAAAAGAAGCGCAAGAAAGAGCTGCTGAAGTTCTTGAGTTAGATGAACAGATGGCGATACCTGCGGACACACAATCCCATGCACACGGCAATAATGGAGAATCAAATCCGTGGGCAGATCGTGAGAAGATCATAACGCTTCGACACGGCGATGCACTGCCATGCCATGTATGTGGCACTATTATGACTCGTAGTGGTACCTGCTATAGATGTACCAATTGCGGTGCCACGAGCGGTTGTTCATAATTCTTCACTATCATAATACCTTTAGGACTTGCACAACTTATGTAACGGGTTGTGCAAGTCCTAAAATAATTAATCTTCATTTAGCAGTCAATGAGGGCATATAATAACGTGCCCCGGGTGCAGCCATCGTCGTTTCCATATTACCGATGATTACTACTGGGTGTTGATGGAGGCGGATCATTGAATTCTTCACCTTTTTCGGTTGCCGCCTGTTTCCGTTTCTCCCAGTCGGCATACCATTCTTTGTAGGCTTCTTCCCGGCCCAGTTCAATTCCGCGTTCAATTCCCTGTTTAATGAGTTTTTCTCTTATTAATGTATAGCGTATCATGATAGCTCCTATTATCTCAAATGTCCCAAGTACAACAACTACTGTATAATGAAAAAACGAGACTGATTCATTCACAGTAACCTTAA
>CAZURU010000164.1:0-10457 GCA_964623585.1 uncultured bacterium
ATTTTTAATTTTTTTATTTTTTTTTTTGTGTTTTTTTTTGTTTTTTTAACTATAATTTTTAAATTATTTTATTTTTATTTTTGTTTTTTTTTATTTTAAAATTACAAACCAATTAAAATATTTTACAACCAATTTTTTGTAATGTCAAGTCTATTTTTTCCGTGAAATGTATACTTGGCAAAAATAGACTTGACATTACTCAAAATTGGTTGTAATATATTCAACAAAATCATTGATGAGGAACAAACATAAAATCAGGATATATGAAAATGAGTCTCAATATCATGGTAGAACATTTAGAGTGTTACAATGTTAAACTCAACATACACAAGAAAGGGAGGGAAGTATGTCTAAAAACCGATGGATTGTCATAAACGTATTTATGATGTCTTTACTTACGTGGACTTTACTCATGACCATGTGGACAAGTGTCGTTCAGGCTGAGACTATAACGCTATATTCAGGACGGAGTAAGAGTCTTGTTGAACCGATTATTCAACAGTTTGAGAAAGATACAGGTATTGAAGTTAAGGTATCTTATGCTAATACTGCTCAGTTAGCATCTAAACTGAAAACTGAAGGTGCAAGAAGTCCTGCGGATCTGTATTTAGCGCAAGATGCAGGTGCCCTCGGTTCTGTGACGAAGGATGGACTGTTCGCTAAACTACCAAAATCGGTACTTGAAAAAGTTCCAAGTACCTTCCGACACAAAGATGGATATTGGGTTGCTACGAGTGGTAGAGCGCGAGTGCTTGCCTATTCACCTGAACGTGTTGCAAGTGAGAACTTACCGGAAAGTGTATTTGACTTGACGCATTCGAAATGGAATGGAAAAGTGGGATGGGCACCACTAAATGCCTCATTTCAAGCATTTATAACAGCAATGCGGGGTCAAGTAGGTGAAGAACGTACCGAAAAATGGTTACGAGATATGAAAGCAAATGGCACTAAGAAATATCCGAAGAATACACCGATTATTGAGGCTTTGGCAGCTGGTGAAATAGATGTTGGTCTACCAAACCATTACTATCTGTTCCGTTTCAAGAAGAGCGATTCAAAGTATCCTGTGGAACAGACATTCTTCAAAGCAAAGGATCCTGGGAATCTTGTTAATATTGCTGGAATTGGACTCTTAGAGAGTAGTGATAAACAGGAAACCGCACTAAAGTTTGTTGAATATCTCTTATCAGCGAAAGCACAGCAGTATTTTGTAAGTGAAGTTTTTGAATATCCGGTGATAGAAGGTGTTATCCCGAATGCTTATCTGTTACCGTTAGAAGAACTCATAAAAATTGTTCCAAAATTCGACTTAAATGAGATGGATGATCTTGAAGGAACGATTCAACTACTGCGCCGTGTAGATATTCTATAGGTAAGGTAAAAATTGTTTGCTGCTGCGTTGAGAGAAATCATAAAGAAGCAGAAATTATCAGAACTTATTAGGTATAGATGGTATATCTTCGTTCCTGCATTTGTTGTTAGCATGAGTGGTTTAATACCTTTAGCCTATCTGATTGCAAAAGCATTTGATGTTGAGAGTTCGGAGTTCTATCTTAATCTGTTTCGGTGGCGAAATGTCGAACTTTTCCTTAACACACTTCTGCTGACTGTTGGTGTATTGTTAGCCAATATCCTGATTGCTACACCAGCTGCCTGGCTGACGAGTCGTTCAGATTTAGGTTACAAACGTATATTCACTGTTCTTTGTGCGTTGCCGTTAGCCATTCCTGGATATGTAATGGCTTACGCTTTAATGGCGTTGGGGGGTAATAACGGTATTTTCGCTTGGGTATTTGGTAAAAGCATCCCACGATTAAGCGGTTATTGGGGTGCTTTAATCGCTCTCTCCTTTTATACAACTCCCTATCTATTTCTCAACTTACGTGCTGCACTGTTAGGACTTGATACGACTCTTGAGGAGTCTGCGCGCAGTCTCGGTTACAATAAATGGCGCGTCTTCATTCATGTTGTTCTACCACAACTCCGTCCTGCATTTTATGCTTCAGGATTGCTAATATCTTTACATGTGATTGGTGATTTCGGTGTCGTATCATTAATGCGGTTTGAAACATTCAGTTACGCGCTTTACGTTGAATATAGTTTAATGTATGCTCACAACTACGCTGCGTGGCTTGCATTAATGCTTCTTGCTTTTACGGGGTGTTTGCTTTTCTTTGAATCGAGATTATTAAAAGGGGTAACGTTACATCGTGCTGGACACGGGACATCTTGCAATCAATCCATGATTAGTCTTGGTGGATGGCGCAAAACGTGTTATCTTTATTTGATTTTACTCTTTGTGGCAACCGTGGGAATCCCAGTAGCGAATGTAATTCTATGGCTTTTTAGAGGTTTTGATATATCAGCGTTAGATAGTATTTTTGAAGCACTTATAGGTTCCTTAGGTATTGCAATTCCTTCCGCAGTAATCTGTGCAATATTAGCAGCCCCGTTTGTATATGTCGGTTTACGGTATCGCTCACGTATGGCGAATATGCTTGAGCGAATTCCTTATGTAATTTACGCGATTCCTCCACTTGCATTTGCCCTATCTATCATTTTTGTTATAGGTAGAATAGAAACGATATTGGTACTTATCTTTGCATGTATTCTTCATTTCCTTGCAGAGGCGATAGGTCCTGTTCGTAGTTCGTTATACCAAGCTTCTCCGAATATTGAGGAGGCTGCGAGATCACTCGGATGCTCACCTTTCCGTGCGTTTATGAGGACGATTCTACCACTGCTTTCGCGCGGTATGCTAACATCTGCTGCGCTCGTTTTTCTGGCAACGATGAAAGAATTACCGCTGATGTTACTCTTAAGACCTATTGAATATGAAACTTTGGCATTTTACGCATTTGACTTCACCGCAGATGCAATGTTTGCCGAGGCTTCACCTTATGCCTTTCTCATCCTGCTTTCATCAGCATTCTTCATCTGGCCCCTCATCCGTCAAGAGAAATCGTGACACGTTTTTTCAACAATTTCTTGACTATCCTGTCATGTTTTGATAGAATCCAAAGATGGATTTTGCCAAAGAATGATTTGTGCCTATTTCTGTATTATAAAATAATTCTGTAAACATCCTGGATTAGATATTTTGTCTGATATTATTACGATACCGTCGCTTATTTCGCTTGGAGGAATTGCGCTCAGGGTACTCTTGTCTTTTGCTTTGGGTGTGTTTATCGTGTTAATCTATCAGTGGACCCATACTAAAGTTCCCCGGAAATCATTTACCGATACACTCATAATTCTTTGTATGATTATCTCAGTTGTGATGGTGATTATCGGGGATAGCATTGCACGGGCATTTAGTCTTGTCGGCGCACTATCCATAATTCGTTTCCGCACTGCAGTTGAGGATCCGCGGGACATTGGGTTCGTTTTCTATGCATTAGCCATGGGGATGGCAGTTGGAGCAAAAAAAGAGGTCGTTGCCACTATCGCAACATTCCTAATCGGAATAATCATCCTCTGTATATACTATTGGCATCAACATTTTGACAAAGATTGTGAATTCACCCTTGAGTTTTGCCTGGTACCTGCAGAACTATCCGACACGGTCTATCGGACTATTTTTGATAAGTATGTTGTTCAAGAACGTATGATTGATAAACGTATCAAAAAATCACAAGTGGTTGAGCTGAACTTCCGTGTCAGACTTAACAACCCTGATGCTTGGACGAACTTCTATAGTGAACTTTCTGCACATAGTAAGATTACTGATGTCAGATTAGATAAGGAATAATTACGAACCTTGATACCACTACAGTGTCTAAGTCTTTAACAAATTTAAGGCTAAACATTTTAAAAGAGGCAAAAAATGAAGAAAATAGCTTGCGTAGTATGCATCGGATTACTGTTTCAGTTAGGTATGTTTATCGTATTACAATTTCAGTTAGGTAAGTTTGTGTCCGCGCAGGAGAATGGAGAAAAAACATCACTCACAGAAGAACAGAAAAGGTTTGATCTTGATGGAAATGGTACGCTTAGTACGGATGAGAATCAACTTATGCAACAGGTTAAGACTATAGAAACATTGTCGGGTAGCAAACTTTCTTCTGAAGAAATTAAAGGATTGTCTACCAATGCTACGGATGGACCTCCCCCGGGTTTTGTCGGTGGACCTCCGCCACAAGGTGATAGAGGTGGCGTGAGACGCGGTCCGGCACCCGCGCAGAAAATTGTTGCAAAGTTTGATACTGATAAAGATGGTAAATTAACGGGGGATGAACGAAAAGCAGCACTTGAATCTCGCGGAGAAGCGTATTCACCTGAACAACGTGCGGGTACACCAACGGGTGATATTCAGAGCGATTTGAAATCAAGTCAAGCAACAGCATCAACGGATTCTAAGGGGTTGTACGATGCAGGGACACTCCGCACATTATACCTGCGTTTTCATGATGAAGATTGGTATGCTCAGTTGAATGCTTTCTACAGAACAGATGTAGAGGTATCTGCGGAATTAGTCGTTGATGGTAAGGTATATTCGGATGTAGGTGTTCGCGCTCGTGGCACATCATCATACTTTACTGTTCGATCACCGAAAAAGTCTTTCAATATTGCCATAGATTACGGGGATGATAACCAACGTCTATATGGATATAAGACACTAAACTTGTTGAATGGACATGTTGACGCGTCGTTCCTGCGTGAGGTACTTTACAATCGAATTGCACGGGATTATATACCAGCAATGAAAACGAATTTAGTGAAATTGGTCATCAATGGAGAGAGTTGGGGTGTCTACATCAATCTGCAGCAATTTAACAAGGATTTTTTGGATGAGTGGTTCGATACACGGGCAGGTGTGCGTTGGAAGGTAGGTCCTGGCGGCGGTGCGCTAACTGCAGCCGGAGACAGTGTTGAAGACTATAAACGAAATTATCAACTGAAGACAGCAAATGTTGACGACCCTTGGACTGATCTCATGGCACTGTGTGAAATGCTTGATGCAAAGACACCTAATGAGAAATTGCTTGAAGAATTACCAAAAATATTCAATGTGGATCGCGCACTGTGGCAGTTAGCTGTGTCTAATGTCTTTATGGATGATGACAGTTACATTCATAAGGGTGGAGATTACGCCATTTATCAGGATGTGAATCGTAGGTTCCATCTCATTTCGCATGATAACAACGAAACATTTCGCTTTGGACGTGAACGACGTGGGGGTGGTGGAGGACCTGGTGCACCACCACCCGGTGTTAGCAGACCCATTCGTACTCCTGGCGACAACAGACCTACTAGAGGTGGACCCGGTGGTGGCGGTCCGAGGGGGTGGTCATGGGGAGAATTAACTTCTGGAAATGTCTCTCCTATAACACATATTGACAACGATATGCGTCCTGCAATTAGTCGATTACTTAATATACCCGAATGGAAAGCACGGTACATTGCTCATGTAAATACTGTTGTTGATCAATGGCTCAATTGGAATGTGTTAGAACCTGTCATTACCGAATACCATAATCTCATTGATGAAGAAGTGAGAGAAGACGACAAGAAACTTTACAGCTATGAAGATTTTGGTAAGAGTATTGATGGAGAACAGGGAGGTCGTGCACCAAGTTTTAAACAGTTTGTAACCAAGAGACGAGAGTTTCTAAAGAATCATACAGAATTGAACAAGCCTACACCGAAGATACTTTCAGTCACAACGCCTGAGAATGTCCAAACAAAGCAGACCGTTGAGATTATTGCCAAATTGGACGATACTGTTGCTACTGATGCAGTTAAATTGTATTATGGTACTGATCTACATGCAGCCTTTGATCACGTTGCAATGTCAAAGAAAAAAGATAGATATAGCGGTATAATACCAGGATTCCCAGTAGGAACTGTCGTTTATTATTATGTTGAAGCAAGTGCAGTAAAGACACATGGCACAACGACCTTTTTCCCCAGACGTGCTGAGTTTGGTGCTGCACATTACCGAGTCGAAGCACTAAAGACTAATAAATTAACCGTTGTTATAAACGAACTCATGGCTGCCAATACGAAGAGTATTGTTGACCCACAGGGAGATTATGAAGATTGGCTTGAATTATACAACGTTACGGACAAAAATGTTGTACTTACCGGAATGTATCTTACTGATAAAATTGACAATCCTAAGAAATGGAGATTTCCAGACAACACAGTGATTCCACCGAAAGGGTATTTGATTGTATGGTTAGATGAAGATGGTAAAGCAACAGAAGGCCTGCATGCAAATTTTAAGTTGTCCAGAAACGGTGAAACTGTTATGCTTTTAGATACAGATGAACGCGGTAATCGGGTGTTGGATACGATTACTTTTGAACAATTGGAGAGAGATACCGCCATAGGTCGTTATCCAAATGCTACGGGTGCTTTTCAAGTTGTAAAAATGACCCCTGGCAAACAGAATAGGGATATTACAAAAAATTAACACATCTCCAAAAGAATAATCCGAACTTTTACGATATACCATTGTCATAAAACTTAAGAGTGAAAACTGAAGAAAAAACAATGGAAAAAGTTTAGGAAAACTGGAGGAGATATATGACTATTTCAACAGCCGCTGATATGGAAACCTACTCGGAAATTGTCCAAGTGGAAGAATTTGACACCGAACAAGAACGCGAGTTAATCTTGCGTTGTCAAGAAAAAGATACTGCTGCAATGGGAACCTTGATTGTTCAATACCAACACTGGGTTTACAACATAGCATACGGCTTTTTAGGTCATCGCGAAGACGCACAGGATACGACACAAGATGTTTTCCTTTCAGTTTGGCAAAACATACATAAGTTTCAGTTCAGGTCCAGATTCTCAACGTGGCTATACAAAATCGTAAAGAATAAGTGTCTCAATGTCATCGACCAGAAAAAGCGCAGAAAAACAGATCCGATGGAGATTGACGATACCCAACCTTGGATTCCCCTCAATACTGTAACGCCAGAACAGGAAGTATTGCGAACCGAGCAGACCGAAATACTACATGCTGCCCTTGGAAAACTTAAAGAAAGTTATAGAACCATCTTAGTATTGCGTGAATTGCGTGAACTCTCTTATGAGGAGATATCGGAAATTTTGAACTGTACACTTGGACGAGTCAAATCCCGATTACATGAAGCCAGAAAAGCCTTACGCCAAGAACTTGAACGTATTGATTGGTAGAGGGACTTCTTGACTGAAAACCTGAACTGTGATCCATCATCACATATCTTTTATTTATTGAAAAATGAAACATCAAAGTATTCAGAAACATCTATCGGCATATTTAGACAACGAGTTGTCACCCCCAATGTGTGAAAAGGTGAAATTACACCTCCTAGAATGTGAAGAGTGCCAAATGTTACTGGCAGATTTTAAAGAAAACCAGCAACGTATAGCCAACCTTGTCCATCCTGTTCCATCTATGAAGGACGCTATTTTAGCGAAAATACAGGAGATGGATGCATTACCCCATGGTAGATTCCTATCAATTTTCAAACGTTGGGTTTTTCGTCCTTTCACTGTTGGTGCGACTGCTTTTTCAACAGTCTGCATCATCGTTGCGTTTTTTTTCTTCACATATTCCCCCGCACCACAATCTGATGGTCTTCTTGATTTCTACTTTGGACTACAATCGGAACATTCGGATCATAGTCCTTTGAAGTCAAATGTCGCTTCACCCTTCAGTGATCCTCCAAATTATGCTGAAGATTTCAGCGAAGACACAGAAACATTGCTTATTCTTTACTTAGGAGATTAGTGCAAGATTAAATACTTTGGTTGAACCTATGTTAACTAAGTCCTTAAATATCTTTTGTTTAACAGTAGTTGGATGTCTGCTATTGCTAACAGATAGTGTACATTCAGATGTTACTGTGCTTAAAGAGATAGCCGAAGCGGAACAGAGTATAAGCTATGTCGGTGTGCGTTTAAAGATATTCGGTTCACGGACGTTTGAAGAGGCCGTCATACATAAGTCATTAAAGGAATCATACCGTAAGGTATTACCTACTGTTGGTGGTGAGAGTCCACTTTCAACGGACCATAGACGTGAAGTGGATAGAGATACAAATGATAGGAACAGGGATAGACGTAGAAGAGATAGAGATTTTAGGTGGGAACGTCAACGAAGCCAATTCTCCCCCAAGGAGGTGGAATTAATTGTACAAAACTATAAGATAGAAAGACGTCCATGGGGAGAGAAGATCGCTGGTCATCAAGCGGACCTCTTAATCATTAGGCCTAAATATCCGGGTCGTCCGACGAAACATATATATTTTGCACGCAAGAATAGTGTAATACTACGTGTTGAAGATTTCGACTCATCCGGTGTACGTCGGAATATGTTCGTATATACACGTATCGGTTTTGATGCTAACGCTGTGAATGCAAGATTTAAAAGCATTCAAGAGGAGATTAGTCGGACACCAGGTCGAAACTTTCCTGAGATCACGCTTGCTGAAGCCGAAAAGTTACTCACGCACAAATTGATAAAACCCCAGTACTTACCCTCAGGCTTTCAACTTCAGAATCTGTTTAAACACCAGTACCGTGGTAGCCATCCAATTCAATTGAAATATACAGATGGTATGCTGGATTTTAATCTATATGAAACAATTGACAAAGGTCAGCACCGTGATAGTCGGAATAGGGGGGGCGAGGTCATCAAGATTGGTGACATTCCTGTCCGAAAATACCGTCGTGGACCGACCCATGCCTTCAATTGGTCAAGTTCAGGTATCCATTTTTTTCTATCCAGTCCATTACCTGCATCCGAAATGGTAAAGATTGTTGAATCAATTATTGTCCCAAAGACTAAACAGAAATAGCGTATGGGACCAGATGGAGGTGGAACAGATAGTTTTGAATCAGGGGACGATATGCTTAAAATGAAGCAATAACATAAACATATCATCCCTATAGGACTAAAGAGGGGAAACATTCCGTTTATTTATAAACATTTCGTCCCTACGGACTTTTGTATTACATAGCGAAGTCAGACGGTTTGAGTCCCTTTATGAATGTGTTGAACCCGAAGAATGTGGGGGCATAATCTCCGACATAATCAACGACACTCTCGTCAGGAATATCCTCTTCCATTTCCATGCCCCAGTAACATCCGTTTACAAGCAGTCTTCGGAGTCCTTCGCTTTCTAAATCTACAGATGCTCCCATAGTAGTATTGAAAACGCGTGAGGTATTTCCCGTTTCGCCTGTAAATGTTTTTATCCATGCCATTGGCATTGTCGGTGTATCTGGTTTCGGTGGATCGGTTGGTTCCATTCCGGTTAGGACTTGTCCGTGAACTAAGACCTGTGCATCACCTGTAAGTTCTTTAATACCGTAGACATCGGAAGGCCCCCAAATATCAGAAACACCTTTTAGTATGGGATGGTTTTTGTGTCCCTCATCAATGACACCGCGTGCGCTCTCTTTTCCGTGATGTCCGTGATGGTTGATCCATGTCTCTCCTAAGACCTGTTTTCCATATCCACCTTCAAACTCTCTGCTGTTGAAACTGTATTTTGAGTATGGACTATCAGGGTTTTCTTTATAGTTGAAAGCGTGCGTTGCGGTTCGCAGTCCCATGACAGGTTTCCCTGCGTTCGTATAGTCAACGATATATTTCATCTGTTCATCAGGCAATTCACGGAAACGTGTGAACAGTATCATCATATCCGCAGATTCCAAATGCTGCAGTCCTGGGATATTTGAATTTACATCTGGATTAATTTCACCTGTTTCAGGGTCAATCGCGAATAGCACTGTGCATTTGAATCCGTGATGTACTGCTAACACTTTTCCTAACATTGGCAGTGCTTCTTCGGAGCGATATTCCTCATCTCCGCTGACCAAGACGACGTGTTTCCCTTTACCTGGGCCTTCGGTTCCTTCATAAACTACCCATTCATTACTCATCAAATTTATACTCCAATTCATAAGATTTTAGATTATCAGTATATCATACGAGAGACAAAATGTCATGTTGAATGTTGAATTAAATATCTGCTTGTAGCATTACTTTTCAGTATCTGGACGAACTATATTGTATTTATTCATTTTTTTATACAGATTACTTCTCTCTACCTCTAACGCATCAGCTGTCTGACGGATATTCCATCCATTGTCATGTAAAGCAGCAAGTATACATTGTGATTCAGCAGCATCGACCATTGTGCTCAAAGGAGTATTCTGTCTATAGGTTGCGTCGATATCTGAAGCGTGTGTCTGCTCTGGCCCAATTGGTAACACATCCGCAACGTCCGAGGGTAGTATAATATCTCTGTTAACCATAATGAGTAGTCTTTCAACGATATTTTTGAGTTCACGGATGTTGCCAGGCCAATGGTAAGATTGAAACTGTGTGTATACATCTGAGTCGAACATTTTCGGGGTAGATCCCATATTTTCCTGGAGTTTGTCAGCGAAGTAATTAACCAAAATGGGTATATCGTCCAACCGTTTTCTTAGGGGTGGTACATCAATAGGTA
>CAZURU010000165.1:0-10379 GCA_964623585.1 uncultured bacterium
ACGGCAATTAAGCGTATTGTTTATGTGAGTGTGGAATCTGCTCGGATTATTGATGGGTTGCCTGAGGAGATTATTGGGAAGTAGAATTGTTTACAATTTGTCTGAATCTTGGATTACGCAGATTTTGAGTTTGTACCACCTAAAATCAATATGAGATTTATCAGGTTCTGTGCACGGATAGTTATAAACATGTTTAACCCATTGCTTCTTTCTCTTGCTCAAACCAAGTTATTCTGGAAGACCAGAAAAATCTTCTCACATATTGGATTCTTCTTTTATAAAACACTATTCGGAATAAAGCATCATGCACAAGAAGGGAGGGCAACAACAAGTTCTGTCTACTATATCTTTAAAATCATATTTTGGCAATTGGTCTTAGCAATTATTATAACTATCGGACTCCAATTTACGAACTCCGATTTCGTTTTACTGTGCACAAGAATAGGAATTACTCTGAAGTGAGTAGTAGTAGTTACGGGACGCTTCTTGAAGCAGTAATCGGGGTAGGAGGGGTATTTATCGGTCTTTATTATGCCGCTATCAGTGCAATAGGTAGTGCTATATATGCAAAGGTGCCGAATAACGTTAGGGACTTGTTTGCACAAGAACGGGTTGGTAATGCCTACATGCGGTTACTTGCATCACTCACTTCTTTTGGTGTATGCTTGCTCGCTTTCCATACCGCAGGTTTTGAACCAATTATATTTACCATACCACTGCTGATAGTAGGTGCAGGTGTGATGATTATTGGATTTATCCGATTAGGTGCACGGGCATTCAATCTATTTGATCCTACAACTCTCTCGTACAGTCTGTTTGAGAACCTGAGAAAGTTACACAAACAGATGCAAGCAGGAGGTTATCAGTGGTCTAATGAGTCATTTCAGAATCACGCTCATAAAAACGCTCAAATTGACATAGAAACGCTCTCTACCCTATCGGAAATAGTCGAAAAAGAACCACACCTAAACGGTCGTCCATTCGCAAACCTTTGCAATTATTTGCTTTCATTTCTCCGCAACTATGACGCAAAAAGAAAAATGATTCCGACCAATAGTTTGTGGTATAGACGGCAATATGAACATCCAGATTGGTATCGGACAAGTGATACGGAAACATCTATAGCACAGGAAACTGCTGCTGGACTACAACCGGAAATTGTAAGAGATATAAGATGGATTGAGTCAGAGATATTGCCTATCGTGCAACGGTGTTTGGAAATCAATCTGGAGGAGAAACGCTATTCCATAACTAATACCATTTCTACTTTATAATATACCATTTGCGTCGGTCGTGTAGAGGCACGCCAATAAAATATTAACTGGCGACATGTATTGCTCTATAATGGGTCAAGATGTTGGGTTTCGTTCCTCAACCCAACCTACGGAAGAATGGAAGAATAATAATTAAAATTGGTATTACTTGACAACCGTTTAATGTAAGTGAAAAGGAGAAGAACCTGAAAGCATCTGATTGTATACTTCAACTTTTGACTCCTTACCATAAAGTGTTCCTACTTACTCATTTAGAAGACGCAGTGCTTTCTCGACTTTATTTTTAGCAGCTACATCCCCTGCTTTTATCGCAAACCGTAAAGAAGTGTGTATGTCTTGTTTCGCTGCCAATGTCTGACCTAACTGAGAGAGGTAATCATCATGATGATTACCTCTCATATATGATGATACTAAACAGTTAGATGGTTGTTAATTCTTCAAGACTACGGAAACTGCACGCCTAATTTTCGGCACAATTTTCTGATTTTGTTTATTGCACCGCCGACTTTCCTACCATCGCGTGTAACACCAAAGAGATGTTGACTTACAACACGGCGAGAAATACCGAGTATTTCTCCTATCTCATCTTGTGTTTTACCTTCATAGAAGTAAAGTTGAACACAATCGTATTGTCGGTCAGTAAGTTCTTTGGCAATTATCAGACGGATCTGTTTTAAGACTTGCTGCTTTTTTGCTGTGCGCGCCTCAATATATCCGTTAGATGGGGGTTGATAGCAGAGGTGGTCTTCAGTAGTCAGTTGTTCAAAATATTCTGGTGGAACCGGAATTTCCCAAAAGTCCGGGTTATACTTGGACATAGATAACGACTCCTCAAAAAGAGGCGTGAGTACCTATGCCATTCCAAACTTAATGTATTGAGAATGGACAGAGGCACCATCGCCTTGGACGCAATACGTTCAAATTGTGTGTGGTGTGGACATAATATAACATTAATCGGTACCTCCTTATATATGAGTTATGGTTGGAGTTTTGCTTAGATACCGTGGTGGTATCAGCGAATTAATTGGTTAATATACAACGTAATAATTATACGCAGAAACCGTGTGTTTTGCAACTAAAAGTTATAGTAACTTCGGTTGCAGAAAATGTATAGTGAAAAGAATTACTGATCTTCAGTGTTGGCGGTAGGTTCTAATTCTGCTTGACATTCAGAACAGTAACCGATAATCTCATTTCTATAACGAACTGGTTTAAATCTGTGTGCTTCACAGACTGCCTTTTGCAAGGATTCTATCTCTGGTTCAATAAACTCAACGATTTGTCCACAACGCAGACAGATGAGGTGTGCGTGTTCTTGAAGTGAATGGATTCTTTCATAACGTGTGTTCTTATGTGCATCAATAAATTCAGTTAGCAATCCACTTTTGACAAGGAGTGGGAGTGTGCGATAGATTGTCGGGCGCGAAACTTTGTATCCATTTTGACGCATCTGGACCAAGAGATCCTCAATCTGAAAATGACCGGGATACGCAAAAACTTGTTTCAAGACATCCATTCGACTTTGGGTTAAACGGAGACCTGAGCTTCTGAGGAAATCCTCAAACTGTGCTGATACTTCTTCAACGTTACTGTTTTCATCTGTGTGATTCATTTTCAACCCGTTCTGGATATTTTCTTATCGTTCAATCTATAAAGGACAAGGCTTGTCCAGGTTCAACAAGTGCGTTCTTTTCAGCTAATTTGTAAAACTGCTCAAGACCTGTAATAGCCGATTCATTCAAATCATAATGTATGTGTTTCTGAATGTAATCTCTACAGAGTTTTTCTGGTAAACCGAGTTTCTTTGCTTCAACCTGTGCGATCTCAGGCATTCTTGTGATTCCACGTTCTTTTGCTTTCAAAAGTAATTGTGCTGTATCTCCAATGTCTACCTCTTTTCTTGCCACCCAACATGCGTAAACAAAAGGTAGACCTGTTAATTCCTGCCATGCAGTTCCGAGGTCAATACTGTATTTTGTTGATCCAAGATTTCTTAGTGCTGCATCTCCGATTAATAATACTGAGTCTGTTTCTGCAGTTACAGGATTAATTGAAGGTTCGCACCTTATGAAGTTTGGGTCAATATGGTATTTCTCTGCCAG
This sequence comes from uncultured bacterium, assembly GCA_964623585.1. Taxonomy (GTDB): domain Bacteria; phylum Poribacteria; class WGA-4E; order WGA-4E; family WGA-3G; genus MSPOR6. The sequence goes on from CAZURU010000165.1 coordinate 3,377, forward strand.
CAGGATTTTTAGCAGTGCAATAGATGAACGTGAGCTATTATCTAAGGCGATCTGTTGGATTTCGTGTATAGGAACACGACTGAACAACTGTATGCTTAGGACACTTCCACGGGATGCAATTGCGATTTCAGGTAGAATACGATAGCCTGCTCCTGTTGCGTTAGCACGAAAGTATTCCACAGTGGGGATTAAACCGATATCTAATTCATCGTTTCGCAGTTGGGTAGCGAGTTCGCTTGGTACGTGAACACTAAGTATGATGTTTTCTGCTGGCAACTCATCGTTTAGCAGAGGATATATGAGTGGTTTTGTGTTCAAAAATGAAACGGCACCGACTCTTATGCGGCTTTTCTGCACCACCGATTACCCTCTCGAATGATTTCATTGTATAATGTATCGCGTTCTACTGGAATGTAACCCGCTTCATCTATTAGTCTTGTGAGTGTGTCAACTGAAACTGCTTCAGGTGTATCTGCGCCTGCCATGTGTGTGATTTTTTCTTCTGTCACCGTTCCGTCAATGTCATCAGAACCGAATCGGAGTGCAACTTGTGCAGTTTTTAAACCGGTCATGATCCAATAGACCTTGATATGGGGTAAATTATCCAGCATTATTCTTGAAACAGCGATGTTGCGTAAATCAGTTAAACCTGAAGTAGAAGGGAGATAAGCCATTCGGGTGTTAGCTGGATGGAATGCAAGAGGTATGAACGTAACAAACCCTCCTGATATGTCCTGTTGCTTTCGCAATCTAATGAGATGGTCAACCCTATCCTCCTTGGTTTCAAGGTGTCCATAGAGCATCGTTGCGTTTGTCGGAATTCCCAATTTGTGTGCGATGTGATGTATTTCAAGCCATCCTTCGGCACTAAGTTTACCGGGACAGATTTTCTCTCGTGTCTCTTCAGCAAAGATTTCAGCACCACCACCCGGTAAAGAATCTAATCCTGCTTCTCTGAATTGTATGAGTACGTCTTCTACAGACATTTTGAATATACGTGAAAAGTGATGAATTTCAACGGCAGTGAAAAATTTCAGGTGCACATCTGGCATGCGTTCTTTGAGACCCCGTATAATCTGAACATAATAGTCAAAGGGGAGTTTAGGGTGCAGACCTCCAACGCTATGAATTTCGGTACATCCATGTTCAATAGAATACATTGCCTTATCTAAGAATTCGTCTACGCTCATTTCCCATGCTCCATCTGTCTGCATATTTTTTCGGGCAAAAGCACAAAAGTGACAGCGTGCATGCAGGATACATACGTTTGAATAATCTATATGTTGATTGATGTTGTAGTAGGCTAAGTTTCCGTTTAAGCGTTCTCGGATGTGGTTTGCTATATGTCCAACACCCGTTATATCTGGACTTTCGTAAAGTGCAACACCCTCTTCAAAGGAGATGCGCTCTTTTGCCTTTACTTTTTCAAAGATCGAATGTAATTGCGGGTCTGTAAATAGGTTAAAGTTCTCCATCGTTGTCAACACCTTGTGTACATACTAATATTAAAAAAACTGCTTGACATTTGCATATTAATAAAGGTATTATAGCATAACAACTAACAAGAATGCAAGATGTTTTTTGGAAAGGAACGAATTATACTCATGTCAAAACTTGGACTTATTCATTACAATTACGCTGGCAACTCACTTGAGGATTTCCTTAAGTTTACAAGTGAAACAGGTTTCGGTTATGTAGAATTAGCAGTGGGTACTGTTTGGAACGCAGATACTGATGATCCTGAAAAGAATGCTGAGAATGTGCGCGAACTGGTTGAATCTTACGGTTTAGAGGTTTCTGCACTTGGTGCAGGTAACGACTTTGTTTTGTTAGAAGAGGAAGCTATACAACAACAAGTTGATCGGATGGAACGTATCGCGGGATTGGCGAAACGTGTTGGAACATCTATTCTTCGCACGGAGGGGGGATCCATGAAAGATTCTGTTCCGCAAGACCGATGGGTTGAAGCAATGTCGGGGTGTCTGACGCGTTGTCTGGAATTTGCCGAAAGAGATGATATCTACTTAGCAGTTGACAACCATGGACTTGTTACCAACGATGGCGACTTACAAGTAGAGTTGTTTGAAAGGGTCGGTTCAAAGCATGTCGGTGCAAATATGGATACTATGAATTATCGTTGGGCAGGGCATGATTTGGAAACAGTCGGTAGATATTATGAAATCATTGCACCATTTACACTCCACACACATCTTAAGGATGGAACAGGTTCTCGTGGAAATTACCGTGGCGAAGCACTCGGTGAAGGTGAAATTGATCTTGTGAAAGCCATAGCATGTTTGCGCGATGCAGAATATAATGGCGTTTGGTGTTGTGAGTACGAAGGTCGCGAAAACGATGGTACAGGGCAACGGAAAAGTTTCGCTTGGATGCAGCAAAACTTGTAATGTTACTTGATGTGTATAAATGAACAGATCTTCACGTCTTATCACCTTAACAACAGACTTTGGAACGAGCGATGTGTACGTCGGTGTTATGAAGGGTGTCATCTTAAGTATCAATCCGGATGTTGAGATTATAGATATCACACATTCTGTCTCACCTCAGGACATCTACGAGGCAGCTTTCACAATTAGAGCAGCATATCGCTATTTTCCAAAAGACACAATTCATGTGGTTGTCGTTGATCCAGGTGTAGGCAGTGAACGGCAACCCATAGTATGCCAAACAAATATCGCCTACTTTGTCTGTGCTAACAACGGGGTATTGAGTCGTGTATTGCAGGATATTGAAACAGATGACACAAACACACCTAAATCGGTAGTCATTGAGAACCCATCCTACATATTACCCCAAGTGAGCAGTACTTTCCACGGTAGAGATATCTTCTCTCCTGTCGCTGCACATCTATCGCTTGGTGTTGCGTTGTCACAGTTCGGGACACCAATTCAGGACCTTGTCCGGTTTACAGTGCCAACAATTCAGACTATTGATAATACATTGACAGGACAGATTATCAAAATAGACAGTTTTGGGAATTTAATAACGAACATCTCTGAAGACACACTTACCGCTTTCCTGCTGTCAACCAGCAATGATGCAGAAGCAGTTGATTTTGAAATTTTAGCAGGAAATACTTCTATCACAAAACTAAACAGTTTCTATGCAGAATCTGAAGCAGGTGAACCACTTGCCATTATTGGAAGTTTTGGTCTGTTAGAAATTGCCATAAATTTGGGAAATGCCGAAACCGTGTTAGGAATGAAAAGGGATGATAGAATCGTTGTCCGTAGGTTTGATTGACATCTCGATTTCTGCAAGATATAATTACTGTAGAAAAATTAAAGGAGAACAAATTTGAAACAGATCGCTTTAACAGGAATAAAACCGACAGGTCAGCCGCATATAGGTAACTATCTCGGTATGATCAAACCTGCCTTGGAACTTGCGGAAGATTATCAGGCGCTCTACTTTATCGCCGATTACCACGCATTAACCACAGTGAAAAACAGGAAAGAATTAACAGATTTGACATATCAGGTTGCAGCAACGTGGTTAGCTCTCGGTTTAGATCCCGAGCGTGTGATTTTCTATCGGCAATCTGATATCCCTGAAGTGTTTGAGTTATCTTGGGTTTTGGCGTGTTTTACATCAAAAGGTCTGCTCAATCGAGCACACGCTTATAAGACGTTAGTTGATGACAATACTGAAGCGGGTAGGGAAGAAGATAAGAATATCAATGCAGGGCTATATACATATCCTGTCTTAATGGCTGCAGATATCTTGTTATTCGGAACACACATTGTTCCTGTAGGATTTGACCAGAAACAACACCTTGAAATTACACGGGATGTCGCACTCGCTTTTAACAATAATTATCGTGAAGTACTGGTTGTCCCTGAAGCCGTAATTCGTAAAGAGGTTATGACAATCACTGGATTAGACGGTAGGAAAATGAGCAAAAGTTACAACAACGTCATACCCCTTTTTGCACCATCAAATCAAGTCCGAAAACAGGTGATGCGTATCGTAACAGATTCTAAACGACCTGAAGAACCGAAGGACCCGGATGAATGCAATGTCTTCGCTATCTATAGACATTTTTCTGATGCTGATGCCATTAAAGCAAAACGCCAACAATATCTTGACGGTGGACTCGCGTATGGGGACATGAAGAATGAACTTTATGAATTGTTAGAGGCAACTTTCTCGGAACAACGGGAAAGGTATAATGCGTTGATGGATAATCGCGCTGAATTGGAAAGAGTGCTACAGGATGGTGCAGAAAAAGCACGAGACATTGCTGTACCGATTTTAGCAAAGGTGCGAAAAGCTATCGGCGTAACGGGTGCAAGATAAGCAGTATTGTGTTTTTTTACTTCAAAGAATTGGCGTTAGTGAGTGTTTCTATTCATTTAGCATTTGCGCGAATGTGTCAATGTTTTGCACATCAGCAGCTTCAAGAAGTAGCTGCCTGAGTTTTTGTTTATCGGTAACGTTTTGGAGTGCTGGTATTAGGGGACGCACTGCCTCCACAGCAAATCGTCTTTCAAGGAGAGCCAGCGTGTTTTCTATAGTGGTCTCTATGGTAAATTTTTCACTGAGAAGTTGGTAGTATTTAGATTCTTGCATGAGTGCCTCCGTTCTGAGTTGTTCCAACAACTCAGAATTATTTCAAACCCAATCATTGATATGCATTATTCTCTTTCTTTTTTCTCATAGTAATTAATTGCCCAAATCACAATTTTCCGCAGAACAAATAGTAACACACAACAAAGAACCGTTTCCCAAAACGCATAATGAATTGTCTCATTGAATCGTTCAAAGTTTGAGAGGGTAGGATCTGTTTGATTCCATGCACGGACATGGACGTATACCGTCAATACAAGGGGTATCATTGCAATCCAAATGCCGCAGATAAACACTATGGTATGTAATATCATATCGGCTGAACTGACAATTAACTTGAGCAATTTCTTGAATTTATTCAAACTTCACCTTTTTATTTCTAAGTTTTATATAAACCATTCTACTTCAAAATCAACATCTGATGAAAACAGAAGCAATAGAAGTGTGTAAAAAGAAACGAACCCTTTACATTACGATGGTAATATACCAGAAGTTTGCTCAAGGATATGTTCCTTATGCACAATCATAAAAGGTGCTCCGTTGGATTTCGTTCCTCAACACAACGGTCATCAGTTATTGGATTTAATTATCAAACTCACGTTATTCATTTAGCATTTGCGCGAATGTTTCAATATTTGGCACAAATGCAGCTTCAAGATGCAGCTGCTTGAGTTTTTGTTTATCGGTAACGTTTTGGAGTGCTGGTATTAGGGGACGCACTGCCTCCATAGCAAATCGTCTTTCAAGGAGAGCCAAAGTGTTTTCAATGGTATTCTCTCTGGTAAATTTTTCACATAAAAGTTGGTAAGTTTTAGATTCTTGCATGAATCCCTCCGATACGAGTTGTTCCAACAACTCAGAATTATAGACTATCCCGCCAAATAAATAGATTCCGTAGAGTAAATCTGCTTGTGTCCGCTGATCTACAGGGGCGGAACGCGTTGCGTCAATACATTGTTGTATCCAGCGTTCAATGTCCATCCCCGCTGGCGGTTTCATAAGTGTTGTGAAGGGTAGAATTCCAGGTGCCTGCATGTCCAAAAACGGTTGTCCATCTATTTCACTAAGCCGGATGACCTTATACCGATTGACGTGTTCGTATCCGTTCTGCTTGTAGGCGTATCCGCCTGGGTCCATCCTGCCAGCATTAGGATGGAAATAGATGACGTTAGAATAGACAGGCATCTGGTATTTACCGACGAGGTATCCTTGATATTGTGCGTTTCTTGCCCACATCGGTTTATCTGTACTCTCACCAGTTTGCAATTCTACGTGTAAAATCGCTTCGTGATTGTTGATGCGGATGCGCTTAGTGATGTCGGTGTGCCTGGTTGTGATAGTTTGTTGTTCGGTGTCAAGATGCTCAAGCACTTCAACATCATCAACTGCGAGCACAAATTTCGTAAGGTCTCCGGCGTGATCTGTCCATAGATTTTTCCCCATATTATCGTAATATTGTGGCATAGTGATATTATATATTGAGATTGTGAAAATGTCAATGTGAAAATGCAACACCGCTTGAGTTTTTTTCTGCACCGTCATCATTGACAATTGCCACACGAGTTAAACTATTCATTACTATAGTTGCCTTAAAATCAACCTAAGAGCATTAACGGAGGGTAGCGGTTAAGAACGGTTAATTCCTGACGTTCAATCAATCGATCAGGATGATTAAAATCCAATATCCGTGCTGTCACCTCACCGATAGTTGTTAAAGTAGTTATCCTTACCTCATCTAACCTAAAATGGTTGGTCCACAAATCAATTCTCGGATTGAAGAAGCGGCAAAATCGTTCAGTTTGCCACCCAATTGAACCAATATCACTGCCTTTGTTGCGATTACAATATGAACATGCATAAGCAAGGTTATGTTCCTCAGTAGCACCGCCATGCTTCTCACTAATGATATGGTCTACTTGACAACCGAAGTAGGTATCTTCTTCGTGGATAAGACAATATTCACATACTCTATTTGCACGTATCCTGACCAACTGTCTGAGCGCAGTGGAAACGTGGGTTTTACTCATTCTTTCAAATAGTGTCTTGCGCGTGATTTGGCAAGACGCATTAGGTGCTCAATCTGCAAACAGTGATTGAGTTCTGCTGTTTCTTCTGCGGTTAACTCTGTTGTCTTTTCGCGATGAATCAGATCCGCTATACGTTCCTTTGCCTTTTCAGAAGGGTTAAAGTCTATCAGATTTTGCGGAGTTGTTCCAGCGGCGATAAAATCAATAATTTCTCTATAAACGGGTAAGGTTCGCATTGAATTTCCTCCTAAATGTTTATCAAAGGTTTGTATGAACCATTCTACTTCAAAATCAACATCTTCCGCGTAGCAGAAAATTCACCTGCTTTTAGCATTTGACATACGCCCCGTGCTAAAGCATCGGGGATTCTTTTGTCGCTTTTAGCAACA
>CAZURU010000166.1:0-7082 GCA_964623585.1 uncultured bacterium
ATATGTCGGACAACACCTCCTCTTTGCGTACCTTGAACAGTTTGTTCAGATTGTGAGTGGGACGTTATATCTGGAAGTCCAGACAGGTCGTGGTAGAATGGACATCCTTATCCTCCATAATCAGAGGAAATACATCGTTGAAACTAAGATATGGGGTGGTGAAATGCGTTATCAGACAGGCAAAAGACAACTTGCCGCGTATGTTAATCTCGAAAAAGCAGTAGATAGATACTACGTCGTATTTGACAATCGTAAAGAACCAGAACCCCGCGTAGAGACAGAGACACTGGACAGTACAACAATTCGGAGTTATGTTATTCCGGTCATGCAAGAACGTCCTTCAACTTAAGCGATAGCGCAGGCATCGCTTGAGTGCCTCCGCCCCTCCGAACTATAGCATTCTCACCACAGTTAACCGGACTTCTTTTCCTGTGAACGTGACTCGGCTTTCGCGGCTTCATAACCCTTTTGATACGCGGCTTCATAACCCTTTTGATAGGCTTCTTCTTTGGCTTTTTCAATGATTTTTTCGACCTCTTTTGCGATCTGTCGTTTCCGTCGATCGTTATATTCTTTCAAACGCATCAGCATGACATCAACTCCTTCCTTGAAAATTGTCAACAGTGTAGAAAACGCAAGCACGTGGGGAACCCGTTCCCAAACAAGGATGAGTGCGGCGTCCCACGTTTCGTCTTTATGAAATCTGTGATATACAAAAATGACAACGAGTGTCAAAAAACCGACGACTGTAAAAAAAGTCATCGCGCTTTCAGCATTTCGGGCAGTAAATAACGTAGACCTCTCATTCTCATTGTTTTCCATAGGTATGCCTCACCAGTCACTTAATAATATACTACTTTTTGCCTAAAAATGTCAAACGAAAAACCTTTTTCGCAAAGATCTACCGCTTCATCCGAAAATAGCCAAGTCAGCACCCTTTTTCTTAACCGGTCAGATTCTGCGGTTTTGTAGCCAATCATGCAATACTTTGCCGTAGCACATTCTTCCAGATTGTGCTTCTTTGTGTAACCAAAAATGTAATACTTTCCCGTAGCACATTCTGTTAGATTGTGCCTGTTGTAGAACATTCTGCCAGATTGTGCTTCTTTGTAACCAAATTTGAGTTGCTAAATCGGAGCAGGCGTTTTTGCTTTGATATTATAACGGGTATTATGATAACCCAAGTTGCTACCTATAAGATTTTAGACATGCAGTCCCCGTTTTTAATAGAAAATAATCCATTTTTCGCAAAATATCGAAGCGTAAATTGTCAGTTTGCTCACTCACAGGCACAATCTAACAGATTATGCTACAAGATGGCAACTTAAGTTATGAAAAGATATGTCAATATTTGGACTGAAATACTGAAGGTAAATAAAATCAAAAATAAATTTGACAAAGAAATAAATAAAGTGTATAATAGTGAAAAGATGTTAGAAATTCACGAGACTTGATCGTTTGCGTGGATTACATCGTGGGCAGCGTCCTAATATTTAATATTAGGTGCGTCGGTAGTAGTAGGAGCTACCACCGACGCGGAGCTCTGCCGTTGTGAGAGAACGACAGAATTGGTTTCTATAATACCATGAATACCATTCGGTGTCTATTGTAATCATGGAAACCAGTAAGCCCATAAGGGAAACAAAAACAGATAATACTTCTTACCCGTCTCCTTTGTGGTCTGTCAAATCAGAAAGTTTTACTATACGAAAATATCGTATAGATTGAGTAATACGACACACAGATCGCGTGTTTACAGTCACAAAAGGAGACTGAAAATGACCCTCAATAAGATTAGAAAGAATACGCTTATTATTTTACTTTTATGTGTTTTAGTTATAGGTTCTTTAGGCGTGAGTGATGTTTTACAAGCTAAGTGGTGGACACCCCCCAGTTGGTTAGTTAAAGCGTGGAATGTCATAACGGGAATGAAGGATACTTTAGAAGGTATTGAGCTTTTGATTGATGCTCTGACACTTGAAATTAAAGAAGCAGAAGCCAAAATTATAAGAATCAAAGAAATGAAAAGATTTTCTTTGAAATATAGAAACATTCTCAAAGAGCGGATTATACCTGATGAGCAGGAGGAAACCGCAGCTAAAATAGCAATGAATACTGCTGCTGAGGAACACGACAAAGCCCTCAGTAAAGCCAAGAAACTTCGTGAAGAGATTGCTGAACTTGAAGCAGAATTAGAACTTACGTATTATTCTGATGAGAGGTATGGAAACATAGAGTTCGCGATTAATTTAAAGAAAAGTTCTCTTGCTTCAGCTGAGTTGACAATGGAAACGGAATGGGCGAAATATAAAGCTGCGCGATACAAAGTCAATATACTGAGTGAAAAACTAAGTCCTGACAGAAATAGAATCGCTCGAACAACCTATACAATTAATCTCCGTGACACGCAAATAGAAAACTTACAAGATAAGATTGGGAAGTTGCAGCAGGAGATTTTGGATGAACAAGCTCGGTGGGACCAGTTGGATGCAGACATAAAGGCAGAAGAAGAGGAGTATAAGAAAAAGGAACAAAGAGCCAAACAACCCGGTCCAAGGATATAAATCAGGAGGTGTGTTATGAGGAAACGATGGATATGGACACTCACGGCAGTATGTGCGGTGATACTTTTATCAGCTGGAGCGTTTTATATGTTAGAACATTCCAAACATCAACGTGTAAAACAACGTTATGATGTATACATGGCACAGTATGATAAACTGGTGTCGGATGCAGGTTATCTTCCTCGTGTGGACGAAGATACTGAATATAGTAATGCATTGGATAACCTTTTGGATCAAGCAGAGGAATCCAAAAACTATCTGAAAAAGCATGCACCGCATCTGCTAACACAAGAGAAACCAGATAGTCGCATAAGCACCATCCGTGATAATTTTAAAGTTGCGGTTGAGGGCGTGCGAAAAGTTGATCCTGATCTTGCAGCAAAGCTGGAAGCAGAATTCGCACAAATCCAACAAGAATATGACAAGGTTACATCCAATACCGACACTAAAGTTAATTCATATTTTGCGGATATTCAAAAAAATGATCCAGAAACTGCTGCGAAGATAGAATCGGAATTAGAGGCAGAACTTGCCTCGTTTCAGCAAGAGTTGCTGGATCATGAAGCCGATATGGTGGCGTTTGAAAAGCGTCGTGAGGAAAGGAGACAGTCTCGCCTTGAGTTTGAGAAAAAGTCTGCCGAAAATAGTGCGAGGCTTAATAAGTTGATTGATAATCTGCGTTCTCATCTGATTTTAGATGAGAATGGTAAACTTATTGGTATCAAAGAATCGTCTATTTTTAATACTGCGCGTAGCGAAAGTGGTTCACCGATTGATCCAGCGGATTCTACCCTACCTATTGATGTTCTACCAGAAAAAGAGGACATTGAGAACGGCAGTGAGGAATCCCGTGAAATCTCACCTACTATTCCTGACGATCCACGATTTTCACAACAGGGTCTTGTGAGTGAGATGGCACGGCTAAACTCTGGGTTTTATGAGAAGTATCCCGATGTTGCGATACAATCACTACTCAGTGAGACGGAGTTTGCGCGTCTTTTCCCGACACAAGCGGATAGGCGTGAACTGGCACATCGCACGAAAGTCCTGCAATCCACTTATGCTAAAGAGATTGACGCATTCCTACAAAGGATACCAAGCGAAACACGGCACACGCTATTGCAACAGGTGCAAGACGATCTGACGCAGAAATGGGATCGTGATTTTGCTGAATCGGTCATCAAGCAGTTGACGTTTGACGACAAATAACCATTACTTCACACACTCACAGGCAGGTATCCATTCTGGGTATCTGCCTTTTTTCTGATTAACCCAGTTTTTTGTAGAGTTCGGTAGGTTCGGTTTCCTAACCGAACCGGCTGTGTGCCAATTGTATTCATAGAGGTTTTCGCGAAGAATCCGGCAGAATACGCGTTTGGTATTCTGCAATAGGCGTTAATTGGGTGAAAAACGTTAGTGGGTTAATACACCTTTCGCCCCTCTGGGGCTTGCTATTGGTAGGATCCATGCTGACTATACACCTTTCGCCTCTCTGAGGCTTTGGATAATCACATATCAGCACCCGACAAATGCCAAACGCGCATTTGGCGTTGATTTGGCTGAATGCCATACGCGCATTCATAGCGTTGATTTCGGTGCGGAAGGTGTATAGAAAACATATCCCAGGAAAACCTAAGCACCAGCGGTGCGAAAGGTATAGGGATAAAATCGGTTTTATATATAGCCTGATAAGAAGAGGGAATATCCTTAAATTAACGCTTATGAATGTTGTAGAAAGATAGCACAATCAAGGATGAATGTGCTACACTTTAAATACTGGGGCACAATCTAACAGAATGTGCTACAGCAGAATCAAGATGTATGGTGTGGGGAGAATCGTAATGAAGGATGAATGTGCTACAGGCATCTTCTTGGGAATCGTTAATTTGACGATTATAGGGTGATTTTAGCAAGACCCTCTTTTTCTGTGTTTTCCGTGTTCTCCGTGCCTTCCGTGATTCTGACGCGTAATCTGCCAGAATCGCGGAAAGTGCGGAGGAGGCGTATATGCACCTGAATCCTCTGTGCAAAAACTTTACACAGCCACCAATGAAAATTGACTTGAGACATCCCTTGTGATATAATTCTATGATTAGAACTCCAAAAACATACATCAAAAACGACAAATAACACGGGTGAATCATTATGAATGAAACAAAATCAGAAATACAAGAAATCCTAAAAGGAGCGATCCGAGCCGCAATATCGGCAGGGGAACTTCCAATATCAGAAGTTCCCGATATACCCTTTTCACCCACAAAAACACCCGAACACGGCGACATCGCAACTCCAATAGCATTGGGACTAGCAAAAACCGCAAAAATGGCACCAAGAGCAATCGCCGAAATCATTGTCAAACACGTCAATCAGACCGAACACCCGAGTATCCGTGAAATCCAGATCGCAGGACCGGGGTTTATTAATGTATACCTCTCTTACGAATGGCTATATGACACACTCAGAACAATTGTGTCAGCAAAACGTGATTATGGCACTTGCGGAATCGGAAAAGGAAAACGAATTCAAATTGAATTTGTCAGCGCAAATCCCACGGGACCCCTGAACATCGTTAGCGGACGCGCAGCAGCTGTCGGGGATACACTTGTCAACCTACTAAACGCAATCGGTTATGAAGCAATACGAGAGTATTACGTCAACGACGCAGGCGGACAAGTTGAACGACTCGGTGAATCGATTGATATACGGTATCGACAATCATTAGGAGAAACAAACTTAGAAATTCCAGAAGGGGGGTATCAAGGCGAATACATACAAGAATTTGCACATCACATCGCCGCTGAGGAGGGTGATGTCTACCTTAAACATACCCGAGTAAAACGGATAACACTTTTTAAAGAGAAGGGAATTGAACACCTACTTGGACAACAAAAAGCATCATTGGAACGTTTCCGTGTCAACTTTGATGTCTGGACAAGCGAAAAAGCGATCAGAAACAGCGGAAAACCTGACCAGATTATAGAACTCTTTCGTGAAAAAAACTACCTCTACGAAGCCGAAAACGCAACGTGGTTTCGGATGACAGACTTCGGAGACGATAAAGATTGTGTCGTTATCCGCAGCAATGGAGAATATACCTATTTCGTCCCAGATGCAGCATACCACCGTGATAAATACGACCGCGGGTTCGACAAAGTAATTGACCTATTCGGTCCTGACCATCAAGGACATGTACCAAGACTAAAGAACTTTGTGAAAGCACTCGGATTAGCAGATGATTGGTTGGAAATAGACATCATTCAGCAAGTTAATCTCGTAGATGCCGACGGAAATAGGCAGGATATGTCGAAACGACGTGGACAATTCTACACACTTGACCTGCTAATTGATGAACTCGCTGAGGCTGTAGGCGAACAATTTGCCGTTGATGTCGCACGATACTTTTTCCTGATGCGTTCTAACAATTCACATTTAGATTTCAATCTCGAATTAGCGGTTACACAAGCAATTGAAAACCCTGTCTTTTACATACAATATGCACACGCGCGATGCTGTAGTATCTTCCAGCAAGCAAAAGAACAGCAAATTCAGATGATACCGATAGATGATACTGCTTTGGAGCTACTATCGGAACCGGATGTGCATGAACTCATCCGCAAACTCGCTGATTTTCCATCAATCCTTCTGTCCAGTGCAGCAGAACGGGAAGCACACCGTATCCCGCACTATCTATACGAATTAGCAGGATTGTTTCATCCATATTACAATAAACATCGTGTGCTTGACAAAGCGAATATGGAACGCACCCATGCACGACTTATCCTCACACAATGTGTGCAAACAGTATTAGCGAACGGTTTAAAACTATTAGGCATATCAGCACCAGAGTCGATGTAAAAACAACGGAGATTTTTACACATGGAAACAAACTACAACAAAATAGATAAGTCCCACGTCTGGCACCCACTGTTTCAACACCAACGACTTGAAGAAACAGACCTGATAGGACACTACGAGAGGTACTTATCCAATAGGAGTTTCAACGTATGCCGTTTCGCAAGCGAAATTTTGTCAGGTTGTGTAGCGATAGCATATTGAAGCGCATTTGAACAACTACAATCGCGTTCTCCATCCGGTATCTTGGAGACGACATTCTTCACAATCTGCTTGGAAATCTCTACATTAGAACGCAGATTATCAAGAATCATCTCAGTTGTAACGTTATCGTGCTCAGGATGCCAACAATCGTAATCCGTGGAACAAGCAAGAACAGCATAACAGATCTCTGCTTCACGTGCAAGTTTCGCTTCGGGCGCAGCAGTCATCCCGATAATATCAAAACCGAGTTGTCGGTAGACATGAGATTCGGCTTGCGTAGAAAATGCCGGACCTTCCATACAGATATATGTGCCACCGTTATGCACAGTCGCACCAACTTCGGTTGCTGCCTCGTGAAGAAATCCACTTAACTGTTCACTAAACGGATGTGCAAGACTAATGTGTGCAGCTAAGCCATCACCGAAGAAAGTTGATATCCGGTTCTTCGTATTGTCATAAAGT
>CAZURU010000166.1:7092-10336 GCA_964623585.1 uncultured bacterium
CTGTCTCAAACTGCCGACAGCACTGACAGAGATGAGCCATTCAACACCGAGAGATTTCAAAGCATAGATGTTGGCACGGACATTAATGTCAGAAGGCAGAAGCGTATGACCAACACCATGACGAGGCAGGAAAACAACAGGTTTGCCATCAAGTTTACCAGAAATGAGCGAATCGCTCGGTTTACCAAAAGGGGTTTCTATATCAATCGTCTCAATGTCGATTAAACCTTCAATCTGGTAAAAACCGCTACCGCCAATTATGCCGATTTTGATATGCATAGACAACTATTCTCCAAAGGAAAGCAAAAAACATACTTGTTAAATCATTATGCTAACATTAAAATGTGGAAATTGGATACTTGAGGGAAAGTCCAGTTCCGCCGTCGCAACCTATATCAGAATAAAGCAATTAGACCTGATCTTCGATCTAGGTCGGTGTCCGATGCGTTTTATCGGAACTAATCACGTCTTTATATCACATTTCCATCTTGACCACTATTTTGGACTCCCGATCTATATTAGCCAACGGTGGTTGGCAGGAATGCCACCGGGAAATGTCTACGTTCCCTCAAGTGGATTCAAACAAATAAAACACATACTTGACATGATAGCTGCATTGGACACAGGACAGAGCTGGGGATATCAAATTAATCCTGTAGAAGCAGGTGAATCTTTCCCGTTCCGACAGAATCTAATTGCCCACATTCTACCCGGGAATCATAGTGTTCCTGCTGTCTCCTATCTGATATGTGAAGTGCGAAACAAACTAAAACAGGAATACCATCATCTATCAAGAAAAGAACTCGTGCAACTCAAGAATTCAGGTGCTAAAATAACAAATGAAGTGCAGCTACCATTAGTTGCATATTTAGGAGACACGCGAGGCATCGCCATTGACGCCCACCCGCTACTGAGGAAATGCAAACTGCTCATCTGTGAATGCACCTTCCTTACTCCCGAACATCGTGAACGCGCGAAGAAAACAAAACATTTACACATTGACATGTTACCAAAGTTTTTGGAACAGTTTGAGAGTGAGCATATTGTTCTGAACCACTTCTCGCGCCGTTATACACCAGAGCAGGTCAGAAAAGAGATCTACAAACAGTTGCCCGATACCGAACATTCACGTGTACACCTATTTATATAAACGGGAAAAAGGAAAGAGGAGAAGAGAGGATGGAAGAGAGAAAGGGTGGAAGAGAGAAAGGGTGGAAGAGAAGAAGGATGGAAGAGAGGAAGGATGGAAGAGCGGGTAGTCGGTTTCCATCCAGTCTTCCAATCTTCCAATCTTCCAATCTTTCAATCTTCCAGTCTTTCAATCTTCCAGCCTTCCAATCTTCCAGTCTTCCAATCTTCCAGTCTTCCAATCTTCCAGTCGTCCAATCTTCCAACCAGCCTTCCAATCTTCCAGTCTTCCAGTCGTCCAATCTTCCAACCAGTCTTCCAATCTTCCAACCAGCCTTCCAATCTTCCAGCCTTCCAATCTTCCAACCCACCTATCTGTTAATTAGGCTCTTGGTCAGATGTTCCATCTTCCAATTCCTGATAGAACAAAATACCGTCTTGGTCTTGGTCAAGTTCATATTGTCGCAGAATCTGCTCTGCTTCACGAAGGTAGGGTCTGTCACCCTTTGTAAGACTCACATAAGTTTTGAATCCCTCATAAGCATTACCGAATTCACGAATGGCACGATAACAAACTGCCTGTTGATATGCCGCCTCATTCCGCCATGTGGATTCTGCTGCATTATCAAATAGGTCTTCATAAGCATCTATTGCGCGTTCATACTGAGCACTCTGTTGGTAAAGTGCACCGATTTGGAAATACGCATCCGCGACAGCATACTTCTTGTGTGAAAGATCCCGAATTATCACCTTATATGTTTCAATAGCGTTCGGAAAATTCCGTAGTTCTTGGTTTTTCCAGTTTCTGGCGATTTGCTGAAAATTCTGCACAGCGACGTCGGTTCGTGCCTGCAACCATTTCTCAGAGGGTAGAACGTATCGATCATCCTCTTCAAATTCTCTCGCTTTTTTGCTCCTATACTGCAAGTTTTCATCTTGTAACTGTTTGATCTCTGTCAATAACACCTCTACTTTATTCAACTTGATGACAACTTGTTTAGCTTCATAAGTATCGGGAAAATTCTGAGCAACTTTCACATAAGCACCCCAACCACCAGAGTTTGTATAATCATACAATTTGTAAAAGTAGATATTTCCTACCTGATATTGTGCTTGGACGCCTCTTTTATGATCAGGGAATTCTTTAGCCATTCTTTCAAATGTCTCTATAGCTTGAGGGAAATTTTCCAACGCTTCATAAGCCTGTCCGACCTTGTAGAGCGACGTCGCGGCTATATCGTAAGTCGCTTCCAACTCCTCGGTATCAGCGGTTCCTTCCGCCTTTTGGGAATTATAGAGTGCCATATAGTTTTGATAATTCGCAAGTTCAGTGGTAATAAGTTGTCGGTTCTTAAGAATATTAGCAATTCCGCTCTTGGCTTCACTGGCATAGTAACCTGTCGGATCGAGTTCAACTATAGCTTGAAAATGTTCATTTGCTTTATCCCACTCATAATATTTCTTGTAAATTCTGGCAATTTGATAGTGGGATCGCTGTGCATATTTTCCATCTGCGTCTTGGTCAATAATTTCCAGATAAATAGACATCGCTCTATCATAGAGTGCTTGCTGTTTAGCCTGCGCTTTCTTCTTCCCTGCTGCATTATCTGATCGCGTGACAACGGCTTCCGCTGCGTCATAAGCGTTATCCGCATTTTGAATTTTCGCACTCAGTGGTACAATGTTGATATTGCTAATACTACCTATACAACCGATATGCATTACCAACAGTAAACCGAGTAAGAAAATAGTGAGAAAGTTCCGATCTATCCTTAGAACGAAACCGGGGATGAAACGGGTCATCGTTGTTAATCCTCCATAAAAATAAAATTTTTAAATCTACCAGTGAGAAATGAGAACTTCTGGTCACTGATTCTGTTGTTATTATAACAGATGCACAAAATTTGTCAAGAAAATTCAGATACATAAATTAAATATCATCCCAAGAACAACAAAACCTATTGACAAATACAAGCAAAATATATACAATAACTTAAAGCAAACGCAAAAATCTTAAATCTGTTATGAATAGGACTTACGCATTCCCCCCGCTTGCGGGGGATAAAGGGGGGTAAATTCTTGAAAAAGCGACATTCTAAACAGAAAAACCCAAATT
>CAZURU010000167.1:0-4360 GCA_964623585.1 uncultured bacterium
TAGGCACTCTCCGTGTGCCGTCTCTTCTGAAAAAGATGACAAAATCTTTACACACACAAAGCAACATCTATACTTGACATTAAATCCTATTTGTGTTAAACTACACCTACAATAAACAAGCGAATGAATTTCTATCAACATATTTAAAAGAAGCTTAAATTGGACTATTTATATTGTCCTACCTATTTGCCATAACACAACTTTCTACAATATAGGGTGAACATGTCAATAACCGAATTCTTTAGAGGCAAAGTATTACTGATTACGGGTGGGACTGCCTTCCTCGGGCAACCGATGGTTGCGAAAATTCTTACTTCACTGCCAGATGTCAAAAAAATCTACCTTCTCATTAGAAAACGCGTAGAGTCTAACGGCAGCATTACGACTGCTCAAGAACGACTTGATAATGAGCTCTTGACTTCAGATGTTTTTGATGTCTTACGAGAAACTCTCGGATCAGAATTTGAAACTTGGACAAGAGAGAAAGTATCTGCTGTTGAAGGCGACCTGACAGACGAACATCTCGGTTTTAGTAATGAAACCTATAATAATCTGCAAAATGATATTGATGTATTCATCAATATCGCAGGCCTTGTAGATTTTGATCCTCCTTTTGATGCATCCTTAAAAGGAAATGCACTCGCTGCAAAACATGCAATCACATTTGCCAGAGGGTGTTCTGATATCGTCTTTCTCCATGTGTCAACCGCTTATGTATGTGGTAAAGAACCCAAAAGAGTTGAAGAGGAACTGCATCCTTCATTTGAAAAGTTTGCCGCACAACATAATGAAAACAGCGACACCATCATACCAACGACCCTCACCGAAGAGATTGACTACCTCCTCTCATTAGACAAGTCAATCCGCAATGAAGCAGATTCGCCTGATAAATTATCTGAGTTCAAACAGATTGCTCGGAAACAATACAATGCTGATAAACGGACAAAAAGAAAGAAACTTGATACACTTATAGCAGAAATCAAGGCAGAATGGCTTGAAGCTCGTCTTGTTGAGGTAGGACTTGAACATGCCCGTACTCGGGGTTGGAACGACACCTATACCTATATGAAATTCCTTGCTGAACAAGTCATAATGGAATTACGAGGTGACCTGCCAACTGCTATAATCCGTCCCTCAATCATAGAAAGTAGTATTGCTGAACCCCGCCCAGGATGGCTGGGTAAATATCGGATGTCTGAACCGCTAATTGTCGGATTTGCAAAGGGGAGATTACCAGATTTTCCTGCCGATCCAGATATTATTTTGGACATTATACCCGTAGATTTCGTCGTTAACGCCATGTTAGCAGCAGCTGAAGCAATAGCAAACAAAGGGGGCATTGATGTTTATCATGTAGCAACTGGCACTCAAAATCCTTTGTATTTCAGGGGCATCGTTGACGCAACTTATGGATACTTTACAGAAAATCCTATGATGGAGAACGGTAACCCTATACCAGTACCGGTATGGCAATTTCCCAGTCTGGAAGAATTTCAGAAAAAACTAAATGGGAAAATGCGTCTGCTCAAATACCTCATAAAAGCATTATCCCTATTTCCTATGCGGGCAGCAAAACGTCAACGTAGAAAACTAATTGTGAAGCAGAGCAGTGTAAAAGCACTGCTACATTATATTCAGATTTACGGGCCTTATACAAGAACGAATTTTGAATTTGAAACGGATAAAATGAAAACTTTATACGAATCACTTTCACATTCTGAAAAGAAAACCTTTAATTTTGAAGTGTCTCAAATCCATTGGGTACAGTATTTTCAGGAAATACACATACCAGGAATCAAGAGACATGTGTTAAAACTTGAGGATGTTAAGGAAGGTACCACAAAGGATGAAAATGAAACTCCACCTGATGAGATTGAAGAGATTCCCTCACCTGCTCCAAATCCGATTGATGAAATATCACCAGAAACAATCGTAGATCTGATTGAGATTCAAGCTAAACGGATCCCAGATAAGGTCGCACTACAAATGGTCACTAAGAGCGGATGGGAAAGGTATACTTATGCAGAAACTTATAACTTTACACTTCAGGCTGCTTATGAACTATGGCAGAAAGGTATAAAGGAAGGTTCTCGCGTGGTTCTGGTATCTGAAAACCAACCGGAATGGTGCATTGCTTACCTCGCAGTCTCACAGTTAGGTGCGACAGTTGTCCCCATTGATGCACAGACACCCACTAAGGAAATCCTTTCCATAGCTGAATTCACTGAAGCAAAATCTATCCTTGCTTCAGAATCAGTGATAAGAAATGCTGAAATAGGTTTTGCTAAATCACGAATACCTATTCTAAATATCAATCAATTTAAACAGATTGCGAATTCTGTTAGTGATTCACCCGAAAACTTTCCGATCGTTAAAATATCACCTGACTCTGTTGCCTCCATAATATTCACTATGGGGACAACGGTAGACCCTAAAGGTGCTATGCTCACACATGGCGGCTTCATCTCAAACGTAAGAGCAGTCGCAAAAGCATTACCACCAACAGATTCAGAAAGGATTCTTTCAGCATTACCCTTGTACCATGCATTAAGTTTTTCCTGCAGTTTATTGATGACACTTTACAGCGGTACAACAGCAACTTATGTCAATGCACTGCGGCCTACCACCCTTTTAAAGACAATGCGGGAGGACAAAACAACGGCTTTTATCGGTGTACCAAGACTATTCCAACTGCTACAAAGCACGATTGAAAGACAAGCAATGCGGGATGAAACTTCCGGAAACTGCTTTGAAGAAAAGGCACGGAACGTTATGGGGGGGGATATTCGGATTCTCGTTAGCGGAGGAGCCGCACTCGCAGATAACATTTACGATGGATTTCAAAAATTTGGTTTGACGCTTTATCAAGGATATGGGATGACAGAAACCGCACCTGTACTGAGTGTAAACCCTTACAAGAATAGTCGGCGGGGTTCTGTCGGACTACCTGTTGAAGGTGTGGAATTTCATATAGACAACCCAAATAATGATGGTATAGGAGAGATTGCCGCTAAAGGTCCAAGCAATATGAAAGGTTACTACAAAAATCCTGTCGCTACAAACAAAACAATTCGAAATGGATGGCTCTACACCGGGGACCTTGGATATATTGATGATGATGGATTTTTGTATATTACAGGACATTGTAAGGATGTAATCGTTCCTGCTTCGGGTAAGAATATCTATCCAGTTGAGTTAGAAACGCTCTATAAAGACCACCCTGCAATTGCCGAGATTTGTGTTATAGGGATACCTTATCAGGACAAGTCGGATACAGATATATACGCCATCATTGTTCCTAAGCAGAAAAGTAGAACAGTTGAAGCAGAAATACATGATCATCTTCAGAAGACAGCGAAATGTCTACCGAGTTATCAACACTTCCATAAATCACATTTCTTCTATGATGCATTACCTAAGACTGAAGAACACAAAATCGATCGTAAACATGTTAAGGAACTGTTATTGCAACATCTGGCTGAAGTCGAAACAAGCATAGAAGACTCAGTTGAGACAAAACCGAATACTGAAATTCCTGAGGAGATTCTGACACGGCTTGCACAATTGTCCCGCTTGCCAACAAATAGAATTAACCTTGACAGTCATCTTGTAGCTGATCTCGGGTTGGATTCCCTTACGCGTCTTGATCTATTAATGTTACTTGAATCACGCATCGGTCAAACTATACCAGATGGGATTCTTGCCAATCTACAAACAGTTAAGGATGTCGTTGAACTATCACAAACGTTTGATGCGACATCTGAACAGTCAATAATAGATACTGATAAGACGTTGAAACTTCGTCGTGAACCGCACTGGTACGCAAGGGTGTTTCGGGCAGGGATCCGAAGGCTTTATCAAGGTATGTTTTCATTCAAGGTTTACGGTTTAGAGAATATACCGAAAGACGAACCTTACATCATCACGCCTAACCATACGAGCCATTTAGATACGTTAACGGTTATCACAGCGTTAGGAAAGGAATCATACCGTTTGTGGACACTCGCTGCGCGAGATTATTGGTTCGGAAAACGGTTTCAAGGATGGTTTGCACACAATTGTATGAACGCTCTTCCAATAGAACGCCATGGTGATTTCGCACAGTTTATGCAAGACTTGAGAATGATAAATAGCGTATTAGAACAGAATAACGGTGTTCTGATTTTTCCTGAAGGTACACGTTCACTTGACGGAAACCTACAACCTTTTAAACCCGGTATTCTCAGTCTGTTAGTCTACGGACAGCAAGTGCCGATTATACCGACTTACATTCAAGGTACTTATGAAGTACTTCCAAAAGGACAGAACTTCCCAAGAAAACACCCGATACGGATCGTCTTTGGTGAACCATTATGCTTTG
>CAZURU010000167.1:4370-10319 GCA_964623585.1 uncultured bacterium
GTTAACCAGAAACCAGGAGAGACAGTTGATAACACAGGTAAATATAGATTGTTCATAACAGAACTTGAGAACCGTGTTGCAAAACTCAAAGAGACATTAACTTAGGATACAAGATGGATTCCACTCAGACAAAAGCAATCGCGTTTTTTGATGTAGATGGCACACTGTTAAGCTCAACAATTGTGCATTGCTACGTCTGGTTACGGACACATACTTTGACTCCACTGATGAAGTTTTTCTGGACAATTGGTTTCTTACCAAAGGTTGTCTATTATCTTATATTGGATAAAATGAGTAGAACTCGCTTCAATAAAGTGTTTTATAGAAACTATGATGGATTAGAGAGCACTGAACTAAAAAAATTATCTATAGACATGTTCAATAGGTATCTAAAACAGAAGATATTCCCTGAAGCTATTTCTCAAATTGAGGAACATAAGGAAAAAGGTGATCAGATCGTGTTACTGACAGGTTCACTCGACTTTATTGTCATGCCCATTGCTGATTTTCTGGGAGTAGATGCTGTGTTGGCACCCTCACTTGGGGAACTTGGGGGTAGGTTTGTGGGGGAGTTGAAAACACAACCTCTCATTGGTGAACAGAAAGCTATTGTCATGAAAAAGTTTGCAGAAAAAGTTGGAATATCACTTGATGTCTGCTATGCTTATGGTGACAGCAAATCAGACTTACCGATGTTAAACTGTGTTGGAAATCCTGTTGTCGTAAATCCAAGCAGAGCATTACGACATAAAGCTCTCTCAACTGGATGGGAAATGCACGAATGGATGTAAACATCATGAGAAACTATTGTAGAATATTCCTGAATTGTTAGGAGAAGAAAAAATGCAGGTCAGACGTTACCTTGAGTCAATGTCAGAACCACAAGATACAATCTATATTGAGATAGATGGGTTGCATAGATTCACCCGTCGAGGACAAGATTGGTTGAAATTTCGTGAGGACATAATTGATCTATTAGAACAGACTATCTCTGAAGAACTTTCAAAAGAATTCGCTGAAGCGACAGAAGATTGGCTTACAGAGGATAACGATCCAGAAAGTTAGGTAAGAATATATCATGAACACATTCTATGTTACCACGCCAATCTACTATCCCAACAGTGAACCGCACGCAGGAAATGCGTATACTACGATTGCTGCGGATGTATTGGCGCGCTATTACCGACTCAAAGGATATGAAGTATGCTTCTTAACCGGCGTTGATGAGCATGCTGCAAATGTGTTTAATGCCGCTAAAGACGAAGGACTTACACCGCAAGAATATTGCGATAAGATCGCACCTACGTTCGTTAAGCTGTGGGAACGTCTGAACATCTCACATGACATTTTCTTCCGAACAACCAGCGATATACATAAACGCGGTGCACAAAAGTTCCTTAACGTTCTATATGAAAACGGAGACGTCTATAAAGCCAAGTATGAAGGGTATTACTGCCTCTCGTGTGAGAAGTTCTTTGCTGAAAAGGAATTAACTGCGGATAAAATCTGTCCAGACCATAAGATTCCGCTGCAGTGGTTAGAAGAGGAGAATTATTTCTTCAGACTTTCAAAGTATGCAGAACGTCTCCTCGCGCATTTTAATGAAAATCCAGATTTTGTCTACCCAGAATCAAGACGAAATGAGTTGTTAAGTTTTCTTGAATCAGGATTACAAGATGTCAGTATTTCGCGCGCCTCACTGTCATGGGGGATACCGTTCCCTTTTGATCCAGACCACATTATCTATATATGGATAGAAGCACTTAGTAACTATATCACTGCCCTCGGTTATGAAACAAACAGTGAGGAATTTCTAACTTTTTGGCCTGCCGATGTACACATGATGGGTAAAGACATCACCCGTTTTCATGCCTTGCTTTGGCCTGCAATGCTAATGGCAGCAGACATACCACTCCCTAAACATATCGTCGGGCACGGTTGGTTGACCAAGAATGGAGAAGCACTCAGCAAAACACGCGGTATTTTCATTGACATGGATGCTGATATAGCAAAATACGGTGTAGATGCATTCAGATACTATCTGCTGCGCGAATTTAGTTTTGGTAATGATGGAGACTACCGTCCATCACGTTTGCATGAACGCTACAACGCCGACCTTGCGAACGATCTCGGTAATCTACTCAATCGTGTTCTTGGTCTGTTGAACAAAAACTTTGATGCAATTCCGGAGCCTACGACCCCGGGGGAATATGATGATGAGATTAAGACACTTGCTCAAGATACAATTGAAACGTTAGACTCTCACATGCAAACTTTTGCTTATGACATAGCACTGGAGACTACCTGGGAATTTGTCAGACGTATCAACCGTTATGTACAACAGACACAAGTATGGACGCTCGCGAAACCTGAAACAAAACCGAGAATGGGTACTATCCTATACAACGGGTTAGAAGCACTCAGATTCATCTCAATCCTGATCTATCCATTCATTCCTGATACTGCAGATAAGATACAAAGACAGATTGGCTATACGGAGACTGATTATACAGCAGAATGGGGACGATTAAGGATCGGTCTCAAGGTCGCTGAAGCTAAACCTATATTCCCACGTGTTAACCTTGAAAAAGAGGATCCACCCCAAAAAACAGGTAAAGTGAAGGTTGAAAAGAAGTCAATAAAGGAAACTGAAAATCTCATCTCATTCGCTGAATTTCAAAGATTGGATCTCCGGGTCGGAAGTATCATCTCCGCAGAACCGATCCAAGATGCTGATAGACTTCTGAAATTAATCGTTGACATTGGTACAGAAAGACGACAGGTCGTCGCAGGAATAGCTGAACACTATCGGGCTGACAGTCTGCTTGGAAAACAGGTTATTGTCGTTGCAAATTTAAAACCCGCAACAATTCGAAATGTTGAATCACAGGGCATGGTACTTGCTACAAGTGGAGACTCCGTTGTGCTAACAGTGCCAGAAACCGAAGTACCCAAAGGAACACAAGTCAGATAGCGTCTGATTATCACCATAACTCTTTACAAAATGTCTGAAATAGAAAGTAGATTAAAAACCGAAATTCAGAATAATAGAGCCGATTCCTTTTTGGTAATTGTACCAAATGTTCCTTCACGTCAAAACCGGGAACGACAGTTAATTGACTATCATCCTGAAAGTGCTATAACTAACCTGCAAGTTCAAGAGATTGTCGGTTTTATAAACAGATTATATTCACAGATACGCAACCACAGACGACAAATCTCATCAGGTATTCAACGACTCTGGTTAAATGAAATCACAGGACCAGATAAAGAATACTCAAACAACCTCGATAGGCTTCGTCCGATACAAAACTCCCCAGTACCAGATAGTACACTCAGCCTCATAGTAGATACAATCAACAATCTTAAG
This sequence comes from uncultured bacterium, assembly GCA_964623585.1. Lineage (GTDB taxonomy): Bacteria > Poribacteria > WGA-4E > WGA-4E > WGA-3G > MSPOR6. Next base: position 7,741 of record CAZURU010000167.1, read on the forward strand.
GGACGTATTGAGACACCACTTGAGTTTGTGGAAGAGAGGCAAACAAGGACAGAACTTGATACAATTTGTCAAAATTACGAAAACAAACTTGGTTCCCAATGGATTGATGAACAAGGTAAACACCTATTCCTTGCTGAAAACTTTGATGAGAATTACTTCAAATCTGCTTTTCCGTTCGTAAAGCTTGTCGTGGTTGAAGGTTTCACCGTCCTTTCAAAAGCAAATATAGAACTACTCAGACAGATCTCTAAAATTGAAAACATTGAAATGTGGTTTCGCACAGACTGTCATTTTGATAATAATGATTTATATTGGAATGTCGTCAATCTGGTAAAAGAATTTGAGGGGTTCGGTGTTAAGATTGATGTTCACTTTGAACGACAGTCAGAATTACATACCTATTTCGCTGAAAATCTCTTCAATGCCAACAAGAAGGTAGTTAAGGCAAAGGATTTATCAGAAAAAATTAAGTTGTTGAAACCTTCTGATCGATCTGAGGAAGTAGAGACTATTGCACACACAATAAAATCACTTGTTGAGAAAGAAGATTGTAACCTTAAAGACATCTGTGTTACTTACTATAATTTCTCTAAGTATCAGCAACGTATCACTGAGGTATTCTCTGATTACGACATTCCGTTCACACTATCTGAAAAGGTCTCATTAACAAAATCAACTTTAGTAAAAGAGATTTTTTTACTGTTGACATCAAACAGAGATCTGCTCCCTAAGGTCTATTTCACTGACAATCAGAATATCTTGGAAAAAAAGAGTTATTCGCCACAGGAGTTTCTTGACTGCATCAACAATATTCTAAATGAATCCAAGACGCTCAGGTTTATCCTATCCCAGTTGTCGCAAGAAAAATCCGATATAGTTGAAGCAGAACTAAACAGTCTGCAATCATTCAGAGAAATCTTAGAAGAATTCTGTTCTGTGCTGAGGGCTGAAGGGCAGGAGAACTATCCTACACATGCATTGGTGAGGAAACTACACTATATTGCCAAACATACTTTCTATCAGATAAGAGCAACACGAAAGGTTGAAACAGTAAAAATCATCCCACTCAGTGAGATTAGAAGTTCTGAGTTTAACTATGTCTTTTTAGGTGATTTTGTTGATGGTGGTTTTCCAGTACAATATCGCATGGATCCTTTACTGCCAGAGAATCCATACCGTACTGAAGATGAACATCTTTACGATAGTCGTTTTCTGTTCTATCGCATCCTAAAAGCTTTTGGAAAGAAACTATATCTTCTTTCCCCAGTACGGGATAGAGACACTGAACTTATCCCATCAATATTCATGGCACAATTAGAGGAAATTTGTCAAATAGGATCAGAAGAAATAATAGATGTCGGACAGCACAGTATGACCAGTTTCCTCAGTAACTATGGTGATTATATGTGGTGTGCAGATGAACCCGTAGATGAGAGTTTCCCATCTAAATTGGAAGAATTAAAACCTATAATAAACCATGTTGTTCAGGTTGAAAAATACCGTGAAGACACAAAACAGAATACGATCTATGAAGGTCGTTTATGCCCTGATGAACTTTCATTAGAGAGTCAAAGCAATCTGAAGACGCTTCGTGATCGCGTCTATTCAGTAACGGATTTGGAAATATATGCAAATTGCCCATTTCAGTATTTTATGACAAACATTCTGAATACTAAAGCAGTAAAGGAAGATGTAGAGGATGAGATTTCAAGACAAGATAAAGGCACTTTAGCACATAACGTCCTTTTCAGGTTTTATAAGGATCGTCGAGATGAAAACTCACCAAAATTAAGTCAATGCAGTCAGGAGAATTCCGATGAAGCAAAAAAACAACTCAATCGTATATTAGAACTTATGTCTGACGAGAAACGTAATCAGCACGGTATCAGCGAACAAAATCTACTTTGGTCAATCAGTATTGATAAACTACGCGCTGCCCTTTTTAGAGGAATCGAAGCAGAACAACGTTACGTTCTTTCTGTCTTACCAAGATACTTTGAAGTCAGTTTTGGAACACCCCTTGGCGATTCGGATCCTGAATTAAGTTCTACTGAACCTATAACAGTCAACGATGTGAAGATGAGAGGAAAAATAGACCGCATTGACATCGGAGAAGGTTACTTTAATATTGTAGATTACAAAACTGGTAGTTCAGATATTGGGATACAGGACATACTTGAAGGACGAAGTATTCAACTGCCAGTCTATCTCAAAGTAGCTCAAGAACTATTTGCACAACATCACAACTTGAAGGAATTATCACCAGCAGCAGCACTTTATCAGAAAATAAGGCTTCGCAAATTCGAGCAAAAACCCGGTATAGGAATAAAGCAACTAAACGGAATTGCTTACCAAGGTTACAACGGTTCAAGCTGGAATACATTTGGTTCAACTAACAAGCAATGTTTAGATGAGGATCAATTAATCTGTCTGATCGACCGTATCTGTGGTTATGTTGAACTTTATATAGAACGAATCACCGAAGGATTTTTCCCGCTGATTACGCGGGCAGAAACAGATGCAGACTTAGAAATACCCGAACATGCTCCAGAAACCCCTAGATACCCTACCAAACCGTG
>CAZURU010000168.1:0-10262 GCA_964623585.1 uncultured bacterium
TAGGTACAATTCTGAGTCGGTAGTATAGGTCTGTGCGGAACATACCGTTCTGTATTTCATCAGATAGGTTTTTGTTGCTTGCTGCAATGATTCGGACATCGACATTTCGGATAAGTTGGCTACCGAGTCTTTCTACTTCTCCATATTCCAGTACGCGTAGTACTTTTGCTTGTGCTTTTAGGCTCATATCCCCTATTTCATCCAGAAAGAGTGTCCCACCGTCAGCGAGTTCAAATCTTCCCTGTCGCATAGAATCTGCTCCTGTAAATGCCCCGCGTTCGTGTCCGAAAAGTTCACTCTCAACGAGTTCTTCGGGTAAAGCAGCACAGTTTAATGGAATAAAGGGTTTATCAGCTCGTTTACTATGTTTATGGATAGCCTCTGCCACAAGTTGTTTACCAGTGCCATTTTCACCTGAAATAAGCACGCCGAGATCACTTGCAGCAACTTGCCGAATCTCAGAGCGTAGCATTGCTATTACCTTGCTTTCACCTACTATTTCTTCATCTTCAGGGATTTGCGATTTTAGGTATTCATTCTCTTTTGTCAGTCTTGCTAACTCCAAGAACGGGTCTATGTTGGACATTATCTTATCCATACTCACGGGTTTAGTAATGTAATGTTTAGCACCGAGCTCCCATGTTTTTACAGCGATTTCAATATCTTGCTGTGCGGACATCATAACGACATTCAGACTTGGGTCTTGCAAAAGCAATCTTTTCAATGTTTCAATACCGTCTATTCCGTTATCCATCATGATGTCTAACAGGACAAGGTCAACATCTTCAGATTCACAGCGTTGCAATGCCTCTTCTCCACTTGAAGCAGTTAACGTGTTATACCCTTTTAGCGTGAGTCCCTGTGAGAGCATTTTCTTAATATTCTTTTCATCGTCTACGATGAGGATGGTACTCATAGTTTTTCCTCTCCTGTAAGATACGAACTATTTTTAAAAGTAATCCTGACAGTGGTCCCTAAGTTTTCTTGTGATTTTACGTCAATCTCACCGTCATGCACGGTGATGATACGTCGGACTATCGGCATGCCCAAGCCAGTCCCATCAGCTTTTGTTGTAAAGTCAGGATTAAATAGGTTTTTCAATGTTTCTTTTGACATGCCATGTCCTGTATCCTTAATCTCAATATAGGTTTCATTGGCTTCTGCAGGTCTACCATCAGTGATGTTTTCTGAAATAAGCATAGCGAAGGTGCGAAGCGTTAATACGCCTCCATTTGGCATTGCTTCTATTGCGTTTTTTACAAGGTTACCTATTGCACGCTCCATCTGTTCTTGGTCTAATGAAAGCGGCGGTATAGAGCTCAGTTCTTTGACAATTTCAATTTTTTGTGCTTGAGACAACTCCATGTACAGTTTGACAACGGTATTAACGATTTCATTTATACTGGTAGGATGTCTATCGGGTGCAGGTAATCTTGCATATTGATGGAATTCATCAATTAGCCCACGGATACGGTCAACTTCTTCAATAATTGTGTCTGTACACTCCTTGAATATCCTCTCAAAAATCTCTGGTTGATCTTTTGCGGCTTGTAGGTTTTCTACTGAGAGGCGTATTGGAAAAAGTGGGTTTTTTATTTCATGAGCAAGTTGTCTTGCCACGTCGCGCCAGACAGCAATTCTTTCTGCGGATCTGTGTTCTTCCAAGCTTTTTCTCAATGCAAGTGCCATGTTGTTGAATCCTTCAGCGAGTTCCCCGACTTCCCCTTTAGATTCAACGTCAATTTGATACGATAGATTACCTGCACCTATCTCATTCACACCTTTCTGCAGTTCTGCAATGGGTCGTGTAATACGTCTACTGACGAGGAAACTACTGCAGTACACTAAGAACGCGCCAGCACCGACACTCCAATAGAGAATGATCAGCATACGATCTTGCCATTGAATACGGTCTTTGTGTGAATATGCGATAATAAGCTCAACAAAAGGCAATTGATTAGAGGCAGCAAAGGGTGCCCGCAGGATATCGGCACGAAACACAGTATAGATAGGTGTGTGTAATGGTTGAGATGATGCGTCTAATGGAACCGATTGTTGTGTATTTGGCATCGTAACGACCAATTCATCAACAGGTTTGCCTTCGTCTTGATTTAGTTTCAGTTGTTTTTCCCACTCGTCCTTCAGGTTCGGTGACTTATGTGCACTGTTGTTTAGGGAAACCCATTCCTCCTGTTCATCTTTTCTCTTTACAAGAAAAACTGGATGTTCAGAGGGTTGACTTAATAATGCGCCGATGAGCCATTTCTGGAGAGACTTTCCACCCGTGATGAACCCCCACTCCCACCATTGTGTAACTTCAACAACTAATTGTGGGTCTTCGTCTATACTGATGATCCTTTCACGTATTGTGTCTTTCACACCTTTATCATCCGTTTTAACTTTAAGAATCTCAGCATTTATACTGCCGATACGCGGGTCATTGTCAAGTTGGCTCAAAACTAAGATACCTTCGGAATTTCCACATTCAAAAACATCAAAATTCGTTGGTGGTATTTCTCTGATACCGCCTCTTTCTGCTGTTTTTAAGGCTTCAAGAACATCTTCATCTTCGCCTTTTGCTGCAACTTCACCACGTATATCTCGTCGGAACAGTCCATACATTTTTGAAATACGCTCTCTCAGATCATTAACATCTTTATCCAGCTGGGAATTAAATGCACGGTTGATGAGGATAGTGGCAATTCCAAATATAACAGCAAACATCAGCATCAACACGATACTGTATGTGACAAAAATCTTGTTATGAAGACGTAATGATGAGAGTTTACTAAACATGTCTTGGATTCTTGAACAATAGTCGTGCTGTTATGTGGTGTGTCACTTTATGTGACCTAACTCATTTTTTTCCATTTTCATTTCCCGAGCAATTTCTGTTGTACGTATTTTGTAGCCTTCGACTGCTGACTGGTGGTAGGTCAACTCATCCTTAGGAGAAAACACACCGTCTGTTTTATGAAGTTCTTGAAGCTTCCCTTTGACTGCAACTGTGTCCATGAGTGTTCGCATCAATTGGCACACGTTACCGATGTCTCTTTTCGGTAAAGTCAGTGTTATATTTGGAATACCTTTTTCGGTAAAGTCCATCTCTGTACCGCGATATGAAGCTGTCTGACTATCGTTCATAGAGAGCCCTTCAAAAGCATCAAATCCATCTCGAACACTACTGGTCGGAATTATCAAATCCTCTCCGAGGTCTGTCCAATGGATAAAGATGACTGCTTTGTCCCTCGGTCCTGCCAGAATACCGTTTAATATGGAGTGATTGCTGGTTGGACCTTTTGCTGCAATGACGTTTAAACCGCTCCCTCGTTCTTGTATTGATTCGGTATAGAGTTGTACAAACCATTCTCCGAGTCGACTGTTGTCTGCATAGTTGTAAAATACAATACTGGATGCGGCATACAATTCCTCTACATTCTGCAGCCAAAATGCAAGGTGATATGCAATGTTGTTTTCATTAGGATATGGTGCTTTGAAATTCTCATCTGCAGTTTGGACACCTTTGATTGCAGAGCGAAGTCTATCCATAGGTCTTTCGTGCTGACCAGTTGTCATGACTAAGAAGAATAATCCGACTGGAGAGAAAGCGGAGAAACGTCCACCAACACCGTCTGGGACTGGTAGCATACCAAAAAATGGAGATTCTTGATTAAGTTGAAATAGAAGGCTTTTCTCTGTTAAACCTGTTGTGGCGACGATCTGATTGCGCCAACTGCCGTACTCCATCTCAAGAATATCCCGTATAATCATCAACGTAGCCAACGTTTCACCAGTCCTGCCTGATTTGCTAATCACATTGAAGAGTGTTTTTTGTAGTAAGTTTCGTGATTTTAGCATATCCATTAACGCTTTCAGACCCATAGGATCGAATGTATCACCCGTGAAGTATACCTCTGGTGCACCACCCCGCTGTTCAATTGAGAGTTGATTGTGATATGGGTTATTGGCGATCTCATGAAAAACCCGTGCACTCAGGTCAGAACCCCCAATCCCGATAGTAACATAAGCGGAGAATTCTGAGCGTGCTTTTTTGGCTAAGTAAAGTACTTGTTGTATATGGTCTGTTTCTAAATGACTACGTGTCCATGCCCGCTGATTGTCAGCTATAATTGATACGGGTGCAGTGGCTTCCTGTTTAAACAACGTTTGAATTTCATCTAAACGTTCATCGGCCAATTGATCGCCTTGTTCTTCAATCGAATCTGCGCAGACCATCATTTTGATAGTTATCTCTTTTCTATTGCCGAACGTAATCTGTTTTATCTCTGAGTTCATTGATACGGTTTATTTGTACCTCCATATAGTGTTCGTATCCACTGTTTTTCAAACGCGTCCATATTTATCCTTAATCCTGACGATATCTTCCTCATTGAAATGTCCGAAGGATATTTCAAGTATACGATAATTCTGCGCTTTTCCTATAAGCTGGTGTTTTGCGCCTTGCGGAATGAAAATTGGTTCCATCGGTTCGGGATATAATGTCTCATCCTCTAAACGAATACACGCGCCTTGGTCAAGTGGAATCCATAGTTCACTTCGTTGATCATGGTATTGGTAGCTGACTTCTTCACCAGCATGTATTTCCAAGATTTTGACGGTAACAGGTTGGTTGAGTACGTACTGTATAAACCGTCCCCACGGTTTTTCTGTGGTTGATATCTCTGATATAACTTTAGATGGGTCTATATCTGATGACATGTGTCTACTATTCTCGTCTCTTTAGGCTATTCAATAATGATAATTTAGCATAACTCTATTAGGTAAAGCAAGCAGAAAAGTTATACATATCACTGAAATCTTGTATTTTTGTTGATAATAATTTGTTCATTTACTATAATTACCTAAATGGATTCGCAAAATTAGTTTAATCTTTCTTAATGATGGTTTTTGCACAGGAGGTATTTTGTGTTTTTCTCAATAATTAAAAAAGAAAACTTGGCAATATCAAATATTGTTCTTACCAGTTTCGCGTTATCACTGTTCTTGCTTTTATCTAATACTCTAGTAGAAGCACAACGGAACGAAGGGTCCGTTTCTGGTATCTGGAATTTTGATGATGGAACTGCAAATGATAGTTCAAATAAAGGTCTAAATGGTGTCATTCAGGGTAACCCCCAATCTGTTGATGGCATTGTTGGAAAGGCATTGGAATTTAACGGAACTACCGACAGCATTCACATACCCGATTCACCAAATGTCAATATAACGAATATAATCACAAATAGAACAATCGCTGCATTCTTCAATTGTAAAGACGTTTCAAAAAACCAAAAGCAGGTAATTTTTGAAGAAGGTGGACGAACAAGAGGTTTAGTCTTGTACGTTTTTGAAGGGAAAGTTTATATCGGCGGATGGAATCGTGCCGAATATAACTGGAACGGCGAATGGTTGTCTGCTGACGTCAAATCTAATCAGTGGTATCACGTGGCATTAGTCATCCGCGATGCTGAAGGTAAAGTAGAAAGTGACAGATTTGAGATGTGGCTTGATGGAAAACTCGTCCAAAAAAGTGACGGAGGACAACTACATCCACACGGGGACGACAATGCTATCGGTTCTCTTAAACAGAACGTCGTATACCATGATGAAGGCGGCAATATGGCTGGATACGCTGACTGGTTTCACGGGTTCCTTGATGAAATACTCATATATAACTCAGCGTTTGATCAAGGCGATTTTAATGAAGTTGTAAAACCGCTAAGTGTTGAAGCAGCAGAGAAATCTACAACGACATGGGGCAGACTCAAGAGTCAACACCTCACAGACTGAAGTCACGACTTGAGTCTATCCGTTTAATTTTTGGGTCAATACTAATCGAAATGTATATAACTATTTACGCCATATTGAATGTTATTTCAGTTGGATACAACCTTACAAATGGGAGGATATATAATGTTTAAATTTGTTTCTATTCTTAGCGTGTTACTCATGCTTATTTCAATCACAAGTTTTGCAGCAAGAGATGAGGAGACTGTCCAAGCAATTTGGACTTTTGATGAAGGTGATGCAGTTGACAGTTCCGGTAAAGAGGTTAACGGAACATTAGTAGGTGAACCTGAGGTCGTTGATGGGGCAATGGGAAAAGCCTTCCAGTTTGATGGGGTTGACGATGGTATAAAGTTACCCGATTCAGACGGTCTCAACACGGGTGGCCCCTTCATGAACCGAACAATCGCAGCATTCTTCAAATGTGATGATGTTACTGTAACTGATCAAAAACAGACGATTTTTGAAGAAGGAGGCCGTAGCCGAGGATTAGTGGTTCATATCTTTGATAGTAAACTCTATGTAGGTGCATGGAACCGCGCTGAATATCAATGGGTAGGTGCTTGGCCCTCAGCAGATGTTGAATCCGGAGTCTGGTACCACGTTGCTTTAGTATTGCGAGATACTATAAATGAAGTACAAGACGACAAATTTGAAATGTGGCTTAACGGTGAATTGATCGCAAGCGAACCTGGGGGACAAATCTTCGCGCATGGAGACGATACAGGTATAGCACATACAAACGCAAATGCTGTTTTCCATGATGACGATGGATCAGGAACGAATATCCACTATTTTGGTGGAATCATTGATGAAGTCCTTGTATATAATTCAGCATTTAACGCATCGGATTTCGAAGAGTATGCTGATGCAATTAAATCACTAACAAGTGTTGAACCACAAGGAAAATCTACTACCACTTGGGGGGCACTTAAAGCACAAAGAATCAAGAAATAGTCGCAGTACCCAAGCAATAGCGGTTTTGTAGGCTTTAGTCTAGTCGGGACGATATGAATATCTAATCACCCAATTTACACATATCGTCCCTTCTGCCAAAAACTTTACACACCCTACCCAAATTGTCATATTGACACAACCCTTGGCAGAATTGTAAATAAGTTTCATAGAAGATCAATTTATTCTGTCAATTCGCTCCATTTTGCTAAATTAATATTGGCATATATATTGCTAATGTATATATTGGATTCTACAATGAACTTTACATCTGAGTTGTAGGAGGGAACTCCAATTCCCGACTATTCTTGGTTGCATCGCGATTCGGAGATCGCTCCTACAGAATAATTGTAAACTCTTTTACATATTTTACTATAGAAGTTCAAAGCAAAAGATCATGGAGATGAAAAATGGGATTAGACAAATTTACAATAAAGGCACAAGAAGCACTACAGTCAGCACAGACATTAGCAGGTGAAACACAGAGTCCAGAAATTGCTGCTGAACACGTTATGTTATCACTGATTAAACAGACCGATGGAATCGTTACTCCTATATTGCAGAAATTAGGTGTTGATCCTAAGAATATATCATCAGCACTTCAAGATACCTTAGAAAAGTCACCTAAGGTTCAAGGCGTGAATTCTGAACTCCGTATTTCTGCTTCTTTACAATCTATGCTGGAGAATGCTATAAAGGAAGCAGCAACACTCAAAGATGAATATGTGAGTACAGAACACCTGTTAATCGCATGTGCTGAAGCGAAACGATCCAAAGTTGGACAGATTCTCCAAAATGCAAATGTAACCAAGGACAAGATACTAAAAGCACTTGTTGATATAAAAGGCACCCAACGGATAACGGATCAGAATCCTGAGGATAAATACCAGGCACTCACCCGTTTTGGTAGAGAACTGACACAGGAGGCTATGTCAGGAAAACTTGATCCGGTCATCGGTAGAGATGATGAAATACGGAGAGTCATGCAGGTGTTATCTCGTAGACGCAAGAACAATCCTGTCCTCATCGGTGAACCGGGTGTGGGTAAGACTGCTATCGTGGAGGGATTAGCACAACGTATCGCTGACGGTGATGTGCCTGAAAGTCTCCGTCAGAAAAGGTTGATTGCACTCGACATAGGGGCACTGATCGCAGGTAGCAAATATCGTGGTGAATTTGAGGATAGACTGAAAGCTGTTCTCGCCGATGTTGAACAAGCAGAAGGTGAAGTTATACTCTTTATAGACGAACTACATACAATCGTCGGTGCTGGTGCAGCTGAAGGGGCAGTAGACGCATCAAATATGTTGAAACCCGCTTTGGCACGCGGCGAATTGCGATGTATCGGTGCTACTACGCTTGATGAATACCGAAAGCATATTGAAAAAGATGCTGCATTGGAAAGACGATTTCAACCTGTTCAAGTTCAAGAACCATCGGTGGAAGATACTATCGCTATTCTACGCGGTCTAAAAGAACGATATGAAACACATCATGGGGTTCAGATACAGGATAACGCAATTGTATCTGCTGCAACGCTCTCAAAGCGGTACATCTCTGATAGATTCCTACCTGATAAAGCAGTTGATTTGATTGATGAAGCTGCATCAAGATTGCGAATTGAGATTGATAGTGTTCCAGAAGTTATTGATGAAGTTGAACGCCGAATTATACAACTCCAAATTGAACAGCAAGCCCTGGAGAAAGAGGAAGATGACGCATCTAAACAACGTTTAGAGAAATTAAACAGTGAACTCGCTGAACTAAAAGAGAAGGCAAATGCTCTGAAAGCAACTTGGCAGAATGAAAAGTCAAGCCTCGTAAAGATTCGGGAGCTCATGGAAAAAATTGAAGAACTGAAAAAAGAATCGGATCAAGCAAAACGGACAGGAAACCTTGCCAAAGCATCCGAACTCGAATATGGAAAAATACCTGAACTTGAGTCACAACGCAATGCTTTACGACACGATTTAGAAACTTCTGATAACACGACACAGATGTTAAAGGAACATGTCGGCACTGAAGATATTGCTGAGCTCGTAGCAAAATGGACAGGTATTCCAGTATATCGTCTGATGGAAGGTGAAACCCAAAAACTGCTGCACATGGAAGGTAGGCTGCGTGAACAGGTCATCGGACAAGATGAGGCAGTATCTGCAGTCTCAAACGCAATCAGACGATCACGCGTAGGACTCGGAGATCCTGATCGTCCACTCGGATCATTTCTATTTATGGGACCGACCGGCGTCGGAAAAACACATCTTGCAAAATATCTCGCTGCGTTCCTCTTTGACGATGTGAACGCTATGGTCCGTATTGATATGAGTGAATATATGGAGAAACATACAGTTTCACGACTTATCGGTGCACCACCCGGTTATGTTGGTTATGACGAAGGTGGTCAACTGACAGAAACCGTTAGAAGACAACCCTATTCTGTCATACTGATGGATGAAGTTGAAAAAGCACACCCTGAAGTCTTCAATGTCTTACTTCAGATGCTTGATGATGGTCGGATGACAGATGGACAGGGACGCACGGTTGATTTTAAAAACAGTGTTGTCATCATGACATCAAACATCGGTAGTCAGTGGATTAGTGAGACACACCTTAGCACAGATGAGATACAACGGAAGGTGATGGATGCCTTACAAAACCATTTCCCACCTGAATTCTTAAACCGGGTTGATGACCTTATCATATTTGATCGTCTTGGCAAAGAGGAACTCAAACAGATTGTAGCACTTGAACTGTCAAATCTTAGCGTCCGTTTCGCAGAAAAAGACATGATACTGAAACTGACAGAAGCTGCCCAAGAGGAATTGGTAGAGCGAGGTTTTGATGCTGTGTATGGTGCGCGACCCCTACGCCGCACTTTACAACGGGATATTCTCAATCCGTTGGCAGTTGATATGTTAGAAGGCAAGTTCAATGAAGGGGATGCAATTTCTGTAGAATTTGCTGATGATGTGTTCATCTTCAAACGCACTGAAAGAACACAACCTTGAGAAATCGGATCAAGAATCAGGTGGACCTATAATGTAAGTCCATCTGATTCTATTTGACACTGTTTTCCATCTGTACCTGTTGCGACTTAGCCATGGCATCCTCTGCTTCCTGAATCATCCCCTTACGTTGATAGCAGATAGATAAACTGGTATAAGCGAGAGGATCATTTGGATTGATTTCTATCGCTTTTTCAACAGCCTTGATGGCATCATCGTATTCACTCAACCTCTCATAAGCATGTCCTAATCCAAGATATCCCTCTATATAGTCAGGGTATAGTTCAATAAGTTCTTTGAATGCCGTTACTGCTTTTTCCAATTCATTATCAGCAAAATGTGTAAGTGCTACATCGTAAAGTTCTTCTTGTGTTGCCATAGTTTTATCCTTATCAGTTTAGTATAAATTTTATCAAGGTAAAGTGCATCCAACAATATATGCCACTAATGTAGCCATCTTTTACCATTTCTACTTTATAATATACCATTTGCGTAGGTCGTGTAGAGGAACGCCAA
>CAZURU010000169.1:0-10248 GCA_964623585.1 uncultured bacterium
ACGTGTATGGATAATAACTGGTATGTCCATCCTTCCATTCAATTTGGAAGGCGTTATCATGTTTCTTGAGGGTTTTCGGACTTTTGCTTACAGTATTCATTGTTTCATTGCCTAACAACTGATTCAGCGACTCTATGCGTCATGAAAATTTTGCCAATCAATTCCTAATTGTCGAACAGCAGCACGAATCGTGCCTATTCTCAGATCACGACTACCCCAATCTGGTACAACAGTACCTTGTTGGGTAATGGGATTAAACCATTTCCGATGCGATCCACCGCCTCTTCTCTTTCGTTCTTGACAACCGAGGTCAGTTAATTTTCGAGATACTTCTCTATATTTCACGATGCAGATACCACAGTTTCCAACCACACAAGGCTCTTCTTATCAGAAATCTGGATATTTTCAGGCAATGAACGTCCTAAATCTTGATAGAGTTCCATGACTGCAATAAAAGCGTCTTTGACGTTTTCTAACGATTCGTCTATAGAATTACCCTCAGTAACCAACTCTGGCAATAAAGGAGAAGTCACTGTATACCCGCCTTCAGGTTGTGGTGTTAGAACAAGAGGGATTTTGTATTGCATCAGTGCCTCATAGATTTGTTAGAAGATTCCCAGTTCGTCTCTTGCCTCTTCGCTCATCAATTCGGGTGTCCAACGGGGTGTCCACACAACTTGTACATTAACCTCTTCTACACCTTCCAATTGTTGTGTTACGTGCTGTGTTCCGTTTACAATCTGTCCACCTGCGGGACATCCAGGACTTGTTAAGGTCATCTTAATATCAACAGTTGTGTCGTCAATGTCAACTTCGTAGATAAGACCCATATCAACGATATTAATACCGATTTCGGGGTCGATAATTTCTTTTATAGCTTCGTATACAGAATCTTCTGTTACCATTTTTATTTCCTCCTATAGTAGTCCACTTTGATGAAATGGTAGTTAGTCAATGTTAATTAAAATTTCGTCGTCCTCAATTTTGACAGGAAAACATTCAATGTCTTCAACAGCGGGCATGCAGAGTGCCTTTCCTGTCTTGACACAAAATCGTGCACCGTGGCGAGGACACTCTATCTCCTCGCCATCTAAAATGCCTTCGCCTAATGGACCTCCATCGTGTGTGCAAACATCTTCCATCGCGTAATACTCACCTTCTACGTTAAAGAGTAGCACAGGGACGAAATCTACTTCAACCAATTTTTTTGTACCGGGTGGTACTTCACCAACTTTCGCTGCTTTATAGTATTCTGCCATTATGTTCCTTCCTATTCATCTTCTTCGCCAGGCCAACCTTTTATACCGTAGGTCCGGGATATGTGAGAATGCTGTTTCAATTCATTGCATAAGCTCGGGCATGTGGTCCTACAGTCAAGAAAACCGCTGTCTTATCTTCTCTTCCTTCACAGAAACAGTATTGACATTCCTCAACAGAACGGCATTCTTCACAGATAACGAAAATTATTCGGAAATTTCTATCTATTCGAGAACTACGACACCCTCGTAAATCTAACCCACCAGAAACCCTACCGAGTCGCTCTGTACGATCATAAGGATCCACCAGAATTTGTTCTATTTTCTGATGGATACGTTGTCGTAGATTCGAGTAACGTCTAAGATTTCGTATGAATCTTTCTTCGTAAACTACTTGGTAATTATTCACTCCAAACCTCTTCATGAGTGTAAAATTTCAATTGACCAGATTCTTTACGTTCAAGTATATCTTCCATATCCTCATAGAGCGGAGATTCTTTATCAAGGTAAAAAATACCGAGTTCTTGCACCGCAAATTCTAACAATTCTTCACGTACTACCTTACGGATGACGTTTTCTAACTGCTGAACACTTAGTGTAACTTTAGTCTCTTGTGTTGCTGTTACATTATCACTCATTATGTTATGTCTCCTTATTCATCTTCCTCGCCGGGCCAACCTTTAATGCCGTAAGCACCGGCTTTGAGAACTTTGAGTGCCAATAAAGCGCATTTCACTCTGACAGGTCCCAACGGAATACCTATCATATCCATAATGTCATCTCTTGTGATCTGCTTAACTTCTGTGAGTGTTTTGCCTTTAATTTTTTCGGTTAACATTGAGGCTGCGGCTAAACTGATGGTACAGCCGTGTCCGCAAAAACGCACCTCTTTGATTATGTCATCCTCAACAAGCAGGTCCATCCGAATTCTGTCCCCACAGAGAGGATTATCCTCTTCATGTGAAATATCGGGGTTCGGAAGTGTGCCGTAGTTGCTGGGGTTTTCGTAGTGGTCAAGAAGTTCTTCCTGATATATGTTCATTTAGTTCTCCGAGTCATGAGAGTCTGTGCTTTTTGCAGACCTTTGCATAAACGGTCTACATCTTCAAAAGTGTTGTATAGATAGAAACTGGCACGGACAGTTGCGATAACATCTAACTTTTTCATGAGCGGTTGTGCACAGTGATGTCCGGCACGGATAGCAACGTTATGCGTATCCAAAATGCCAGCAACGTCATGCGGATGGATACCCTCTATATCAAAGGAGATAACACCCGCTTTCTGATGCGGCGCAGGTCCATAAATCGTGACACCTTCAATCTCTTGTAAACGTTCATGTGCGTATTTGGTAAGTTCCTGTTCATGCACATGCATTGATGCTAATCCTGCTTGCGTAATGTAATCTACGGCAGCACCGAGTCCGATTGCTTCAGCGATGCTTGGCGTGCCAGCTTCAAACTTCGCGGGAACGTCTGCGTAGGTTGATATATCACGTTCAACAGAACGGATCATTGAACCGCCGCCGAGAAATGGTGGCATCTCTTCAAGCAGTTCCATCTTACCGTATAGCACACCGACACCTGTTGGACCACACATCTTATGTCCAGAAAATGCGAGAAAATCGCAACCCAACTGCTGCACATCAACATGAAAGTGCGGCACAGATTGTGCTGCATCCACGAGGACCTTTGCACCTGCAGCGTGTGCAGCATCAACAACAGACTGAATCGGGTTAATTGTCCCAAGGACATTTGAGACATGCGTTATTGCAACCAGTTTCGTTTTTTCAGTGAGGACATCTTGGAGTTGTGTGAAATCCAGCAACCCTTGATCAGTGATTTCTAAATATCGAAGGGTTGCTCCTGTGCGTTGTGCAAGCATCTGCCATGGGACAAGGTTGCTATGATGTTCAAGGTCTGTGAGGATAATCTCATCCCCCTGCTGGATATTGACACTTCCCCAACTGTATGCGACAAGGTTGATAGATTCTGTTGTGTTCCGTGTGAAGATCACCTCACCTGTACGTGGTGCGTTGATTAACCGTGCGACTTTCTGCCGTGCTTTTTCGTATTGGTCTGTCGCCTCCTCCGAAATCCGATAGATTCCGCGGTGTATATTGGAGCGGTAGGTATCATAGTATGCGTCCATTGCCTCAACGACAGGACGCGGAGTTTGTGTTGACGCAGCACTGTCGAGAAATGCTAACGGCGGTGTTTCCGCGAAGATTGGAAAATCCTCGCGAATGGCTTGGACATCAAGTGGACGAAAGTCGGATGTGTGCATTGTTTCTTGTGTCATATAATCTCCAATGATTTAGTTGTTGTCTTGAAGGTTTGCAAGTTGTGCTCGGAGTCGTTCATTCTCTGCTTCTGCTTTCTGCCGTCGTTGTGCTTCTTCAGCAGCTCGTGTTTCTGCTGCTTGTCGTCTTTGTGTTTCTACTTCTCTCAGAAGTACTTCTTCCTCTACCCGTGCCTCTGCCGCTTCTTTAAGATGTTTTTCTTCCATAGATGTTGTAATCGGCGTTCCATCAGGTAGGAACGGACGTAAGAGTCTAACGTGGTTGTTCAGTTCTTCCCATCGAAACCAGAGATTTAACACTTCGCTGAACAAACCACTTGTTGCATCTGGCTCCATCTCAACAATCTCACCTGATGGCATCCGTTTCCACCCACGAAACTCCGGCGGATTCTCCATCTCAGGTTGATGAATAAAGTATTCTTGAACCCCTATATCATTTAAATACAGTTCAACTTTTTCATGCCGAGGTGCAGTTGAATCTGAAAGAAACTCAAAGACTGCTACAGGAACCGTGCCTTCTGACCAAGTATAAAAACTGCGACGCTCGGTATCTTTACTAACGCCAAAGACAACGTAAATATCAGGAGCAACGGATTTTGTCCTGTCACCTTCGCTATAATAGACAAAACTGTCAATTCCGATGAATATCTGTTCATTGATAGCGAAGTATCTTGAGAGTTGATCATAAAAAGTACTGATCTGCACACCGTGAAATATAGTTGCTGCCATAGGTTCGTCATCCTGATATGGATACCCTTCGATATAAATTGTCGTTTTACCACTCGCTTTTGGAAAGACTGGCATATATTTTCTCTGTTTGATTTCAAAGTCTGTTATGGTATTCATGGTTTTCTCCGTTTTGATAGTACCAACGATACTGTTACACCTTTTCAACAAGTTCTACTTTCAAGTCGATCTCTAATTTTTTAGCAATTTGATCAAGAATCCTTTTTTTATCTTTTGCAGCAATGCTCGACACTATGTAATATTCACCGCGTTGACGTTGTTCGCGATCAGGATGTTTAGTAGTTGATATAAGCGGAATAGTATTTCGGATTAGGTTAAGATCCTTTACGCGCTCTATTCCTAACCTATCAATAACTTCAAAGAATGTAGCTAACCCATTTTCACGCTCAATTACTTCTCCATTGTCCATCGTAACGCGTATGTGTTTAATCGTGAACTTCTTTTTATCTTGTTGAAGTTTCTCAGGAATTGCTTTGGGGACAGATGTTGGTTTTACAGAAGGAACAGATAAGTTTTTCAAAAATGATACAACCTGTTCTTCTGTGGGTTCGTGTCCAACCTTCTCTATTGCCTTATTCACCAGGACACGTAACAATTCTTCATTCTCTTCCTGCACCAATTCGGTCCACACCTCTGGCAACCTTTCCTCAACTTTTCTCTGACTAACAATACTTTGGTAATCCGAAGCGATAACTTTAGCAGCTTTTCCAGTTTTTACAGACTCATAGTTCAAGTATCTATCAAGACAATTGCTCCATTTTTCACTGTTTTCTGTGATGAGATCTATTTCTGCTACTATCCGGTCTTCATAAGAACCTTCCCCCGCAGGATGGTAAAATCGCCACTTCTGCCCGTCAGTAAGAACGACAATAGGAATCCCTCTGTGAAAAGCATATTCAAAGAGTTGTTTGATTCCTTTATCAATGTTACCGACCCGCTTCACTTCAACGAAAACACGTGGTGTTGATTTTGGATGACATAATGCAAAATCCACTCTTCGTCCTTCAACAAGATATTCGTCAATGACAATCTGAGGAGTAAATATTGGCCATTCTAAAGCCTGAAGCAGCCTATTCACAATACGATCAGAGACCGTACGTTCTTTTTCATTTGCAAATGCACCTTGCTTTAACAGATTATGTATGTCTTCAATATGTTCCTTAAGTGTCATTCTAATACTTTATACCTCCTAATTCTATCCTATTTTCCTCCATAAACTCTATACTGCATCCGTAAGATTCTACAGTTAAATCTTTAGAATTTTCAGTGCAGCTCTTTTAAGGGACCTTGCTGTAAATTTTACAGCATATTCAAGTCCTGCTTGATCATAACCTCTGCACAACGATTCAATTTGCAGTTTCGCCAAGTCGTTAAATTCTGGGTTTTCTGGGTAAAAAGGTTCTGGCTTTAGTGATGGTAGGTTATGCTTTTGTTCAAGCAGTCTATTACCTTTACCGTATCGCTCAAATCTGTTTTTAAAATCTTGGAGGTTTTCGTCAAATTCGTGATAAACGACAGCCCGTGGCTCATAAATTAACTGACCGAGTTCTCTAAGTCTAATACCCAAATCTAAGTCTTCGCCGCCGGCTTGGTCAAAATCTCTTGAAAAACCGTTTAATTGATGAAAGGCAGGAGCGTAAACTAAAGCGTTCGCCGTGATAATCGCTTGCGGAACTCTTTCCCCGCGAGTCCCCAATTCCTTCTCAAAAGGAGGATTAAGTATATCCATTTCAGTCATGTATCGGTTGATTCTTCCTTGACCTTTGCCAGCAACAGCACCACAGATTGCAACTATTGAATTATTGCCATTTTGCTGTGCCCTTTTGAAATGTGTTATAAGGTCTCCTACATGCTCACATCCGCAGTCGGTAAAATAGTACCAATCAAATTCACTACTCGGTTGCCCGCATCCCATATTTCGTGCATACGCAGGTCTTTGATTACCCCTATAATTGATGATCTTTATTGGATACGTTTTTAACCATTTGGGGATATGATTATCAGCATTATCATTTGCAACAGTGATAGCACCTGGGCGAGGATGCAGTGCCAGTAAACTATCTAATGTCGTTTTAAGTCCTTCCCAATCCTTATACACTGGAATTACAGCTTGAATCTTTCTGGGTTCAATTGTGGATGATCTGAAAGACCCTTCATCCGATTTAGGCGGTAAAGGTAAAGAATGGTATGTTGTTCCCATAATACGACCTCTCAATAAAAGTTTCAGTTTTCTATATCAGAAATCTTATGATAAAACGTGAAATAAGCATAGATATCTCAAGTTTAGACGTTTCTATCAATACCTTGGATCAGTCCCAAAGCGATTTTGTCCTTTTGTGCCTTCAATAAAACCTAACTCAATTAGTGCCCATAATTGACCAATAATTGGGATGAAAGAGAATATAATCCAGAATGCAGATTTGTTTCGGTCATGCCAACGTTTGGCAGATACAGACAACTCTATCCAAGCCAGTACTAATAAGGTAATAATATACGGTGAAACTTTAAGTGAATCGGGATCAAGCACGTCAGGGTCAAGAATATAAAGAATAACAATGAAGACAGATATTAGGAACTGCATTATCCACCATGTTACCCTACCGATTCGTCCTTTCCATGAAAAACAAATTTGCGCGAAATTCAATAAAATTCTCCTGTTTTTTGTCAGTTAGCGTTCGAGACAGCATGTTCCTGAAGAATCTCAACGATCTTAGGAGCAATTGCTCGTAGTTTTTCTTCTAATACGTCATCGTCAATAGAAAGGAATATACCTTTGTCTACATCTAACGGAAAAGCCTTGTCTTGTTTTATACCGTTTAAGGCATAACGGACACGTACAAATGGACTATATCTACGAACTTCCCGATAAGGTTCTTCCACACTTAAAAACTTAATTGAGTCAGTGTTGGGAATTCGTCCTTCCAAGTCTATGGTCTCAAATGTAAGTTCAAGTTTATTGACATTATCAACTACATGTTTTATGATAATGGTCTCCGTTCATTCGTCTTGCTGAAGCTTGATTAGCTGTTCCTTAACGTAATCTACGAAACGTCAGTGATTTCTACCAAGGGTTCACCTTCTTGCAGAAGCAAAAGAGATTCTGGGAAACTTTGGAACAAAACATGACGCATTTGAGCGTTTGATGTATTACCACATCTAATCCAAATGAGTTGTGGCGGCGGACCAAACTGATTCAGCAATTCAACGAAATCGTAGTCTTTTGTCATCACAACTGCTTTTGCCTCGCGAGCAGCTAAAAAAATATCTCTATCACTTGTTTCTTGAAGATTAAGCCACTAGACTGAAAACGCATCAACAGCAAAAGTGTCCTTGATCCATGGTGCAAGTGCTGGAGAGAGTTGTGCATCTATCCAAAACTTCATACAGTAATTACCGCGTGATTGCCTTTGCGAATCATTGGAGGATCAATTTTACGTGAAGCGAACTTTAGGCATGCCACAATATCATCGGAATTCAGGTCTGGCATTTCCTCAAGTATCTCTTTAAAAGATAACCCATTTGCAAGTAAGTCTATGACATCTGTCACCCGAATCCGCATACCTCTGATGCAAGGTCTGCCACCACACTGTTCTGGATTGGAAGTTATTCTCGGTCTCAAGGTGAAATAGTTCCCTGCTTTTACACTATCATTCCTTTCAGAATAAGCATTGGCTGGTACATAGAAACTCAGGTTTGTAGACTTTTCTAATTTATCCCGGACATTCTCACATATCTCAAAATCAGGTTCAGTGTCGGTGACGGCTACTTGGACAGACAGCACATCGCCATTAGAACGATTATCATCATATTCCAGATAATCATATTCTTTTAGAATTCGCTTGAGCGTCTGGACAATGTTGTGATTTTCTGATAGATTCATTGGACGTTCCTTAACCGTAATCCAACAGAGTTTTGAGAGTGTTTCAATTCTATGTATGGTACATCTTATGTGCAGTATCAACAATATCTTTCCTGAATAAGTTTCCTTACGACTACCCTCACACTTTATCAACGATTTCTACTTTTAAGTCAATTTCCAATTTTTTAGCAATTTGATCAAGAATCCTTTTTTTATCTCTTGTAGTAATGCGCGACACGATGTAATATTGACCGAGTTGACGTTGTTCGCGAACAGGATGTTTAGAGGTTGATATAAGAGGAATAGTATTTCGGATTAAGTTAAGATCTTTTACGTGTTCTATTCCTAACTTTTCAATAACTTCAAAGAAGGTATCTAACCCTTTCTTACGTTCAATTACTTCTCCATCGTCCATTGTGACACGTAGACGTTTAAACGTTAGTTTCTTTTTATCTTGTTTTGGTTTCTCATGAACGATCTTGGGGACAGACGCAGGTTTTACAGATGGAACAGATAAGTTTTTCAGAAATGATACTACCTGTTCTTCTGTGGGTTCGTGTCCAACCTTCTCTTTTGTTTTCTTCATCATGGCACGTAACAAATCCCTATTCTTGTCTTGCACCAATTCAGTCCAGACCTCTGGTAACCTCTCTTCAATTTTTCTCTGATTGACAATGTTTCGATAATCCTCCGCAATATCTTTCGCAGCATCACCTGACTGTACCGATTTGTAACTTAGGTATCTGATAAGAAATGTGGAAATTAACTCGCTGTCTTCAACGATGAAATCTAATTCTACTACCTTGCGATCTTCAAACGATCCTTCACCTGCAGGATGATAAAATCTCCACTTCTGTCCATCAGTAAGAATAAGTATAGTTACCCCTTTAGTATAGGCATAATTAAAGAGTTGTTTAGTGCCTTTATCAATGTTGCCAACTCCTTTTGCTTCTATGAAGACTCGCGGTTTTGAATCTGGATTACACAGAGCGTAATCTACTTTTCCATCATCAACTCGATATTCTGGAAAAACAATCTTAATATCATACGTTGGCCACTCCAAAGCACTGAGTAGTCTATCTATAATGCCCTGGCGAACTGCCGCCTCACTTGTAAATTCATTCTGTTCTAAGCGTTTACGTATGTCGTCAATATGCTGTTTAAGTGTCATTCTAATACTTTATACCTCCTATTCTGTCTAATTCCCTCCTTGAAGAGTGTTCATTATAACCCATATAGGGCATAAGTTCGGTTAAACGACGTAAAACCCATAAATCAACGCTATGAATGCCTTTTGGTTGGGACGATATGTTCATATCAGGATGAGCTACTACACATATCGTCCCTACGGGACTAAAGAGGGTTTCTGGCATCAAAAATCCCTTAACTTTACACTTATAGGTTAAACATCGTGAAACCCAACGCTTTTCAGATTCACATCGGTTGATTTGTTGGGTTTTGCAAACTCAAATCTCCATCTGGATTTTGCAATATCTTCTGCGTCGCTTAGTCCTGAGAGTATTTCGGTTCCAAATCAAGACATTCACCGGGTATTGGGAGCATATCCTCTGGTACCTGACAGGATTGCGTCCAATCTGTCTGAACTGCAGCATACTCGTCATAAGGGACCCGGACTGTAATTGTATAGGCATTTTCAGAATGAGCAAACGCATCGTGTAGGTCTATTTTACCAGACCGAATAAGGTTAAGTCGTTCCTTGGAAACTGCAACACAGAGCCAGGTCACGTATTTATTGTTTTCATCAGCTGCCACAACAAGATAAAAATGGTCTGCAGCGTTCTTACAAGAGTACAGAACAGGTTGATCGTAGTATTCGTATACTTCTACAATCTCAAGTTTGCCTAGCTCTGGAATATTCAGTATATCAAGCATTTTCAACTTCCGTAGGTGGACAATTCTCTGGATAAAAGTCTCGCCATTCCATTTAGTAGTCCTTTCATTTTGCATGCTATCAATTGTCAATAGCATGTTCCTGTAAAATCTCAACAATCTTGGGTGCAATTGGTCGTAGTCTTTCTTCTAATACATCATCATCAATAGAAAGGAATATGCCTTTGTCAACATCCA
>CAZURU010000170.1:0-10248 GCA_964623585.1 uncultured bacterium
TGTGCTACAAAGAAGATGCACAATCTAACAGAATGTGCTACAAAGAAGATGCACATTCTGTTAGATTGGTGACAAATATAAGACGTAAGAATCTATTAATAGCGTGACTTCAGATGTCCCCAAATGGTTGGGAGTTTATTTGCGGGTTCAACAGCAGTTGCTTCTGAGGTTAGGAGTTTTGCATCTCCTAAACATGAGTGGTCGCAACCGGCACCATCGCCGCCATCTCCCATAACGATTGTGAGTTCTTGTGCGTTTGCAGGAATTTCAAATTCAACTTTTAAGGGGTCAACGTTTTCCCCATCTAAGCTTCCTGTTATGGTATCCGTTTCAACGATCACATTGCCATCGACAGTAAAGGTGAAATGACTGCTGCCGCCGTGTCCGCAACCGCCAGGGTCTTTTTCATCTGACATGCCAGCATAAGCTTCAAAATGTGTATAATCTGCACCTGTTAGGTCGTAGACGAAAGTTCCAACTGAATGTGCGCCGATACCGCGTTCAAAGTAAGTTCCGCCAATGACGATATGGTTTCGTGTGGTTGAACCTTCACCGATTGTAACGTTGTCAAAGTTCAACGGACCACCCCAACCTGTCCATTGACTGGCATCATTTTTTGGTATTAATCCACATCCATTTGGGTTGGGTTGATTTCCTCCCAATAAAGCCAAATAGACGACACCCGCGCGGGTATCCTCTTCAACGACCATATCGTAATCGTTTGGCGTTGCTAAATCTTCGGACGACACCTCTGAGATTGCCACTGCCCCAGGTCCATCCAAGTTAGTGCAATCACTTTTGTCAGCATATACACTAAAGATTAAAGCCGCAATTAGTGTTAGACATAAAGCAGAAATATAACTGAGTTTCATTAGTTTTAAACCTCCATTTGAGATGAACAATCATTTTAATTAACGTAACATATACAATAATCTACTCTTGACAATAATTAATAACTTTCTTTCAGATGTCCCCATATTGTAGGGAGTTTGTTTGCGGGTTCCACTGCCAGTGCTTGTGCGGTAAGGAGTTTAGCATCCCCAATTGTTGAATGGTCGCAACCATTGTTATCGCCGCCATTCCCCATCACAATCGTGAGTTCTTTAGCCTCTGTAGGGATATCAAATTCCACCTTGACTGCATCTACATTTTCATTATTCTCGGACCCTGTTAGTTTTTCAGATTTGAAAGCCTCTTTTCCATCGATAGTAAAGGTAAAATCACCACTTCCTCCATGACCGCATCCACCTGGATCTTTTTCATCTGACATACCGACATAAGCTTCAAATCTTCGGTAATTATCCCCAGATAAATCGTAAACTAGTGTTGCTACAGCATGTGAACCGATTCCACGTTCAAATAAGGTGCCGCCGATTACGATATGGTTTCGCGAAGTTGCACCTTCACCGATGGTGACGTTATCAAAGTTAAGAGGCCCTCCCCATCCTGTCCATTGACCGGCATCATTCTTGGGAATAAGTCCACAAGCGTTTGGCGTTGGTTGACTACCGCCGATCAAGGCGAGATAGATAACACCTTTACGGTCGTCCTCTTCAACGACTTGATCGTAATCATTCGCTGTCCCGACACTTTCTTCATCTACTTTCGATATTGGTACCGCCCCATCACCGTCTATGTTTGTACAGTCGTCTTTACCAGCGTATAAGTTGAAGGCGACTCCGATGATAAGTGCAATCAGTAATGTGAATCGTATTGGATGTTTCCATCCATTGTGTGTTCTCGCTCTACTACTTCTGTTCACTGTTTTTCCTCCTTAGCTAAAGATTAGTGTTAGATTGGGTAAATGTATAACTGACGTTTGTGTCGTGTGTAACACAAACTGAACGTAATAAAAGAAACCCACAACGATCCAAAATGGACGTGCGGGTACAGCAACGGCAGAACTACCGTTGCATTCAAAGTTGTTTTATCGTAATGTGTTGTTCTATTTAACGGTGACGTTTGCAGGGGGGGGGGGTCTAAAAACCGATGTTAAAAAAGCAGTATCAAGCAGTGCACCAACCCAATTACGGCGCAGACCTAAGAGATATGGTGCGTTTCTTTCAACAAAATGGACAAAATGATGGTTACTTTCTCGGTTTTTCATTGTTCCCACTTAAAAAGAGCATCTAATACTGAATAATTCAGGACATAGAAGTGTCCTTTTTCCTTCGGAATTTCAACTGAATAATAGATTATACTTTTGAATGCAATTTATGTCAAGGGTTATTTTGTAGGTCGGGTTGTCTGGTTTCGCTTCGCTCTACCCGACCTACAGAAGAAAATTATGCTGACGTTATTTTTAAGAACAGAGTTCTTCTGGAGTAAACAGGATTGCCAATTCAGACTCAGCATTTTCTTTGCAATCCGATGCATGCACAAGGTTATATGTGATGTGAGTGGAAAAATCGCCACGGATGCTTCCTGGAGCGGATTTTAGAGGATCGGTTTCCCCATTAATTTGACGGACTAAATCAATTGCTTGGTTTCCTTCGATTGCAATTGCGACAATAGGTTTTGAGGTCATAAAATCTATGAGCTTCTCATAGTATGGTCGTCCTTTATGGATAGCGTAAAGTTCTTCCGCTTTGACACGAGAGAAATCCATTAACTTTAATCCAATAAGTTTTAGTCCTTTTTTTTCGTATCGGGAAATTATCTCGCCGACAAGTCCGCGTTCGACGCCATCGGGTTTCACCAAAACAAGTGTCTGTTCTAATACCATTTTTTCTCCATTTCACTCTGAACATATTCATGTATGATAATCTAATAGGTGTCTTGACACCTTACTATTTTAAGTATATGATATTCAGAAAAAAATGTCAATAATTTTATGAATTTTATTATGGGTGGGGGTAGAAATGTATAAGAAATTAGGTGATTGTGTTCTTAAGACAGGTCAACATATGGAAGTGGGTGTGATATATGCTCCTGATGAATCACATGCTGATGAGATAATGAAGTTTCTCGGACATAAACCGGGTATTTTCAAATGGCATATTGATAGCTGCGTAACGGAATCAATGGATGCATTAGAGACGCGGTTTTATGTTGGAAAGGTTGAGGGGACAATAATTACTAACATCATGACCGTAGAACATGAGGGAATCGGGATATTAGGTCATGTTTTTACACTTCCCGATGAGAGAAGGAAAGGGGCATGCAAAGGTGCAATGGCTTTTCAGATGGAGGATTTTCGGCAACGGAAAGGACGTGCCCTCTACCTTGGGACAGGATATGATGGGCGCCCATACCATATATATAAGGGTTTTGGATTTGAGAGTGTTATACCCGAATCTGGTTTTATGAAGTATCATGTGAATTCAGATTTTGAGGAAACGTATTTCACACCTTCTCCCGTTAAGACGAAATCTGTTGAATGGTGTGATTGGTCAAAAATCACAACGTTGTTGAGTATTACTGATGGAAATGTACTACGAAGTCTTAAGTGGTCTTCTTACGGTCCCACCAATTTTGAGGGTGGTTTTCTCGGCTTTAAACAGGATTTGGCTCAGAAAGATGTTTATCACGACGCGAAGTTGTTAATCTCGTCAGATGTTGCTATTGTTGGTTTGGGAACTATCAGTCGTGATACACGTTGGCATCCAGAGACTGCTGTTTTGGATATTTTCTTCCATCCAAATTTTGCAGATGATGCTTCTCTATTACTTTCTTCACTGTCTTTTCCTGATTCTAAGGTTCAGTGTTATGTTGAACATACTGCTGAAGATAAGGTGGCGTTATTAGAAGACGCAGGATTTACTCGTGAAGGTAGACTTTTGAATCAGTTTACATATTTGGATATGCCGTACGATGTATTGGTATTTGGACGTGAAGGATAACGGCACAGGGAGTGTACCTACTACTATTAATTTACTTAATGACGACGATTTTTCCAACCTTTTGAACGCGTTCGTCGTCCTTTGTCGCTGTGAATTTGTAGATATAGACGCCATTTGCAAGCGGATCACCGTCCGCATCTAATCCATCAAAGTGGTATTCGTTGTAAGAGGTAGAAGCATCAAGCGTATCTACCGATGTGATGAGTTTGCCTGTCAGTGTATATATTTTAAGACTGACTTTGTCGGCACTTCGGGTGAGATAGTATGCGAAATCTGTGCCTTTTCCTTTGCCTTGTCCCGGTTTGAATGGGTTTGGGAAGTTTGCTATGTTCTTTATCTCAAATCCACCTGAGACCTTTGCATTGAGTTCAGCATTGTCAACATTTCCGTTTGCATCGTGTGCTTGCAAGCGAATTCTTAGATTTCCACTCTGTAATGCAGTTGCGGGTGAGTAGGTTAACAGAAGTAAATTGGTGTTGGTTGCAGATGTAGATAGGGTGTATTCATCTTGTGGTACTCTTTTTCCGTTTTGTGTGAGGATTATCTTATCTGGATGTGGGTCAATTCCGTTAGCATCTTCAATTCTTGCTGTGAATGTAGGTGAATCTGGGATGTAATCCCCATCAATAAATCCTTGATTTTCGACTGTTAATGATAGTGTTGGTGGTGTACTATCTGTATGTGAGAGCAGAGCGAAAGTACCTGGAAGTGAAACTTCTGCAGAGATAGAGTCTTCGTTTTCTATCTGTTGTTGAATACGAATCCAATTTCCCGTTTCATTGTCTCTTTTATAAATGTAATTTTTATAGGTGTTTGGGTCATCTGTTGTTGTTTCTACAAAAGTAACTTTACCTTTCACATCAGTTTCATCAGTACCTTCAGCAGTAACGGTGAGACGGTATGCGAGAGCGGACGTCGGATCAACTATATTTGATGTATAAATTATATCTGGTTGGTTAGGTATTTTCAATGCTTCGGTTTCCAAAGTAATTACTGATAAGGTATTGGCATTCTCATCTGATATGGAGAAATGGAATTTGCTGTCAGGGCTCTGGATTGGGGTTTTGATGTTATCGGGTGTAAGAAACAATCGGTTGTTGATAAATTCAATTGAAGTGAAGTTATTGAGTTCATTTGATTCCTGGAGAACTCCATAAGGTTTTTCGTCTGACGTCATGTCAACCAGAATTGCGACAAGGTGTTTGCCGGGTGGTGGTTTCCATGGAACGTCTATCACTTTGACTTCATTGGGTGTGACTTCCGATATTAATTGTTCTTTTCCGCCGATAAGTGTTGCGTTTTCCAGCGTTTCCCGTGTGATATTTTGTGTTTCACCGTTGTTTTCAGCAGCAATTTGAAAAAAGTGTACGGGTATATTCTTTGCGTGTATATTTCCGTCGTTCAATATCTGAACTGAGAGAGGATATGGATCATCACTACTCCATCTGATAGTATCTTCTAAGACGGTGAGGTCTGCCTCCGCTTCATCGATATCAAAGGTAACGAGTTCAGTGTGAAGTAAATGTCTATCTATAGGTTTTATCTGAATGATATAATCAATCTGTCTACCTGCGGAACGAGTAGGGATGGGTTCCTCGGTTCTAAAGGTATTACCTTCAATGTGAACCATTGGAATTGGCTCTGCATCTTCATGTATGGATCTGATGACATAATCGCTCCAGAACAGTGTCATTTCTTCAATTAACTTATGATTGGTGACATTTGCGACTACGTGTATGGGGTTTTCAGGGATGGCGGGATACGGTTCAGTCTGATGGTTTTTAATATACCTATCAATAGGTGTATAATCTGTGTATCCGATAGCATCTTCATCACTGTTCCATGCATAAACTCTTAGATTAAAAGCCTCAAATTCACTGTTGTAAGGGAGTTGTATTAGTGTTTCGAATTTTCCATCAACGACTTGAGTTGTTTTGATTCGTGGCGTGTTATCCAGTGTGTGTCGCGTATCCATATCGGTAGAGCTATATGATGTTCGTTTTTTCTTCGTTTGTCGGATTATAGGTTTGGGAAGCACGGTGATTTCGGCATCTCCGCTGAAGTCAAGGTTGTGTAACCTCCCTGATACAGTTACCTCTGTACCGGTCACGAAGTCGTGCTTGTTTGTAACTTGCTGTAGTTTGGATGTGACTTGTAATTCTGTATGTGGTAAGTTCAGTTTTGTTGCTGGATCCCCGAAGAGTGTAAAGATATTGGCTAAGTCTGGATATCCGGGTAAGAGGATAAGAAAGTTGGTTTTTGCTTCAGCGACAATTGCCCCTAAGTGCTGTGTTTTGTCGTTAAAAACGACTTTGAATATTTCTGTGTTAAGAATATGGTCTTGTAGTAGTAACCCTATGCTTGTTCCTCCGATGACTCCGATTGCTCCGCCTGTTTCTGATCTAAGGAATTCTTCTGCTAGGCATCCATCTGGTATATCGAATGCGCCTGTAAAACAGGTCATACTAATGACAAAAGGCAGTTGTGATATATTTGTTAGGTTTATATGTGGGTCCTCCAAATCCATCATACGACTGGATGCCCATCTTCCGCCTCCACCGTGTCCGACATAATTTACGATGCTTGCTCCAGTATTGAATCCATCAAGTACTTGTCTTCCGACAGGCGTAGTGCCTTCTCCGAGTGTTAGTTCATCTTCTGCGGTTGGTGGTGCATAGATGACTTCAGTCTCATATTTTTTTGTTAAATCACTATGCTCAACGAGTGAATCGGTTTGGTAGTGAAAATCGGCGTCAGAACCTGCCAGCATGAGTATGCGTTTGTGCCAGGGACCTCTATTTCTATTGTTTTCATAGTTGATTGCGCGTTCTACAAAAATCCGTGCTTCAACACTATTTGACACTGGTACTCTTCCAATTAGCAGGTCAGGAAATTGGTCATCTCCTCGGATTGTTGTAAATTGGTGATCGCTTGCGGATGACCCGTAGCCTGGTACTTGTATCTGTATAGTAGGTACAGTGTTTGTTTTTTCTCTTAGATTTGTGTCGCCAAATAGTAAGACATAAGTCGGTGCTGGTGGTTGCCAGTTTTGATAGGTGTACTTTAGGAAGTCTCGTAGTGCATAAGGATTTGGAATTCCGTGATTGAATTCATCATAAATATTTTGAACTTGCACTATTTTCGTTCGCAAACCTTGTTTGTTCCTGAAGTTTGCAAGTGGCTGTGCATCCCGTACGAATTCGGCATCCGTAATGATTATGTAATCTGCACCGTTTTGTCTGTTCCTTAAGTCGGAAGGTGCATCCTTTATGATTTCTATAGGTTTCTGGTATTTATCCCTTGTTAGAGCGATGTATTGTATGGCTGTATTGATTTCGTTTTGTTCACTGTTTTGATACTGTTGTCCGCTTCCGATCTGCACAGATTGGAAGTCTACATGATAGATACCTGGATTATCCTCATCTTCGGTTGGTGAGATTCCAACGAATCGTGTTCCATCAACGCCATAGATTTCAATGTTGGGATTAGTGAAGTCTTTTAATTTAACCTTAAAGGAGATATTTTCATCACTGTTTGTTTCTTCTGCGCTGTTTGTTTTTTCTGGTAGAATTGTAATAGAGAAGGGCAGTATATTATCTGTTGCTTGGTATGTCCGCCAATAATCAACTTCGAACCAGTTCATCATGATAAGGTCTATTCCGTGTCCACCCTGGCTTATCATGTTTATTGTATTCTTTCCACTGATGAGATTTGATTGCGATATCTGTCTGTTTTCTAATCGATATTCTGTATCACCGATCCATTCAGCTGATCCGAGTATGCTCTTATCGTTCAACCATAGGTCAGCCGAGTGTGCTTCTGTAGACCTTCCGTGGAGCATGATTCTAATAGTGGCTTTTTCACCGGTGCCGGCGACTCCGTGCAGCGTAAAAGGAAAAGCCCTTCTTTGTGGTGCACTAACCTGTGCCCAGAACCAGCTATCCTTAGGTAGTTCTGGTAAAGCATTAAGATTGAAATTCCGTAATAGAATCCCCTCACCGAACTCGTTTATATCAGTATCGGATGGCAGTCCATAAGTTTTAAATCGCCGAAACTGTAGGTCTCTTTCGAGATGAACCCGTGTTAGAAAACTGTTAGGTTGATGTAGTATAGGTGTATCGGTTGAATTCTGTTCAGTTTCAGTAGCAAGCACAGTAGTTTCCATTCTAAGTCCTGGTCCGTTATTCCATGAGAGCCAATAGACATTCACATCAGAATTGGGATCAAGGTAAGTTTGTTCTCCACTGTGGCGTTGTGCGTAAAAGATAATCTCACTGTCGGTATCCAATCCAGTAGTATTATTCAGATTCTGTCCGTTGCGATAATTTCGTATGTAGATGGGAATCTGCTTACCTTTATTTGAGAGGGATACTGTATTTGGTCTGATTGATGAAATGTCAACACCTGCTGCGGTTAAGTCGCTTCCTGTGATGTGATACATCCCTGATTCTGAGATAATAATCCTATATCGTGGTAATGTAATTGTGGGTGCGCTCTGAATTGTATGTCGTGAATGCGCCTTTGTAAGATCTGTAGATAGTGGTCCAGCACCTCTCGGTGTTGTTTGGCTAAACGGAGATCTCCACTGCTTTGCAGTATTGGGATTGATAAGCATTTTTTGATATATTTCTTCGTATACAGCAGATTCGGGACGGGTGAAACTACTTAACGCTGAAGGTGCTTTTGCCACACCCTTGAACTGAACCTGAATGACGAGACGATGATATAGTTTAACGACCTGACTTGCGGGATTATATTGAACCGGATATAGTGTTAATGGGAGAACCCGATTTTCTCTTATCCATCCTGCTTTTCCGATTTGTGCAATCTTGTTTGGCAGGAAACGATCAATAATCACTGTATTTGCTGAATTGGCAATTCGACTTGTTTTATCGGGGTTTATCTTATCGGTGTTAATGTGAAGGTTTGTCTTTTTCAACTTATGTTTTAGTTGAACAGTAGTATATTCTGCGCTATCGATTATCTGCACTGTAAAACTTGCATCGGAGGGTACACCTATCAGAGCGGTCTGCATTGGAAGTTTAAAAGAACCGTGTTCAGTTGTGTAACTGCAGTCTGGAAAAGATAAGCTATGAAATTGTTCTCCGTTCTTTTCCAATGTATCAATGTCAAAATCAGATCTCTCAATAGAGAGTTGGATTGTAACGCCTTGTGTGGATGCCTCCAACAATTCGACCTTTCCGCCAACATGTTTGATATCAGTTTTATTTCTGTCTGCGGAAAATTGACTGTCACTATGTTTCAAAGAAGTTTCAATTGGTAGAACATTACCATAAGAGATAAACAGTAGGATGAGTAAAATAGCTGCAAGGATTGAAGTGTGTTTCATAGTATTGTATTATAGAATTTGTAAGATGTGGGAAAGGGTCATTTCACTTTTTCTGTGCAAGGTGGTATATCTCTATTTCACGAACTTGTGCTACAGAGGGTCGTACAACGCGGAAATGCGGTAAATATTGACCGGCGAGTACTTTACGTTGATTGACGATCTTGTCTCCCGGATCTCGTGTAAATTTGTTTACGATAATATCGTCCACAGTTCGTGAGACGTTTATTCTTATCATCTGTGTTTTAAAGTTTAATTTATCAATTTCAAAGGTAGGTTGTGCTCGTTTTCCTTCTAAGTTTCGTCTTTGTATCACATTGTGGAACTCCTGCCATTTACCCGTATCAGGGTTTAGATATTCCATTTCAAACCTGAATAGGTTTTCATTGTGAATGACGATTTTACGGATAGGATGCACATCTGCAAATCTTATGATGAAGTTTCGTACATTTGCAGCTGGAAGTGTGGCTACGGTTTCAGTATTGCCATCGTTCAAGCCTGGATGGTTTGCTTCAGAACCGTAACTTGCCCGTGCAATGTTCTCACTGTATTGTGTGGACAATACATGAGCAAGTCGACATGCGTTCAGAGAGAGACAGACACAGCATAAACTAACTATGCTGACAGCATTTATCCAGGCAGACTTGGTTGTCGGTGTATACTTAGTGTGTATGCGTTGAAGATGTTTTCCGATTTCAGTACTACCTATTCTTCCTCTTCCCATCTTGTTTCCTCCAGAAATGACACATCAAAATGGTCAACGATTCCCATGATGAGTTCTCTGATTGGTGCGTTCTCTATACCGAATACTTCTTGTGCGGTACCGGGTCCAGCCCCAACGATGACGGTATCTCCTTCACCTGCGCCGACATAGTCGACTGCAATTGTCGGTGTTCGGACAAGTTCTGACCTAAGACTTATGGGTTGAACAAGCAACAGCGTGCGATTCTCGTACGCGGGATGCTTTATTACAGAGACAACTTTGCCGATGACTTTTGCAAGGTACATCCTACACTCCGCATTTGTTTTATCAGATTTTGAGTATTTATGTTATACTCT
>CAZURU010000171.1:0-10240 GCA_964623585.1 uncultured bacterium
TTCCTCAACCCAACCTACGGAAGAATGGAAGAATAATAATTAAAATTGGTATTAGAACACCCAAACCGCCATCTTTCCCGGTTCCCGATTGCACCATGCATAATAGGGTATTGCAGTAACTTCTGTCTGTTTCACACTCGGTTCTGAAAGATATAGGTTATTATTCCAATCGGTGGGATCGTATACTGTGCCTGTACCGCGAATTAACGTGATACCCCCAAGTAACGCACTGTCAAATACAGCTTCCATATCTCCACTCTTAGCAAGTGATAACGTTTCAAAAGCACTAATCGGATTGTCAATATCCTCAAAGCAGTAGACAAGCGGACCACGCCGCAATGCTGATCTGCCAAGATTCTCTCTGACATAAGGGTGTGCGTAAACCTGTCCTACTGGCATATCTAAGTTCAATGCCACACTATCGGCTGCCTTCCACGTTCTATCAATTGAAAGATAACCGTTAGCACCGACAGCCGCACGTTGTGTTTCACCATTGATGCTCAGATCAAATTTGCCACACCAATCAGGAATCCGTAAATTCAGATTAAACTTTACCGGTTGCTCAGGTTCAATAGTTATCTTGACATCTCCTGACCACGGATAATCGGTTTCATGTGTTATTTTCACGGGAACATCCGCTACTGTCGCTTCAGCAGTACCACCGACATATAAGTTCACCCACAGGTCTGCTTCAGATTGTGCATAGATGTACTGTCCGAGGGAACTGATCAGCCGTGCGATGTTCGGAGGACAGCATGCACATCCAAACCACGCGTGACGATGTCTTCCACCACGACTCGCTAACGGATTCTGATAGAAGAAATCTGTGCCTTCAAGCGAAATACCTGACAGTGCACCGTTGTATAGAGCTGTTTCCAACACATCAACATATCGTGAGTCGCCCTTCAACAAGAACATCCGATGTGCCCAAAATATCAATCCGACTGATGCACACGTTTCGGCGTAAGCGGAGAAGTTAGGTAGTTCATAGTCTTGTGTGAAACCTTCATTGTGCCCTGATGGTCCTACCCCACCAGTGACATAGAGCCGCTTCTCCACATTTTGCCATAAAGCGTCCAGTGCTTTAGCAATGTCGGTGTTTCCCGTTTCAGCTGCGATGTCTGCAGCACCAGCATAGAGATACATTGCCCGCACTGCATGTCCTACACATTCAGTCTGTTCATGCATCGGTAGATGATCCTGAGAATAAGTCCCTTCATATTTATCATCTCGGGTGTAGTGATGCTTATATGCACCGAGACCACCCGGAAGGTCAGGATTTTCCATCTCCTTCTCAAAGACAGAAGGTCTTTGTCCACGCGTCGTAACAAAATAGTCTGCAAGAGACATATAGCGTGGCTCACCTGTTACATTCGCCAATTTGACTAAAGCGAGTTCAATGCCTTGATGTCCAGGAAGCCCCGCACGCTTACCGTGTCCAAACGTTTTGTCAATGAGATCAGCAAATCGACATGCCACATCAAGTAGTTTCTGTTGACCAGTTGCTTGATAGTGAGCAACACCGGCTTCAAACAGATGTCCAGCACAATACAACTCGTGCATCATACCCAAATTCTGCCATTTTTTCTCGGGTTCAACTAACGTAAAATAGGAGTTCAGATAACCATCCGGTTGTTGACTTTTGGCAATTGTATCTATCACTTCATCCAATTCGGATTCCCATTTTGGATTGGGATGTGTCTGTAACGTATAGGACGCAGCTTCCACCAGTTTATGTACATCCGAATCATTGAAGAAGATACCTTCAAAATTGCCAGGTTCTAACTTGGCGGCTTTTGCAAAGTTACTGATTCTACCGGTTGTTCGACACTGATGAAGTTCATGGGGGATCGTTTTCTCTGAATTTGTCGCCTGTCGGGGTGACCAGAAACGATCTGTTATTGTTACATCGGTAAATGGTATTGCTTTCAAACTCATATTTTTACAGTGACCTCCTTTTTTTCTTTCCATGAGGTAACGATAGCTTCTGTAATCCGTAGTGCTTGTAAGCCGTCCTTACCTGTAGGTACTGGTGTGCGGTCATTGAGTAAATCATCGACCAGTGCAGCCATGCGTAGTGCAAAAGTGCCATCAAAAGCGAGTTGTTCCATACGGAAAATAGATGGACGGTATTCTTCAACGACCTGATTGTCCCGCCTCATCAATGTTGCTTTACTGAGGACATTATCAACGACGATTTCACCTGCGGATCCGCATATTTCTAATCGTTCAATTGGGTGTATAAAATCGCTATCCCAACTTGCTAATAGTGTAGCTACAACTTCGGTTTCATATCGGAGAGAAATTGCCATACTTGTGTAGCATGCGTCTTCACCTTCCCGTGCTTCGTGTTTTCTCGGTTTTACCATTTCTGCACATACAGCGACGACTTCACCTCCAAACCAGCGTAAGAGATCGAGTGCGTGCGTTTGCAGTTCGTAGAGTAGATAGTACTCGCCTTTCCAAGTAGACGCTGGACCTCCTTGAGACAGTTTCATATCCAGATAATATAGCTGTCCTATACTTTCAGCATCAAACCATTTTCTTGCTTGTACGTAACCTGGTGCGAACCGTCTATTATAGTCTATGGCAAGATGAACCCCTTTTTCATCAGCTTTTTCTACCATCTGTTCGGCTTCATCTATATCTAACGACAAAGGTTTTTCAGATATCACATGTTTACCAGCATCAAGACATTCCATTACAGGTTCAAAGTGCAAGTGGTCGGCGGTTACAACATCAACAAGATCACATTCTTCATTCGCTAACATCTCATGTATTGAAGGGTACCATCTTTCTAAACCGAGTTCTCTTGCACGTGTTTCGGCTTTACCAGAATCGATATCACAGACTGCCACGAGTTCCGCACCTTGATGTTGTAGATATCCCCTCTGATGTAATAACCCGATGCCGCCACAACCTACTGCTGCGACTTTTAATTTTCCTGCCATGTTCGTGTCCTCCTTGTATAGACATAAGAAGATTGGACAATTGGGTTAATTTAGTGACAGAAAACAGGAAAAGGTCAACTCTTTAGCATAACAGATCTTATGAATTGTAACCTCTCCACTAAAATGTTATATTATCAGATATATTGAGACATTGCAAGCATTTTATTTACGGGTGGGTGTTTGAAAATTTGAAAACATATCATTGACATACGCTCTCGTATATGCTTTAATGGCATTATGTGTTTCTATAGGAGAAAGAAAAATGGAACATACAACACGAGTTGAACTCGAAAATCTAAAAGATCGGCATTTGGCAGAAGCAGAGGTTAATAGCTGCGATAAAAGACAATGCTAAGGGAGATCGTAAAATGGCTCACGTTTGGAGAAAAAAACACAAAAACGGCAGTAGAATCCTGGATAAGTTTTACACGAAACAGGAAGTCGTCACAAAGTGTTTAGATGAAGTAAATAAATTACCTTACAGATATGATTGTGTGATAGAACCCTCTGCAGGGAATGGTGCTTTTTACAAAAATATCAAACATGACACCAAAATAGGAATTGATATTGATCCGCAACATGATGAGATTATCAAAGGAGATTGGTTCAATTACAGTATTAGTGAAGTGTACGAGCGCGTATTGATCATAGGGAATCCACCGTTTGGTCAATATCAAAAGCTATCTTCAAATTTTATATCTCATGCCCTCTCATTTAGTAATGTCCAAACAATTGCTTTTATTTTACCAGATGTTTATAGAAAACATACGCGGCAAAGAATACTGCCTTATAATTGGCGAATAGTCTCTATCACTGAATTAGGAAGGGACTGTTTTACATTAGAAGGGAAAACATATCATGTTCCCGCAAGTTTCTTCGTTTTTGATAAATCAGAGGGAAAAGATCTAAGAGTCAATCCAAATGCATACACAGAAACGAATGATTTTAAATTTTCAAATAAAGATGATTTTGACATATTTGTATTTGGGTCTTCTCCAAGAAGAATTACAAAAACGCCAACACCAAACAATCGAGGCTACTTCCTTAAATCAAAAATTCCGGTAGAAGATTTAATATCTAAAATCAGAGCAGTTGGTTGGAATGGAAATTCTTGTGCAAATGGTGGTGTATATTGGCTAACAAAATTTGAATTTTTGGATCAATATATAAAATGCCACGAGCCGAATAGAACGGAAGAAAGTCAGGGGAACTTGTATCACTAATTACTCTTCGCTTGTCCCTTATACTGAAGTTGGTATAGCCGATAATAGATACCTCCCTTTTGTAGCAATTCATTATGATTACCGGTCTCGCGTATCTCACCACGGTGCATGACAATAATCCTGTCCGCATTTTGGATAGTAGAGAGTCTGTGGGCAATTACGACTGATGTCCGATCTTGCATCAGACGACTTAACGCATCTTCAATCAAGAGCTCCGTTTCAGTGTCAACGCTGGATGTGGCTTCATCAAGAACCAAAATGCTGGGATCAGATGCTAAGGCACGGGCAAATGCAACCAACTGTTTCTGTCCTACGGATAACCCGCCTCCATCCTCTCTAATCTCAGTTCTATAGATATCAGGCATTTTCTGGACGAAACGGTCTAAATGTACATCTTTAGACGCATTTACTATCTGTTCATCTGTTATTGAGGGGTCTCCTAAACTGATATTACGTTCGATTGAATCAGAGAATAGAAATATGTTCTGTTGTACGATACTGATTGCACTACGTAGCTCTTCCAAATTCATCTTTTGGATGTCTACACCGTCAATCAGGATTTGCCCTTTGTTAATTTCATAGAATCGGCACAGCAGATTGATGATAGTGGTTTTACCTGCTCCTGTATGTCCAACAAGTGCGACCTTTTCACCCTGTTTAACCCTGAACGATACATCTTTCAAGATATAATCTTCGTCATTGTATGCAAACCAGACGTTTTTGAACTCTATCTCACCTTTGAGTGTATCAATTCCACGTTTGTCGGTTGTTGAGACAATACTCGGTTCTGTGTCCAGCAACTGAAATATGCGCTCTGATGATGCCATCGCATTTTGGAAGAT
This sequence comes from uncultured bacterium, assembly GCA_964623585.1. Taxonomy (GTDB): domain Bacteria; phylum Poribacteria; class WGA-4E; order WGA-4E; family WGA-3G; genus MSPOR6. The sequence goes on from CAZURU010000171.1 coordinate 5,017, forward strand.
TGTGTATTTCTCGCTGAGTTCTCTGATGGGCCAAAAGAATCTTTCTGCATATTGGATGAACGCCACTAATGTGCCAAATGATAACGCGCCCTGAACAATCTGTCCGCCTCCATACCAAATAATCACAGCAGTCGCAAGGGTCGCTGTTACTTCAATCAATGGATGGAAAATAGAAAAATAGAAAATACTCCGAAGGTTTGCTGCAAGATATCTCCTATTCCGTTCGTTAAAACGGAGATGGCTACGCCGTTCTTGTGCGAACAGTTTCATCGTCGTCATACCGACAATGTTCTCTTGCAAGAATGCGTTGATGCGTGCATACTGTTTGCGTTGTTCACGAAAAGCGCGTCGTGAGTAGATCTGATAGATGAGTGTTGCACCGAAAATTATCGGTATAACAGTAAACGAAACACAAGCAAGTTTCCAGTTGTAAAGAAGCATCGCCACCATGATCCCCAGTATACTCAACAGATTACCGAATGATGTAATGACTCCGGATGTAAAGAGTTCATTGAGCACCTGTACATCCCCCATCACACGCGTCATGAGGCGTCCAACCGGATTTTTGTCGAAATACTGCACATCCAAACGTTGTAGATGTGAAAATAGAGTCTGTCGGAGATCACGCATCACATGTTGTCCGACCATTAACTGTCGGTATTCCTCAAAATAGGCGAAGACAAACTCACCCACCAAACTCAGGACAAACAAGCCTGCCAAGATACTTAGACCGTCTAATTCACCCGGAATAATATGTCGATCAATAGCCATCTGAATGAGAACGGGACCGGCTAAACGGGATAGTGTTGTGCCTATCATAAAGATAGCGATGACGAGTAATTGAAATTTGTACGGTTTGAGGTATTGAAGCAGTCGCTTCATTAAGACTCGGTCATACACCTTCCCGAGTTCTTGCTCCTCGTCACTATATTCATGGAGTTCTCTACCCATTCCAAACATTTTGATATTTCCTTCTATAATTCATCCAATTCATCCTGTAACAGTTGTGTTTCATAGATTCCAGCGTATATTCCGTTTTTCTTCAGCAATTGGTCGTGCGTACCTGATTCGACGATGCTCCCATCATTTAGGACGACGATGTTATCTGCTGCCTTAACTGTTGATATCCTATGTGAGATGAGGATAGTTGTCCGATCCTTCATTATCTCGTCAAGTCGGTTGAGTATTGTGTCTTCTGTCTGTGTATCAACATTCGCAAAGGCATCATCAAGTATAAGAATTTTGGGTTTAATCAGGATGGCTCTTGCGAGTGCGCTGCGTTGACGTTGTCCGCCTGAGATCGTAATGCCGCGTTCACCGAGAAATGTTTGTAAACCGTCAGGGAATTCCTCAATCTGTGATAGCAGATCAGATGTATGTGCCGCATCTCTAATCTCTTCATCATCTGGTGTCTCAACACCGTAAGCGATGTTATTCCGTAGATAGTCCGAGAACAGAAACGGCTCCTGTTCTACAAAACCTATATTAGACCGAAGCACGTTTAAGGGTATATCCTGTATATCCACACCATCAATAAAGATAGTACCGCGTTCTGATTGCCGGATACGCGGGATGAGATTAACAAGAGTGGATTTTCCTGAACCTGTTCCGCCAACGATCGCGAGTGTTGTTCCCTGTTCAACCTTCAAATTGACGTTCTTTAGCACGGGAGGACCACCGTTGTAAGCAAAGTCAAGGTTGCGGAATTCTATCTCTCCTTTGATGTCTTTTATATTCCATTCGACACTTTCACCATCAACTATCTCAGGTTCTTCATTGAGAATCGTATTGAAACGATCCATTGATGCAGCACCCCGTTCGAATGTGTTGACAATAAACCCCAACATTATCATCGGACGGACCAACATTAATAGATATGCGTTGAAAGCGATAAATTCACCGAATGTTATTTCCTGTTGAATGACGAGAAGTCCTCCCATCCAGAGAAGAACGACTCTACTAATTCCAGGGAGAAATCGGAACAGTGGAAAGAAAAAAGTCATCAAGCGGATCTGTTTATGATTACTGTTGACAAATTCTTGATTGAGTTCCCTAAAATGTTCTACTTCATTTGTTTCAAGTGTGTAGGCTTTAACGACACGCACACCAGATAAGTTCTCTTGAACCTTTGTATTCAGTGTTGAGAACGCTTCCTGAATTCCTTCATATTGCTTATGAAGCCGTTTCCCAAGTAATCGTATGATTATCGCGAGTATTGGATATGGCAACAGAGCAACCAGAGTCAGTGTAACATCAATCCGTAGCATGATGAGAAGTGCTAAACCGAAGAACACGATTGCATCGGCAGTATACATGATTGCACTGCTGAGTACCATCCTAATTGCATTGAGGTCACTGGTTGCTCTTGTCATCAAGTCGCCAGTACGGACATTGTCATAATAAGATGCAGATAGTTTTTGAAGATGCAGGAAAAAGTCGGCGCGAAGATGAAACTCAATCTTTCGGGCAACACCTTGAATAGTGCGTCTCTGGAAAAAACGGATAATACCCCCAACAAGCGCAACACCGAAGATAAGCGTGGCAAAAAACAGGATCCTACCACTTGACAACGTGATATTTGTGTCTCTAAAACTGCGTTCCAACGCATCAAATACTGCCTGCAAAATTTTAGGACTAATCAGCAGAAGTCCATTCGTTATCAGAACAAGAACGAAGCTCAATATGATGGTGTATTTGTAACGTTTGACGTATTTTTTGAGACCGAATAGACTGCGAATGGTAGGTTTCCTCCAGAAAATAGTCTGACCTATTCTGTGTCAAGCAGCTGCGCGTAGAATAGGTATTATGTTTTGACGTGAAAGCGTGCATGTTGTTTATATTCATTATTCATTAAAAGATGCATCCATAAATGTGTATAAGTGATTCTATAGAGCTTGTATGTGTAGAGAATGTAGAAAGGAGGTGAAATATCATGGATCGATTTGAACCGAAGAACATTAAAGAAGTTAATGCGGCTTTAAAATACTTCAATGATTTTCACGATGGATACGTTGAAGGTTTTGAAGTAAAGTTTGAAAACTACAAGAGCATTGATGAAAACGGCATCGCAAATGGCATCGGACAGGCTGATATGACAATTATTCTCACTGTAAACGCTTATCCTTATGGTAAAGAACATAACCAATTAGTGAGAGTTGAATTCATTGAAGTCAAGTCTTATAAGATCATATCTGAAAAACATGATCCGTTTCCGATGTGGGGTATTTCTGAAGCAACAACAAGATCTGCCCCCGAACCTAATGAAGATGATATATATTGGGATATTGCTTTGCTGGGGGACAAAACAACTTTCAATTTAACGTGCTCCAGAATTGTCTTTACAAATATAGGTTATGTTAAGGTTGGAAGATTGGAAGACTGACCAGGATTTCATCAGGATAAGATGGAAGATTGGAAGAGGGGAAGGTTGGAAGAGGGGAAGGTTGGATGGGGGTTTTGTGTCTCTTTGTAGCACATTCTTCCAGATTGTGCCTTCTTTGTAGCCGACCAAAGACATATAACGATCCAGAAACCCCTTCCGTGTCCATCTATGCCAGCTATGTTAACAGGGCGCGATAATCCGCGATTCTGACACAAAAGGTGACAAAATACTTACACACCCGATCTCTCACACACCCGATCTTTAAAATTCATGGATTAAGAACTGAAAAAAGTGTTATAATTTCTTGCATGGGGGTTTTGATTTTCCCGACATAGAATTGGTTCAATAAGGAGTTTGCACATGGTCAGCTCAAAAGAGATACAGGCAACTTGTGAAGATATTGTGCGTGAGTTTTCTCCGTTACAAGTTATTCTATTTGGTTCTTATGCTTATGGTACACCTTCGGAAGAATCAGATGTTGACTTGTTAGTCGTGATGCCAATTCCTAAGTCGGAATTTCGCAACAAAGCTGCAGAGATTCGGCAAAGAATTCCCTATCGCTTTGGAATGGACCTTCTTGTGAGATCACCTGAAGAGATTGCTTATCGGGTTTCGTATAATGATTGGTTTCTTCGTGAGATCACTGAAAAAGGTAAACTCTTATACGGTTCCTATGCTGACTATAATTTAGACAAACAGAAACCGAATTCAGTTATAAAGGAAGAAATATACATGAATCCTTTGTCGGTAGAATGGATTGAGAAAGCTGAAGAAGATTATAATTCTGCCAAGTGGCTTCAGGAATCGCCAACCCCAGTCCATAACGCTATCTGTTTTCATACACAACAATGTATTGAAAAGTCTTTGAAAGCGTGGTTGCAAGAGGAGAACATTCCTTTTTCAAAGACACATGACCTTGAAGAATTACTATATTTAATTGTACCAACGCAGTCTTTGTGGAATGTCTGGCAACCCGATTTCAAGATAATTAGTTCTTATGCAGTGGAATCTCGCTATTTAGGTGAATCTGCAACAGCCAAAGATGCAGAACATGCCATTCAGATCTGTGGTGATGTGCGACAAAAAATTCGGACAGAATTGAAAATTGGAACTTAGTGTCTATTACGAAAATCTCTGCACGTTAACTTTACTCACCCGTAGCACATTCATCCTTGATTGTGCTTTTTTATACAACATTCATCCTTCCACATTACACCACTCAATGGAGAATTAGGGTAAGGTCTTTTGGAATTCAAGAAAAGAGAGCGTAAGTGAAGCATTAAGGTTTACCTGCTTGAGATCATTGATGTCAACAATATCTTCAAGTCTGGAAATAAGAGGGTCGACATCATCATTTGGGAAACGTGCTTTGAGGGTTGTCAATATACTTTCAATGTAAGTTTGACGTGCCCCTTGTTCAATACCGCGTTCATCGCCGCGTTCATCGCCGCGTTCATCGCCGCGTTGCATCACAAGTTCATAAAAAGGTGATTCTTGCATGATTGCCTCCAATATAGTGTCCTGAAATAATTCTTTTGGATTTACTAAACTTCCGAATAACGATAGGGCAAATAAAAGGGTTCCCCGCATCTCTTTGTCAACATCAAGTGCCTGGATCGTCTGGATACACTTCTCAACCCAAGTTTCAGGTGTCATGTCAGCGGGGGATTTCATCAATGCCGTGAAGGCATCGGTTTATGTGTGCTGTCGTCAGTCTGTGCCTCAATATGTAAGATTGCTTCCTCGTCATCTAAAAGGTGAAAAAACTTCTACACACCCTTCGATTCCCTTCAAACGGGAAGGTCTTTCCGAATGCTTGTCTGAACCAGGATTTTCAGGATT
>CAZURU010000172.1:0-5295 GCA_964623585.1 uncultured bacterium
GGGCTGACGACTTATAAATATATCGTCTACGGAGACGGTCAAGTGCGAGAGTAGAAACGATCAATACCGTAGAGACATCTTTTGGCGGGGTTTCCCAACCTCGCCTTTTTCTAATAACTGATTGCTAAGCACCTTTGTAGGAGCGACCTCCCGGTCGCGATCCTCCTTCAAAACCAGTGAAAAAGCGAAATATCCGTTTGACTTTCCACCCTCTATATGGTACACTTTAAGCACGCTGTGTCCATTAAACAGAGTCCAGCGTAATTAACAAAACGATACCACCATTCCAAAATCAAAACACCTGAAAATGAAATTACATCATGAACAGATATCCACAAAAACAGTTAGCACTTGGAAATATAAACATATCTCCTGTTCTTACGGCGGAAGTAACGATAAACTTTCGTTTAGTGCTTACCTGTATTTTTTACGCACGGAAAACTCACGTGACAACCCTTTTTATGATCAGGAATTTAATCGGATTCAAACTGACTTGATGAATTACTTTACTGAACGAGGGGTTGAGTGAAAATCATCCTTTGTAGAAGTTCGTTACAAGAACAAACGGCAACTTAATGGGAGAGAAATGCAACACCTTTTTGAAAAACTACGTGACGACACACTCAATTGGCGTAAGGAAGGTTACCCCTGTCCAGATTACTCTCTCATCGGTGAGGTACTACGCTACCAGTTTGAAGGCGAACCACCAGAGCAAATCTCCCTCAAATACCTCCGCGAACCTCAATTTCAATCACTGGAACTCTATTGGTTTCTGAGACTGGTGCGAAAAACACCGCATATCGTTGACCTTTACAAACACTACTACAGCGACGATAAACGGGATTTCTTTGAAGCGTTTGGTATCCCAGTGGATCCAACCGAACTCCAATGGATCCCTAATGTTGATGCAGTCATTGAAAAGGTAAAAAATGATCCAGAATTCGTCAGGCAAAAACGGATTGATCCCGTCCACGAGGCTGTAACGCTCCCGTATCCGAGTTATATCTTTGCCCTCGCGATGGGTACCGGTAAGACCGTTCTTATCGGTACGATTATCGCAACTGAATTCGCCATGGCACTCCGATATCCTGAAGGCGACTTCATGAAAAATGCCCTCGTCTTTGCCCCTGGTACAACAATTATTGAGAGTCTACGTGAGATTAGTGACATTCCTTTCGATCAGATTCTACCGGCTAGCCTACACCGTGACTTTCTCGCCAACCTAAAAATCACCTACCCACAAGCAGGTGCAAAAGAAATTCAGGTTCAAAGCGAGAGTATTTACAACGTCATCGTCACGAATACAGAAAAAATCGCGCTCAGAGCGAACGTGAGAAAGCGGAAAAATCAGACAGAAATAGAATTCGAGGAAAAGAAGGAGCAAGCAGAATTAGAGGCGAACCTCCGTCTCCAGAAAATCACAAGTCTGCCGAATTTGGGTGTCTTTTCAGACGAGGCGCACCATACCTACGGCAATCGAATGGATAAAGAACTCAAACGGGTCCGTGAAACGGTCAACTATATCAAAGAGAAAAAAGGGGTGATTGCTGTTGTCAATACAACTGGCACCCCTTACTTCAAACGACAGATGCTTCGCGAAGTCGTTGCATGGTATAGCCTCGGCGAGGGTGTAAAAGACAACATCCTCAAAAGTCTGCGCCGCGGGATTGTCCACTACCACATAAGACAGGACTCTGAGGAAGAAGTCATTGGGAACGTAATAGACCTGTTTTTTGAAAATTACGGGGACGTAACGCTTCCCAACGGCGCGAAAGCAAAAATCGCTTTCTACTTCAAGACACAAGAACATTTGGACACATCGAGAGAGCATATTGAAAGAGCATTGGCAGAAATTGGTAAGAGCCCTGCCCTGATACTCGTCAATACACAAAAATCAAGCCAAGCTGAGATTGACGAGTTCAACCAACTTAACGATCCAAAGAGTCAAAAGCGTATCTTGCTGCTTATCGGTAAAGGCGTAGAGGGATGGAATTGCCCCAGCCTATTCGCCTGTGCGTTAATTAAGGAACAGACGACAAGCAGTAACTTCGTTCTGCAAGCCTCAACGCGATGCCTCCGTCAGGTAGAAGGCAATACGCATCCTGCGAAAATCTTTTTGGACACAAAGAATCGGTTGATTTTGGATAAAGAATTGGAAGAAAATTTCGGCACTACGCTCGGTAGACTGAGCGGACATACCACCGAAACCGAGGAAGTAGAAATTCGCATTCGCAAGACAAAATTGCCTAAACTCGAAATTTCTCGGTTGGTCCCCCGCGTCGTTCGAGACGAGCATGCACCTACAGAAATTAAGTTGCACGTCCCAACTGATGTGGAAGATCCACCGCCAATCGTTCGTAACCTACTGACTCCCAATTTCGCACGAGGTGGCAGCACCTCTCCGCTTACTGGTATTGAAGAGTCAGATAAAATTGAAGTAGTTAACCGAACAACCGACTGCTATACGCTGGCACGACGTATAGCAACAAACTATCATCTCCCATTGATGCAAACACTCAGAACCCTCAAACCGCTCTATCCAGAAGGTGAAGTCCCGAACGAACACCTCTACCCGTTGTTCAAGCAAATAGAAAAACAGTTGCAGAACTATAAAGTGATTGAAGAGGAGGTGTCCGAGGTCCTCGCGCTTATCCATACGCACGATGACAAGGGCAATCCTGTTTTTGAAAAAGATTCTGATGGGACCTATATCCATCGGTTACGCATACAAAAGCGCAACGCTGAACGGATGAGAACAGACCGACTCTTATTCGAGCAAGAAGACTTACCTGACCAATACGATGTCAGTTTTCACTATGCTCCTTACAATTTCGACACCAAGCCAGAGCGTGAGTTTTTCGAGGTCATTTTGGATACCTTAAATACATCGGTGGAGGATGTGAAGGTATTTCTGTTTACCGGCGGCTTGACGGATCCCAAGAAAACAGATTTCCATTTTGAATACAAGGGTGTTGACGACAATTATCACCGCTATTTCCCGGATTTTGTGATTGTCAAGAAGAATGGGGAATTCTACATCGTTGAGATAAAGTCTGAGAGAGACCGCATGAACCCAACCGTCGAGGCAAAAAGGAAAGCCGTTGAACGCTTAGAGGAGTTGCAATCCAATGCACGCTTCAAATATCACATCATCTATACTGATACAGAATTTATGAGAGAGAATATTGACGACATTGACACTGTCCTAGCGTGGGTTCGCAACGCTGGAACGAACGTTCTCACCTCAAAATAAATGACTTCTTGTAGGAGCGATCTCCGAATCGCGACTTCTACCAATCATTTGAAACTTGACAAAGCACTACATTGTGGAGGAGAGAAAATAAGCATGCCAAACCAACCTCATTCTGAAAACCAACCGCGCACAGTTCAGGACATTATCCGTGTTATAGAAACAAAATCGGCGGATGGCGGTTACATTTATCGCGGTGAACGTAGGCTCCATAAAAAACCCCCATACAATGGAAAAGTTTCCTCAAATCTTTGGCGCGAATATGGTATTGAGAATGAACACTTTGATATAGAGGTTATCCAAAAAGAGATGCTGACTGCAGCTAAAAAGCATACGGGACACCTACCGTGGGATTTCCGTGCGGATCTCGCGACATTCCCTAATCTCGCTGGAAAGGATCCTGATGAAACCATCGATTTTGAAATCCTCACTGAAATTCAACACTATGGGGGTAAAACCAATCTTATTGACTTCACGACCGACTACTTCATTGCCCTTTTCTTTGCTTGTGATGGCCATTTTAACCAAGACGGCCGGATTATCCTGCAAAAAATCGATTTAATAAGACACATGATTGCACAGCCTCAAAATCCACGACACCGCGTTATCGCCCAAAAGAGTGTATTTGTTAGACCTCCGAGGGGTTTTATTGAACCTGACGAAAACAATATAGTCACTATCCCAGCAGATCTCAAGCAGCCACTGCTACAACATCTGCGGAACTACCACAGTGTATCCACGGAAACTATTTACAATGACCTCTATGGATTTATCAGAAACCAGGACCTTCACGGGGATGCCTACACTCACTTTTACAGAGGTTTTGCCTGTGCCAATAGAAAAGAACATGAAAAATCTATTGAGTATTATAGTAAAGCGATAGAATTGAAGCCTGATTTCATGGAGGCTTATAATAATCGTGGCAATGCTTACGAGGAGAAGAACGAATCTGACAAAGCTATCAAGGACTTTACCAAAGCGATAGAACTCAACCCCGATTATGCTGAAGCCTATAGCAATCGCAGTGCCTCTTACAAAACCAAAGGTGAATATGCGCGTTCTATTGAAGACTGTAACATTGCAATACAATTGAAGCCAAACCTTGCTGAGGCCTATAACAATCGGGGACTTGCTTGTGATAACAAAGGCGATTTTGACCGTGCTATCCACGACTTTGATATGGCAATACGATTGGATCCCAATCATGCTGGTGCTTATAACAATCGGGGACTTGCTTGTGATAACAAAGGCGACTTTGACCGTGCTATCCACGACTTTGACATGGCAACACAACTTGATCCCAATTTGGTCGAAGCCTATAGCAATCGTGGCAATGCTTATCACAAAAAAGGCGATTTTGACCGTGCTATTGAAGAATATAATAAAGCCGTGCAACTCAACCCAGATTACGCTATTGCGTATAACAATCGAGGTTTTACTCACAATAGCAAAGGTGATTTTGAGCGAGCTATCAAAGACTATAAAAGAGCCATACAACTTGATCCCAATTATACGACAGCCCATGATAATCTCAACGCAGCGTTGTTAAACATGAAAAATAGGAAAAAGTGAGAGCAAACCTGATTACTGGCAGGAACATGGAAGTAGACGTTATCACTTTATTCGGTAATTTATACTCAGACATTATTGGCTTTACTATGATTAGCCATAAGGAATTGGCATTGTAGAGGAGAAAAGTCTTGAGCAAACCCTTAATAGGATTCATTACCTATTCACACAAGAATGCAGAACAAAAAGACGCATTACGAGAATGCCTTGCTGTCATGGAACAGCAAAATGAGTTGGTGGCTTGGGATGATTGCCAGCTCACGCCCGGGGACAAAGCACTTCAAGCAGACCTCCTTAAAAAAGTTGCTGATTCAGACCTACTCCTCTACCTCGTCTCTGCTTCCAGTCTCGCCTCTAAAAACTGCAATAGGGAGTTAGCCGAAGCTTTAAAGCGGGAAATACCGGTTATCCCGATTATCCTTGAGCATTGTGATTGGAAGCGTCATAAAATCAGCCATTTTGAAGTGCTTCCTCAC
>CAZURU010000172.1:5305-7905 GCA_964623585.1 uncultured bacterium
GTAAGCCTATTAGTAAATGGGAGGATCCCAGTGAAGGCTGGCAAAATGTGGTAGACGGGATCTGGAAAACTATTGATAAAATAAAAGCTCAGATGAATCTCACATCTGAAAGTGATCAAAATGAACGACTCGTTGAATGGGTGTTCCAGCAGGGGAACTTCTTGCAGATGCTGGACCAAATTGATAGAGCAATAGAAGCCTATTCACACGTGATTGAACTCAACCAGTATCATGCTTTTGCCTATATTAATCGAGGTGCTGTTTACATTAAAAAGGGCAAATATAACCTCGCTATTCAAGACTGCAACAAAGCGGAACAATTGTATCCTGATTATCCACTAACATATAGCAACCGTGGGGTTGCTTACACTGAGAAAGGCAAACATGACCTTGCTATCACCGATTTGAGAAAAGCGATAGAACTTAAACCAGATTATGCTGAAGCCTATAATAATCGCGGTAATGCTTACAGGGAAAAGCGCGAATATGACCTTGCTATCGCTGATTATAACAGAGCAATACGACTCAACCCAAAGTTTGCTGAAGTCTACAACAATCGCGGGGCTGCTTATGGAAAAGACGGAAAACATAACTTGGCTATTGCTGACTATAACAAAGCAATACAGCTCGATCCCGAGCTTGCCGAAGCGTATAACAACCGGGGTATTGTTTACGTTACAAAAGGTAAGATTGACCTTGGTATTGACGATTATGACAAAGCCATACAACTTAATTCTGAGTATGTTGAGGGATATAATAACCGCGGGATTGCTTACGAAGCAAAGGGTGAAGTTAATCGCGCCATTACGAATTATGACAAAGCCATACAGCTTAATTCTAAGTATGCTGAGGCTTATAACAATCGTGGAAATGCACATAAGGCGAAAGGCAATTTTGAGCGTGCGATTAAAGACTACAACATGACGATAGAACTCGAGGTCAACTATGCTGAGGCATATTGCAATCGAGGGATTGCTTATGATGCGAAAGGCGATTTTGAGCGTGCGATTAAAGATTTTACCAAGGCAATAAAACTGAATTCGGAACTTGCTGAGGCGTATCACGGCCGTGGTATGGCTTACGGCAATAAAGGCAATTATAACCGTTCTATAGAAGACTATAGTAAGGCTATAGAGCTAAATCCAACTTGTTATATAACCTATTACAATCGCGGCGGTGTTTATAGCAATGTTTGCGATTACGACCGCTCCATTCAAGACTATACCAAAGCCATAGAACTGAATCCTGATAGTATTCCTGCTTACATCAATCGCGGGGTCGCTTATGGGGAAAAAGGTGATATTGACCGTGCCATTCAAGATTATACCAAAGCCATAGAACTGAATCCTGATAACGCTAATTCCTACAACAATCGTGGGGTCGCTTATGGGAAAAAAGGTGATATTGACCGTGCTATCCAAGATTATACCAAAGCCCTCGAACTAAATCCCAATCCTGATGTAACCTGTTACAATCGCGGAGTGGCATGGTTATATTTGCAAGAATGGGAAAAAGCCAACGCTGACCTGACCGCTGCTAAGAAAAAGGGCATGGATATCATCACTGTATTTCACGATTACTATGAAAGCGTTGTGGATTTTGAACAAAGACATGGTATCCAGTTGCCTCCAGACATCGCCTCAATGCTAACCTCAGAAGATACCTAACCTTATTCAGACGAAAGCTGTAGAAGGGAGCACTCTACTTTTACAATCAACCAAAAGTTGACTTTTTGCCAAAAATGCTTTATACTTAAACAGTTATTAGGGCAAACGTCCGAAAAGGTGGAAGAATATGGCAATTGATAAGGTGCTTGAACATGGATAAATACCCATTCCTAAGCCAATCCGAGAGAGCTTAAGGCTTAAGAAGGACGATGTCGTGGATGTTCGACTTGAAGGGGATTGCGTGGTGATTACGCCCAGAAAATTGGTGACATCGGAAGCATGGGAGAAACTCTTACAAGTGATGAACAGCGTCCACGAACAAAATACGGGTACCAGCGAAGAAGAGGTCTATCAAGTTTGTGGTGGGACAAAAGGCACCCAGCCAAGGGACATCACCAGAGCACGAAATTATTGGAACGACTTTCTCCAACAAATAAAGGAGCAGGCACAATGAATATAGACGCGAAACTCCAAAAGTGCACCGTCCCTTTTAAAGACTTTCTGCTAAAAGACCTTACTGAACCTGAGTTTGCCAAAGATTATCTGGATGCAGCAATCCGAGATTTCGATGTAGATGGCAATATTGAAATAATATTGCTCGTCATTAAAAATGTCGCTCAAGCGCAAGGTGGGATTGAAAATCTTGCCAGGTGGACAGACCTCAGCCCGCAGGCTCTTACCAATCTGCTGCAGTCTGAGGATTCGCCGCCACTGGATAAAGTGTTGGATGTTCTCTCGAAGTTAAAAGATTCCTGGCATTCAAAGCATACCGTTGCGAATAAAGGTTCTACGCGTATAGAGGAGACAAAATGAGAATCACCCCTGTTAAAGGGAGACCGATGCTGCACTGGCTCGGCAAACGCACACTTGACACAGTCAACGCCTATCCTGCACAATTGGCAGAAACTTATAACGTCGAAAACCCACAAAAAG
>CAZURU010000172.1:7915-10229 GCA_964623585.1 uncultured bacterium
ACGACAACTTTAAAGACGGTCCGAACCTCCTATTTCACGGAGACAATAAAGAAATCCTCTCTACACTCCTTGTGCAAGGGTTTCGTGGAAAAATAGACCTCATCTACATAGATCCGCCGTTTGACAGTGGGGCAGATTATGTGCGTAAGGTAGCACTACGCGGTGAACAGAAGGACCTAGAGGCTGAAGGGAACTCCGTAATTGAGCAAACGCAATACACTGACATTTGGGCAAATGACAACTACCTCCAATTTATGTTTGAACGACTCAGCTTGATACGAGAACTCCTGAGCGAAAAAGGAAGTTTATACCTGCATTGCGACTGGCGCATGAATAGTTATCTTCGCCTTGCAATGGATGAAATTTTTGGGAAGAGTAATTTTCTGAACCTCGTGACATGGCGGCGACAAATTGTCCGGGGAATGAAAACACATGCCGAGTTCATGCCGTTTAGTTCCGATTATATCTATCTCTATGCAAAAGACAAAGACAACGCAATTTGGAACAAAATAGAAAAAGTTAATACCATCTCATTGAAAGAGGCCGAGCGAAAATACAAAAAAGATGATAAGGGCTTCTTTCGGACTTCCGACCGCGGAGCATACTCTGACGAGAGCATCATTAAACTCCATCAAGAGGGACGCGTTTATGTTTCGCATGGTGGGAAACTTTTGATTAAGGATGGCAAGGTGTCAGTGACAGGAGGTAAAATTGCTATCAAGTATTACCGAGAAACTGTTGGTAATAAAGTTATTGAAAAAACAGTTGCTGATAATATATGGGATGATATTCCTGGATTAGGTATTACTCCTCATGAATCTCTTGATTATCCTACTCAAAAGCCCGAGGCACTTCTTAAACGCATCATTGAAGCATCAAGTAATAAAAATTCTATTGTTCTTGACTGTTTTGTAGGAAGCGGCACCACTGCTGCTGTAGCGGAAAAACTCGGCAGACGTTGGATCGCTGCAGACCTCAATAAAGGTGCAATCCAAACAACAATGAAACGGATACGTAACTGCCCTGATGAACCACGCGGGATCGCCCACTACCGCGTTAATAACTATGACTTCCAGACCGAGCATAAACTGAAAGAAATTATCGTCTCTAAATACGGTATAGAAACTGATCGGAAAGCTGGTTTCTTTGATGGCACGCTAAACGGAACGCTTGCCAAGATTGCTGATCTGACGAAACCACTCACTCGATTGGATATCCAACTCATTAAAGACGAACTCCAAAACCGTCCTGACGAGACGCGCGACATTACGGTACTCTGTAATGGGAGCGAAGTCGGAATGCAAGAGGAACTTGACAGAGAAAACCAACGTCGCCCGATCAACAAAATCATTGCGCAGGATATTCAACGCGACGGTGTTACCACCTATTCACCTGCCGAAGTAGAGGTCAATTTCAAAAAGGAAGGACAAAACGTCACTATTACGATTGCGGATTATATAAGTCCGACCATCTTAGCACGTTTAGAGATAGACCGAATAGAACTTTTTGATGTACATATTGATGATTTCCGGGCACAGATCGATTGTGTCCTGATTGATACCGACTATACGGGTGAGCATTTCAATATAGTTGAGAGCGACGTTCCCAAGAAGAGGGAAGATTTTGTTGAGGGGCAATACACCGTATCACTCCCGCGTTCTGATGCACGCGTCGCAGTGAAGATTATTGACATGCTCGGTGAGGAAACGATTGTCACAGAATAATACCAAACTATATAGAAAGTTCCCGCTATTGATTTCACACTTTACTATGAGATTCAAAGATGTACAAAGAACATGAGGTTTTCAACGCACCATTTCCCAGTTGTTAGATCTACCCAAGCAGATGCCCCACGTGGGGCTAAATTTGACCGATAGCAAAATGTTACACTTACCACCAAATTATTTTTTCAGCACAAAATCGCAACTAAAAATACCCAATAAACCCGCGTTTCCACTGGGTTTTCAACCGAAAACCCGCACAAAAATTCCAATTTAAAAATGTTATAAAAACGTAACATTTTAAGAAGAACAGGACCTACACAATTTGCGTAAGCCCTCTATCTATTATGTCTGAAAAATTTTTACACGAAACGGTATTAAAGGTTTCCCAACTCCATCTACGCCAAGCACACCGTTCAAACATTGCATGCCGAATAACGCTTCCGAAACAGAACCCTCTATTCTCAAAAATATTCTCGTTGTCACACCTCTCAGCCTAATTGGACGTGCAGGGACGTTCCTTATCTACGTTGTCCTTGCCAATTGGTTCGGCGACCCAGCAGAGATGGATTTTATCTACTATTACTGGGGTA
>CAZURU010000173.1:0-10198 GCA_964623585.1 uncultured bacterium
TATTAGAAGATCGTACTTTGACTGTCGCAACTCACGATAAAGATGGATTGTTTTCCTTAGAGATGTAGGGTGACCTGAACGGCAAAACATGGGTTAATTATATTCAAACAACTTATTAACATCCGGATGATTTTCCAATATAATGCTACTCCAACTACCGGTCAATGCATGTATCTCTGCGTCTGGGTATGCTCTTCGTAGATTGGAAAAAACGGGTGTTGCTAAAAGGACATCTCCTATATGATCGAGTTTTACAACGAGGATGCGTTTAGGAGAGAAATCTTTCGGCACACGTTTCCGATAGAAGATCCACTGGACGATCGCAGAAGCGATTAGCATAAGGATTTCGGATGCGTTCTGAAACATTATTTTAGTCTATACGATTTGGGAGAATATGTCAAGGTGTGATTTGGATGGCTCAGCAATATGTCTTGACTTCCTTTACTCATTTTGCTATAATTTGTTACTCAACAATTAGATATGATACCATTTCGGATAATTCTTTTTTTAGATTGGTTTGCAGTGAAAAGGACAAGTGAAGAAACTATTCCAACGCCACATTGAAGATTTTACTTGCGGATATTGCGGCACGTTCGTAAAAGGAGATGGATATACTAATCACTGTCCAAAATGTCTTTGGAGTCAACATGTAGATGTGAATCCTGGTGATCGTGCGGAGACATGTCTCGGTTTGATGGAACCGATAGGATTTACAATGAAACGCGGGAACTATGTGCTTATCCACCGATGCACTACGTGCGGGATTACTAAAAAGAACAAGACGTCCAAAGACGACAACTTTGATGTGATACTAAGTTTACAAGGAGAATAAAATGGATAAAAAGGTAATCATTTCAGTCATTTCACTAATTATTGCTGTCATTGCCGTTGTTGTTTTGTCAATTCTGCTTTATACAACTTCTGATACACTTAAACAGAAGGAATCAGACCTGTCTACGACAAAAACCACGTTACAAGATACTGAAACTGCGAAAACACAACTGGATGAGAAGTTAACAAAAACAGAGAAGGCATTAGAAGAGACAAAAACAGAACTTAGCAATACAAAAGAGATATTAGAAGATGAAAGTGAAGCTGCGAAGAAGATCGCTGCTGAACGAAATAAACTACAAGAGGATAAAGCAAGTCTTGAAAGCGATAAAGCGAATCTCCGTTCAAAACTGACTGAGATTGAATCAGAATTAAAAAGGATCCGTGATCAGTCACAACGTTCAATCGCCGCTATCCAAGACAGATTCAAAGATTCAGTCGGTGCTGTTTTAGACGAAGCGGGACGACTAACACTTGATGTGAAAGGAAAAATACTGTTTGAAACAGGCAGTGCAATACTTAGCAAAGAAGGGAAAGCACTACTTGATGCAATTGCAAAGGAGGTATTGCTAAATCCAGATTATTCGGAATACGCAATTCGGGTTGAAGGACATACGGATAACAGCCCAATTGCTGGTTCTGCACTGCGAAACTGGGACCTTTCAACGCAACGTTCTATCTCTGCTGTCAAATACTTACAGGAAAATGCTGACATCGCACCAGAACGTCTATCGGGTACAGGATATGCTTTCTATCAACCAATTGATACTGCCGATACAGATGATGCAAAAGCGAAAAACCGTCGGATTGAGATTATCCTTGTGCCACCACAGGATTTCTCTACAGAATTACTAAAGTCATTGCAGAATGTTATGAAGTCTATTGAGGTAGAGCAGTAATAAACAGACCATTCAAAGTGTTCGGTTAAAGGTCGCGATTCGGATATCGCTCCTACCTATTGGCTGCTTTTGGTAGGAGGGAACTCCACAAACCGACTATTACTTATACCCACAAATTTAGTCTGACTATCCAGTAGGCTACTCTGATGCTGCCTCTTTTTTTGCTTGACTTGCAAGTTTGGCTGCTTGTTGTGCCAGACGGTTTGAACCTGCTATCTGTTCCATTAACTTTGCATTTGACCACGAAATTGCTGCAAAGTAACGGATATCTTCAGGTCTGTTTAATGTCTCAACTCCCATAGAGATTCGCAAACCACTGTTTGCAGTATGCTGAATCCCTGCATTGATACCGGCCCCGTCAAATTCCAGACTGAGTTTAATATCGTCTCTTGCAAAAGCTGGACGAAATACTTTGTTTAGACCTACGAACGCGCCAATAGGATTATCATCCATTGCGAAACGTTTATTGCCTATTCCTATGTGTCCTGAAATCAGGTGAACAAGTGGAAGATTGAAAGTCTTGCTGATAGCAAGGTATGCGGAATTAGCATGGTAGGTATCCCACTCTTGATTAACATTATCTCCGAGATTGTCAATACCCATTGCGACATCTGGTATTTTTCCTGATTCTTGCAAAATTTGTACTTTTAGGTGTCCCAAGAAGGATCGTGAAGCGTCATTGTCTTGTGGTAGTATGTGTGTTCCGCTGATTTCAATCCTATCAAACATGCCGAAGTTGACACGGAAAGCGACCGGATCCCGTTTGAAATGCGTTGAATTTTGAAAGGGGGCATATACAGCGACGCCGAATATCCCATGTTTTAACACTCTGCCTGATGGGATATCTACTAATCCGCTTTCAGTAAAGATTTCTCCGTTAACAGGAACAGCAAATATAAAACAGACAATAAGCCCTATAGATAAGATATATAGTTTCTTGACCATTTTACCTACTCCATGTATTTTATGCCTTCTGTTGTTCCGACTATCACCTTGTCTGCGCGTTTTGCAAAGATACCGTTCTCAACGACTCCGGGAATGTTGTTCAGTAATAACTCCATCTTTTCAGGTTCAGGGATTCCATTGAATGTGCAATCTAAGATATAGTTTCCGTTGTCTGTTATCAACGGTTTTTGTATTCCCCCTCGCAGGTCAGACTTACTGCAGATCTGATCTATCATTCGTTTTGTTGCTTCCCACCCGAATTGTATTATTTCCACGGGTAGTGCAAATGCTGTTCCGATTACTTTAGAAACCTTGTTTTCATCAACAACAATGAGTAGTCGTTCTGATGCGTTTGCGATGATTTTCTCTCTAACCAAAGCTGCCCCGCCCCCTTTGATTAAATTGAGATGTAGGTCTACTTCATCTGCACCGTCTATCGTTAATTCTATTGTGTCATGTTCTGTGAGTGTTGAGAGTCTGATACTTTGTTCAGTTGCGATTTTCTCTGTACCTTTTGAGGTAGGAATTCCGATGATATCAAGACCATTTTGCACCATTGCGCCGAGTTTTAAGAGTGCATAGTAAACAGTTGAACCGGTTCCCAATCCGACAACCATACCGTCTTGTATCTCTTCTGTCGCTTTTTCAGCAGCAATTTTTTTTAGGTGTTCTGTGTTCATGCCCATCCTTGGCTTTCGCCACCGATACGCGCGTTCCTAATCTTTTCATAATAGCCGCTCTTTCGGTATGCTGTCAATGGATGTGGGGCGCGTCCCATCTCTAACCGCACTTGTTCAAGGAGCGGGTTCACATCGGTTTCATACGCATTTTCAAGTATACTTTCCGCTTCAATGAGGTCAGCTGAATCTTGTGCTGCTGCTAATGCGTCTCGGTCTACCAATAGTGCTTTCGCATAAGCTTTTTGTAGGTTGCATACAGACTGTATGCTTGCTGCTACTTTCGGCTTTAGGTTATGACTCTGGTCGATCATATAGGCAATGTCAGTTTCAGTATCTGGGTCAAGTTCAGCTGTGACGAGTTCGTTATAAATGAGGAAGAGTTCCTGAGGATTGATAGACCCTACCGTCAGGTCATCGTCTGCGTATTTTCGGCAATTGAAGTGGAATCCACCGAGTTTTCCTTCATCTATAAGGTATGCAACGATAAACTCAATATTTGTGCCTTGGGGATGATGTCCGAGATCTACAAGTACTTGTGCTTTCGTTCCCAGTTTATTCGCCATGAGGTAAGCGGTACCCCAATCGGCTAAATCAGTGTGATAGAAAGCAGGTTCGAAGAATTTGTATTCAATCAGCATCCGTGTATCATCCGGGAGTGCGTCATAGACTTCACTTAGTGCTTCTGTCATCCACTGTTTCCGTTTTCGGAAGTTTGCTTGCCCGGGGAAGTTTGTGCCATCAGCAAACCATAGGCTCAGTAAATCTGAGCCTGTCATCTGCATGATGTCAACACATTCTAACATGTGGTCAATTGCAAGGCGTCGTATATCCTCAGAAGGGTTGCAGACGCTTCCGAGTTTATATTCCTGGTCTTGAAAGACGTTAGGGTTAATTGCCCCGATTCCAATACCGACATCTTCTGCATATTGTTTCAACGCGCCCCAGTCGTCGGTTTTGTCCCAAGGAATGTGGAGTGCGACAGTTGGTGAAACGCCTGTAAATCTGTGGACGGTTGCTGCATCTTCCAAACGTTCTGCGGCGTTCCTTGCGGCCCCAGGTTGTTCAAACACACCGAATCGTGTGCCGGAATTTCCGTACCCCCATGAAGGGGTTTCTATATGCTGCTGTTTGAGGAGTTCCTTAACTGCCTCAACTTGAACTCCCTGCTTTGCTAATTTCTCGGTTAATATACGATAAGATGGACTGCTATTCATAAAATTCTCTCCTGATCACAAGTCAAATTTTTATTATTATATCACATTTTTGTATTTGTGTCAGGATTATTGTTTCACATCCGTTGCCGCTGTCTGAGTAGATTTAGCCACTTACGAGCATTTGGGATGCTGTTGTCAAGGGGTTCTTTCATCTCATAACATTCGGTTTGTCCGGCATATATGTGATGCCAGTCCACTATACACTGCATCCGTTGCTTCTTTAGGTTTTGCATGAGGTATCCGCGAACCCTTGCGCGCGTGTTGATGGGTGGGTTACTGATGGCATGACTTATCTGTTGGTCCGTAATCACGCGCCGCATACACCCTTCAGATTGGAGTGCATAGAAAATCCCCGTATCAGGGTTAATGTTGTGGTATTCTAAATCAAGGCTCGTGAGCCACTGGTCATCCCAATCTAACCCATCTTCTTCAACTAATGCGTCAAGAAACCATTTCTTTGCAGCCCAGTCAAGTCGGGTCGTGAGGCGTGTCCAGTCTGTTTCTAAATCATCAAGGACATTTTCCCATTCAGTGAGTACCCACTCAGCCACCTCATTAGGACGTGTAATTATGTCTTGAACAAAGTTTAGATATTTGCGTTGAATATCGATTGCAGTGACGGTTTTACCGTTCTGTAGGTCAACATCCCATGTCAGTGTCCTGTCCCGTGAGATGTATCTGATTGCGGCTATTGGGTCAACAAGTTCAAGGTTTGGGATTGGCAGTTTTTCTCCGTATCGGTCATAATGTTCCTCAATAGCATCAAGAACGAGTACGGTTGTTCCGATTTTGAGTGCTGAGGCATACTCAGACATGTTTGTATCACCGACAAGCAGATGAAGTCTACGATATTTTGTGTAGTCGCTGAGGGGTTCGTCCCGGGTATTGATTATTGCGCGACTGAATTGAATCCATTCATAGATTTCAGTGACGATGTGATCTGCGCGTTGTGAAATCTGATACCCGATAAAGTCGTCCGAGCTGTATTGTCCATCACCGAATTCCATGATGTCATCATAAGCACCGACGCGTCCTGCGCCTGCGTATATTTGTCGTGTAACGAAAAATGGGAGGAGGGTTGGAATTACGATTCTATAGAATGGGACGTCCCGTCGTGCTTGATAGTTTTCGTGGCAGCCGAAAGTTGCGCCTGTGTAGTGGTCTATATTATTTTTGTAGAATGCAACGTGTGACTCAATTCTGTTCTTTTTTAGGATCGCCATGATGACGTGTTCAATCGCCTTATCGTAAGCGATTGCGTCAAAAAGATTACCACATTCCGGTGTAGCGTATTCAAGATGTCCCATGTCAATATAGAGTCTACCGCCATTGAAGAGGAAGCCGCCGTTGCCGGGAGGCTCACCCCAGTCACGATAGTGAAGATCGGGTATCCCAAGTTCAAGATGTTTGAAGACATAGTCTCTGATATTGGCGGCAACACCCTCAGGGGAGGCTTTCAAACGTGGTGTTTGCATAGTCTGAGGTTGAACCATGCATCCCAGTTCGGTTTCAATGCCGATTATTCTATATGTCACGGGATTTGTTCCTTGATGGTATTGGTAATTGGCGAAAAAACTAAGATCCTGGATTTAATTAAATTCAGTCAGTGACTTGTGTGAAATGTTCTTCACGATACTTTGAGAAGTAATATTGAACAGAACGCTCCGCAATATCTTTCATAACATCAAACATTTCGTCAGCAGTCCATTTCTCTGCACGGAAATATAAACTTCCACGGTTAAATCGACCATCTTCCTCGTTATGGAGGTAGATCTTATTGAGTTTACCGAACATTGCCATAGTTGATACGCGATCTAAGATATTAGACGTTTCTTCAAAGTCGCAACCATATCCAAAACAGACAAAAGGGAAGATACTTTCGCGCAATAACGCTGTACGAAATCCTATTAAGTTCTTTCCAAGACGTTCAATAGCATTTCCTTTTGATTGTTTACGCAACCCTTCCTTTACTCTTAATTCGTTTGTTCCTTGGTTTTTTACCTCTGAAATCAGAATTGGATAGGTGAGTTTGTCATTCTTACTGCTCTCTATCGCTAGAATACCTCCATCTGGTTTCATACTCGTAGTATTGAAATGACAATGCAAATCGATGTCAGGAAAAAACGGTCTTAGTTCACTAATGATGTCTTTCAAATTCCATTGTTTCTTATGAGTCAGAACGATCCTTTCTGCAAATTTGTCTCCCAAATAACAAACAACTCTTTTAAGTGCTATAATAAGTTCAGTTTCCTGTTTTTTTGCTGTAACATTGATAATTGTGTCTGCTCTAAGTTCTCGTAGTCGTTCTTTATTTGCAATGGTTGTTCCTCTCAACAAGAAACAGCTGCTCCGTGACATGGATGTTTCGGTTTCTTAGGTTTCTCGATCCGCGAAATGTGTTATACATTATCTCAAATTCGTTGACAGAGCCGACTTTATTTAACATACAACGCATTTCGTCTGGATTGATAAAACCTTCATTGTTAAATGATATAAGAAAGAACTTTGTGTCAATTGAATGTAGCAACTCATCAAATAGGATTTTGGACTTTGTCCTAACGTTATAGCCAGAGCGCTTCCAGTCTTTAGGGATACCTGATATCCTGCTGATGTTAACTGGTTCTTTGTAATGCACAAGTAAATTCAACAAAAAATAGTTTGATCCGTAAGGATGCTGATTGTAGGGAGGATCAATATACGTAAGATCTATATCCTTGACTTGACTCGCTATTTCATTTGTATCATCATGAAATACCTCAAAATCACACTCAAATTGACTCAATATAGGTGTTTCTAACGTAATTTGTCCTTTAATACGAGTGAGCGCGTTAGATTTAGTTCCTCCAAATTGTCCAATTCCAGTATTTCTATTCTTGTAGAAACCTTTAAATACACCAGATGTGTTTGAATGAATAGATGCTTTACTAAGCAGTGGTGCTAATAGTGAATCACGAAAATAAACTGGATATTCCTCAATTAATCTCCGGTAGTTGTCAAGTCTACGTGCATTTTTCTGCGTATAAAAAACTCTATCGTTTAAAGTAATATTCTGTTCATCTTTAGGGGCGTAAAGTCTTTCAATAAAACCTTTAGGGAATTGTTCATCCACTCGATTGTTAATTTCCTCAACAATCTTTGAAATCGAAAGTATATCAACAGAACTACGATTCTGAAGATAACAACGTGCAATTGTTGCAGCATAGTCCTCAAAGTCGTTACTTGCTATATAAGAAGCATGAGATTTCATAAAACGGGATACAACTCCAGAACCACTAAATGCATCAAATACGCGAAGGTGGGATTTACCAGTTCGCTTTTTTACTTGTATGATTGCTTTGTAAATATGACTCAAAAGTGAACGCTTATTCCCTATGTACGTGATAAGTTGATTTGTAATATAATTAATGTCTTCTATTTTTTTCATGTAAATTACTCTTTTAATTTGATTATGTCTTTTATTTCCTCTTGGCTTAACATGCGGAATTTTGTGTCTCCTGATATGGAACTATCTAAAATCCCCGCTTCAATTTCTCCATCTTCTAATTCAGTATTTATGACTTCATCTATCTGCTCATCTGAAACTTCATTGCCATCTTCTGCATCATCACGTTGGCTTAATTCTCTACCGACTGCCCATGTTTTGAGTGCTAACTGTAGTGCTGCGTCAAGATCAGGTCGTGTATCATTTTGGGCATCCGTGAGATAGTTTTGCATAGCGGATTCTATCTCTGCGGTACCACCGATGACGCCAGATTCCTGCTGGACTTTCACGTTCCCATCGTAGTTTATATGCGTAAATTGTGTTTCTGGGTCACCATTGCCAATTTCTACGAGCAACATTTTTATTATGTACGCTTCACCGACAATAGATTCAAATGCTTGTTTAAAGGTATGGGCTAAAACATAATGTGTAAGTCTATGTAGATTCACATCCTCAGTGGCACTTTGGAATGCCTGAACGCTTGCGGTATCGGTAACAAGCATACGGAGCCGTTCAATGTCGGCAGGATGTCCGATTGCGGAGAGGGCAATACGGTCATGAACTTCAAATATTTTCTGGGCACCTTTACTGACGGTAAGAAGGAGGCTGCCTTGTGTGTAAGGAAGTCCAACGACGGGACTTCCGGGTTTAAGTTGGTCTTCAATGTAATCGCGCCTGTCATGAATTGCTTCAATCCAGCGATACGGCATATCGCGCATTATGTAGCCTCCGCGTAACATTCATTTAGATATTGATCAGTGAGAGTTTCAACCCCTTGTCGTGTAATCGTTTTGAGAGTAGGAAATATTTCAGCTTTTGCATTGTATCCGCTTGTTGCTGCATCGTATTCACTGGCTGTATCCAGCAGTCTTAGAATTGTGATGGTTGCCTGTTTTTCATCCATATCTTCAAGCCGTGTCTCTCCCCATCTGTCGAGATACCGTAGCACTCCGCGTATCCAAACTGAACCGGAACCTGTTGTCGCGAAATCGACGTTCTCAAAGTGTGCCCCGAGTGCGTCATAGAAATAGATTTTGCCACCGTTTACCGTTTCGTCAGTTTGTGGTGCATACAACGCGAAGATAGGGATCACCGCGCCGATTCCTTGCATTGCCATAGGCAGGTTATCAAGGATAAGCCGTGAAAGTGTTCTCAGTTTACCTTCAACACTGAGTTCTTGGAGTTGACTGCGCCGGAAATACTGAAATGAGTGTTTTAGGACCCGCGCCATCTCGAAAGCCATTGCGGGTGCACCAGAAATCGCCAGAACAGAGTGTGAGTCGATAGGAATGACTTTCTCAGCGCGATCGTGAACAACAGAAGTGCCAGCGGTTGCCCGCCGATCCCCCGCAATGATAATACCATCCTTGTAACGCATCGCAACGACAGTAGTCGCTTCTGCTAACTCTAAATCCGTGCTATGCGTTTGTCTCCCTTGCGTCGGCAGAGTCATAGCATCGTGTATAGGTTTTTTAATACTTAGTAATAATTCTGTTGCATTTACTTCAGAAATACCTTGAGTCTGTTCAGCATCAACTTGCAAGGTATCAGCATGCTTCAAAAGGCTGAGAAAGTCGCCTTTATAGTTCATCATTCCCCCGTTCTTTGACGGTATCGGCGCGATTGATCTTTGTCAACCCGTCTCATGCGTTTTAGAAGTTCATTTGTATCGGGTCTGTTGACATCGGGCCGTTTCGGTGCGTTGTTATCATCGCCACCGTCGCCGGGTTCTATCGACTTTACCGGTCTCTGTTTGCGTTCGGGAAAATAGACAATTTTGTCTTTCATGAGTTTATTCTCCTTAAATTACTTTTAGAAGCAATTTTGGGTTTATCGTTATTCTAAGGTAGACCGAGTTTTTCAATGAGAGTCTGAGGATTAGGGGATAAGTCAAGTGCTTCATTATATCTCTGTGCAATTTCTGGATTCGCAAGTGAGTTCATATTAACAGTCACTGTTTTTCCTTTAATGTCAAAGGAGATACTGTCCCATTGAACAGTTTTGACTGCATCTTCAAACTTGTTTAGTGATTTACCACGGAAATAAGCCCGCGTATCTGCGGGGGGTGTATGCATAGCTGCTTGAATCTGTTCATCCGTTACAACGTTTTGCATCGGTAATCCGTAGAATAAACCTTCCTCAACATTG
>CAZURU010000174.1:0-10166 GCA_964623585.1 uncultured bacterium
GGAAAATGTTTAATTGGGATGTCGGAAAAGCTAAGTTTTTCCGGTTCTTGAGTACCTGAATTTTTTGACATTTAGCTCCTAAACTAAAATTCGCCTATTATCAATCACTCACATGGGCAAAAGTATCGGGGTTTTCCGCTGCAGCATCATAATCATCAATGAGTATAGTTATACTCGGATTCTTCATCTATGACCTACCAATAATCAAGATTGTCATGAGATAAAAAAGTGTACCACCCGTTTTGTCTATGTGTCAAGTGGATTCTAAAGTTGAACAAGATTTTCTCTGGTTGATTTTGAAAACAAATATACATTAGTACAATCAATGTATTGTTATCTTTGGCAAATGCTAAAGCAGTAACCCAACCTACAATGAGTATGGCATTTAATTATCAAACTCACGTTAAATTATAACCTATCATAACCGTAACCTTTTCCAGTAATCTCATAGAGTGCGGATGCTGCTAAGAAATGGATATCTGCATCAGCGTCTTCTAAAACTGTTTCAAGAATTTGTGTTGCGCTATCACTTTTTGCGTCTCCTAACGCTTGTATGATATTGATTCGGAATGCGCGTTCTGTTTGGTCAGTATGCAACGCTGTGAGTTTAGCAATAAGTGCGGTTACAGCTTTTTCATTCCCGATTTTTCCGAGTGAACGGGATGCATCTCTGCGAATTTCAATGTGATTCTCCTCGTTGTTCATTATCTGAATTAGAGCATCGGTTGTAGATGCATCTGATAGTTCACCTAAAGCCTGTGTTGCCAATCTTCGAACGTCTTTATTGTCTTCATTTTCTCCGTTTGCCACGAGGACGAGATCAGGTATTAATGCGGTCGCTCCAGTTTCTCCAATTTTGCGTGCAGTATCTTTGCGAGTGTCTACATTTGAATCGGCAAGTGCTCCTCTGAGTTCATTGAAATCAACGGAGCGCGTCTGTCCCAGTATAATTGATGCAGCGTTTCTAATTGGGGTCCCTTCCCATGTGTTGTCAACACGTGCTTGCATTTTTTCTGCGATACTAGGCAAGGTAAGTCTATGTTTTTTCGCAGCATTGACAATGATCCGCCAACTCCAGTTGCGTTTCAGATCATTCAATGCTAAATTGCGCCTGTTACCAGCATCTTCCAATGCGATGATGTATTCAGTATCGTCAATGAGACGATGAGAGAGTGCGTTTATTGCTTCTTCTCCTCCGATTTGACCGAGTGCTATCGCAGCTTTCATACGTGGTGATGCATTTGCTAAGGCGGTAGTGCTGGCATCTAAAGGGATTCTCCTGTCTTCTAATATTGAAATTAACAAGGGGACAGCAGTTGTGCTTTCAAGTTTGCCAAGTGAAAGTATAGCGTTATTCCTGATGTTGCCGATTCTATTGTCAAGTGCGCGTATGAGTAGAGATTCAGCACTCTTATCGCCAATATTACCGATTGCAGTAACGGCTGCAGCACGGATTGCATCCGTTTCTAACCGGTTTTCGACCATTTCACTTAGTTTGGCAACTGATTTTGCATCCTTTATACTGCTAAGCGCGGCAATGGCTTGTAGACGGATAGCACTGTTTTCATCGTTAAGAGCTGATCGGAGTGCGGGTGCTGCGCGTTCATCACGGAGTGCGTTTAGAGAAGCGATTGCAGCAGCACGGATGGATACCATTTCTTCGCTGTTCTCAAGAATCTCGATCAGAGTGTCTACCGTCTTCCTATCTTTGAAGCCACCGAGTCGTGTGACGACCTCTTTGCGAATAACATAACTGGGGCTTTCCAACTCAGCAAGCATTGTGTCTAACGCTGAACTGCTGTGAATGACACCGAGCATATATACGAGTGCCCAGCGAGTCCATACGTCGTCTGCAGTTTTGAGTGCGTCAAGTAAGAATCCTGTTGTCGTTTCATTACCGTTTGTCAATAATGCGCCGATTACCTCATTTTGTACAGCCTGAACTTCATGTCCGTCTTCAAAACTGCCCTTTCCTTTTTTGACGATGTCAACAAGACTTTTATCAACCACAGTGGGATTAATTTCTCTGAGAGCCTTTGCTGCCTCCAGTCGTGCGGTTTCGTACTTATCTGTTCTGATAATATCAAGCAAAGGTCCAGCACTTTTTTCCGATTTGATTGTACCTAATGCGATTGCTGCTTCTTGCCTGACGACGCCTTGTTTGTCCTTTTTGAGTGCAGTTAGGAGTGCTTCAATTGCGGCATCACCCCCGACCCTACCGAGTGCCCATGCAGTACTGCGTCTTACAGTTGCTCGCTGGTCGTCTGCTAAAGCATCGACTAAAGGTTCAACAACAGTTTCACCTTTAAAAATTCCAAGTGCTCGTGCAACTTCGCTACGGACGAGACTTGGTATCGGTTTAAGTTCACCCCAAACACGATATTCCTGCTGTGGATAATCTGCTGTCCATTCAATGTTCAAGGAATCAAGTTGTTCTCTCAGCGCATCAAGTGTTTTGTATTCGCGTTTCATGTGTCGTTGGAAGTCGGAGATTTCGTCATATTGCATTGATAGCACCCAGAAGAGAGCTGGAAGGGTTTCTGTATCCTTGATTCGACTGAGAACTTTTACTGCGTTTGATCTGATGATGGCACTTGTTTCGTCGCTGAGCATAAGCAATAACATGGGTTGGGTGGCATTCGGTGGTTTCAACTGCCAGAGTGCGTTTATGGCAGCGATTCGGACAGTTTCTCGTCGGAGTTTATCCATAGATATGGCGATTAATTTGCGGGTTGTTTCATCAGAGGAGACATTTATTTTACCGAGTGCTTCCGCTGCATGTGTGACAGTGGTATCATCAAGATTAAGTGCGTCTGTCAATGCGGAGACTGCGGTATTATCGGGACCGCGTGCCCTCATATTACCGAGTGCTATCGCTGCAATTGCTTTCACCTCTTTGTTTGTCGTTCCTGTTAGCATGTTGATAAACGGTAGAATTGCGCGTCTATCACCGATACTATTGAGTGCCTTTGCCGATTCAAGTTGCACAATGTATTCACCCGTTTGGAGTGCTTCTATAAGTGCTGGTACTGCAGTGCCTCTCATTGCGATGAGTGAGCCAAGGGCGGCTCCTTTCAGATCCTCACTTCCTAATAGTTGTATTAGGGGAATGACCGCTTCTTCTGCTCTAATTCTTCCTAAGGTATCAATGGCTGCAGCTTGTGCTCTTAAACGATATTTTTTCATCCAGGTATCATCAATAAACGCAGTTGCTATGTATTGATATTGCTCAGAAATCAATAACATCTCGGCGTCATCTACATCTGGAATGATGTTCCTTGCGCCGGTTTCAATGACTGTTAAAAGTGATGGTATGGCAGGTTCTCCAATTCTTTCAAGTGCAACGATAGCGGCTTCTTTCACATATCCATTAGAGTCTGCTAAGAGTTTGATGAGTGCGTCAACAGCATTTTCTGATTGTAGTCTGCCAAGTAGTTTTGCCGCGTGCATTCGGACTTGCGCGTTGTTGTTTCTTGCTGCCAGTTGGAGGATTGATGCAAGTTCTGCATACGGTTGCAATTTGACAATATTTCGGATAGTATTCGGGGGGATATCCCTTGTCCCCTCATTGGGTCGGCAGAGGGCAGCAATAGCAACTATTGTGTTATATGCTACTTCCGGTGGTTCATCTATTTTAGTCAGGATTGATCTGTATGTTGGTATAAGATCCGCGTTTTTCAGTTTGCCTAATTCTTGGATTGCTGCGCTGCGAATATGTGGGTCTCGGTCCTGTGTAGACTTGATTAGAAGTCGTGTGAAGTCAGATTCAGTTCCCTTAGGTGTATTGTGCAATTTCTGAAGCAATTCATTAACGACTGTGTGAACTGCTGGTTGGTAGCATTTCTGAGCTTCTAAGAGTGCAGTAACGACAACAGCGTCTGACTTATTCGCTAAGTTCGTTAACAGTAATGGTTGTTTTTCATAAGCTATAGCGAGCGTAGTCGCGATAAGACCTGAAATTGAATTGCGTGAACGTTTAAGGCGTTCCTGTCGGTTCAGATCGTCAGAATCGGGGTCGTCGAGGAGTTGGATTGAATGTATCTCGGTGTTTAACGTTTCAAGATGGCGGATGATCTGTGCGATGGCTTGGTGCCAATTTTCAGTATCGGTGCTTTCTCGCAACTGCAGCAAACGGTTGAGATAGCGCGCTTCCTGATTATCTGCATCATTAGAAAGCGTGCTTTTTACAGACGATACAGCGGAGGCATAATCACCTTGAACAATTGCTTTCCTTGCAGATAGGATTCCCTTGTCTTCTTTCTCACCGCACCCTGCAAGAAGGACGATACAAACGATAAAATGAATACAGATAATTGAATATTGTTTCATATAATATTGCCTCAAAAATCTCAATTGGAATTGAGGGTATCAGATGCCCGAGGTTTTTACTGACATCCGCTATAGACTAATCATTACTTAACGCTACCGTTACCTTTTCTATACCCTGGATTCCTTTAATATCAAGAGTCACGTCTGATATGTCTTGTTTTTCTTGAAGAAACGTTTCAAACGTTTTAATATCAATTATTTCTTGTCCATTAATAGCGATGATGACTGCGTTACGTGGAATATT
This sequence comes from uncultured bacterium, assembly GCA_964623585.1. Lineage (GTDB taxonomy): Bacteria > Poribacteria > WGA-4E > WGA-4E > WGA-3G > MSPOR6. The sequence goes on from CAZURU010000174.1 coordinate 4,574, forward strand.
CGCATTAAATCCGGGGGAACCTTCCTTAACTTTTTCAATGATTATACCGCGATCTTCCTCACTTAGGTAGGTATATCTTTGAAAAGTTCCATTTTCTAATTCTCGGACAGCTAATCCGAGCGTTTTCCAAGGAACAGACTCAGTGTCCACAGAGCGTCCGGCTAATTCGGGCGGCATCTCATCAATCGTCACATTGAGTGTTATTTCCTGTTCTTGTCGTAGCACTTTAAGAGGATATTGCTGACCAATCTGACACTCCGCAACCATCAGTCTGAATCCGTATTGTTTTGGTACCTTCTCCTCATCAAATTCAACAATGATGTCGTCAGGTTTTAAACCGCATTGGGATGCGGACACGCCATGTGCTACTTTTGTAATTTTGATGCCTTGTGGGACATCTTGCATATCCGCATCAATGTAGCCACGGATAACTCTCCCATGTGCAACCAACTGATGTCCAACTGTTTTCGCGAGATCACTATTAACCGCTAAGGTTGACCCTTCTCCAGGGTTTAAGGCGGTGATACCAATAACTTCACCGTCAATATTCAGTAAAGGTCCACCGCTACTACCGGGGTTAATCCAAGCATCTGTTTGGATATAATTATTATGATATTGGAAGAGTTCTGTTTTTTTCGGGTGATAACACCGATCTTTGCCGCCGACGATACCAGCAGTCACGGTATGCCTATAACCTATCGGATCACCGATAGTAATAGCAAATTGTCCAACCCGAACACTTTTGGAATCCGCAATAGAGAGAAACGGAAACTTTTTGTCCCGTTCAATTTTTATAACCGCTATGTCAGTGTTCAGGTCGCTTCCAACCAGTTTTGCATCAAACGTGTTACCATCAATTAATCTCACGTTGATACTTTTTGCGTCGTTCACTACGTGTGCATTCGTTAAAATATGACCATCTTTTTGAAAAATAAAACCGGATCCTGTAGTATTGTTTTTCTGTTGCTCTTTTTTTATGGTAAGACTAACAACAGCCGGTCTACTCCGATCTACGATCTTAGTAATAGCGTTTTCAAAAGAGCTTAATATTCCAAAATCTGTGAAAAAAGAACGGAAATACTTTTTGATGTTCATAATAAAACTGCGCCTATTCCCCCGCAATAACTAATTTCGTCAGATCGGCTACGGCATAAACAGATTTTGCTATACGGTTTAAGAGTGCTAATCTATTTCTGCGGAGGTCATCATCTTCTGTCATTACAAGCACATCGTCAAAAAAATTGTCTATTGTTGGTTGCAATGCTGCCAACTGATTTAAGAGTGCTAAATAATCTCTCTCTTGAATGCTCTTCTCGAAATTAGTCTCTGCTTCGGTGATATGTGCGTTTAACGTTTTTTCCGCATCATCTTTTAGTAGAGCTTTATCAAACGTGTCCGATGCATTTTCGGGTAATATTCTGAGCACCCGATTGAGTGCATTATATACGTCCTCAAAATTGGATGTCAAGCGAAATTCAGCGAGTGCCTTTGCGCGTTTCAGTATATCCGTAATATCAACATCACCAACTGCCAAGACTGCATCGACAGCGTCGGGTGCGTATTCCAATGTTTGCAAGATACCGCGTAGACGTTCTTTGATAAAATAAAGCACACTTGTCTCTGTGTCGCCAACAAATTCCAGTTTGTATAAAGATATTGCCTTTTGCACAACGGTATCTAAGGAGAGTGGCAACTGCCGATCTTGCAAGATGCGGATTGTGCCTAGGGCATGTCGTCGTAGCGAGTAAGGGTCTTGGGAACCAGTAGGTCGTTCTTCTATGCCGAAGTATCCGACGATAGTATCAAGTTTGTCAGCGATAGCAAGCATTGCGCCGACTTCGGTTTCGGGCAATGGTGTATCTGCACCGAGTGGTTGATAATGTTCAGCGATAGCATCTGCCACTTCAACAGTTTCACCGGAGTTTTGCGCGTAGTATCTTCCTGTAATTCCTTGTAGCGTTGGGAATTCTATCACCATCTGCGTTGTCAAATCAGCCTTGCAAAGCAACGCTGCGCGTTCTGCATGATGGGAGGTAGTTTCTGATAACCTCAATTCTGTTGTAATAAACTTCACCAAGTCTTTCATACGATTTGCCTTATCCAAGAGTGAACCGAGTTTAGCGTGAAAGACGACTGCTCCTAAACGTTCAACTTTATCAGCGAGCTTGGTTTTCTGATCTTCTCTATAGAAGAATTCTGCGTCATTGAGGCGTGCATGTAGGACGCGTTCATTCCCATGCCGAACTCCATCAATATTGCCATCTGTACCGTTAGAAATGGTGATGAATTTTGGAGCGAGTTCTGTCTCGCTTTTCCACACAGGAAAGTAGCGTTGATGTTTTTTCATTGCAGTAATCAGGAATTCGGCGGGTATTTGCAGATGTGACTCGTTGAAATTTCCCACAATCGGTTGGGGATTTTCAACGAGATAATTTACAGTGTCCAACAACTCTTCATCTAATTTTGGAAGACATTTTTCATTGTCTAAAATGGTTAGAACCTGTTCTTTAATTGTATCTCTTCGCTCTTTTGGACAGACAATTACACCCGCGTTTTGCAATTTTTGTATATAATTTGGCAAGTCCGCAGCCAACAACGTAATGGGTCCGGGATGCAATGAACGATGTCCGTAAGTAATCCTTCCGGCATTCATCCTGCCGTAAGAACATTTGACAATTTCAGTGCCAAGTATTGCGACAATCCATCGGATAGGTCTCGCGAAACGTGTCCGTGATTGTGCTTCTGTTTCATCTGTTTCCCATCGCATTGTTTTTGGGAATCGGAGTGTTTCAATCCATTCTGGTATAAGTGTTTTCAAGAGTTCTAAAGTCGGCATACCTTCATCACGTTTGGTTACAGCTATATATTCCCCGCGTTCTCTTTCAACGCTATGTAGTTCAGAAATTTCAACACCTTGTGTTTTTGCGAAACCGATTGCTGCTTTTGTTGGTTCTCCATTTGCATCGTATGCGATAGTTTTGGGGGGTCCTACGACTTCAGTCTCTTGGCTTTCCTGAATTCTGTTGATATCTTTGATTGCCAATGTGATACGTCGAGGTGTTCCAAAGGTCTGAATTTCCCTAAAGGGGATTCTATGTTCTGATAGGGAATCGGATGCGATTTCACGGAGTTGTTCAAGCACGGGTGCCATATAACTTGCTGGAATTTCTTCGGTACCGATTTCAAATAGGAGTTCAGTAGTCTGTTGATCTATGTCAGGCTCGGTGTGTAGCGATATTACATCTACAGTCCCGGAAGGTGATGTGTTCTCTAAACGTCCCAGTAACGGATGTCCCATTTCTTCGCGTTGTGTTACGTAAGCCCGAGCAATCTGTTGTGCAAGTCGTCTGACGCGTTCAATATAACTTACGCGTTCTGTTACGCTGATAACACCGCGTGCGTCCAGCATATTAAACGTATGTGAACATTTCAAGACGTGGTCAGTTGCTGGTAGCACTAAACCTGCATTTAGACATGCCTGTGTTTCCTTTTCGTATGTGTCAAACTGGTCAAAAAGCATATCAACATTAGCGTGTTCAAAGTTGTAGGTTGAGTATTCGACCTCGCTTTGGTGGTGTATATCTCTGTAGTTGAACTGTTCGTTCCAGCGGATGTCAAAAAAGGTATCAACATCTTGTAGGTAGAGTGCGATCCGTTCAAGTCCGTAGGTGATTTCAGCACATATTGGATACAGATCAATGCTACCCATCTGTTGGAAGTATGTGAATTGTGTGACTTCTGCGCCGTTCCACCAGACTTCCCAACCGAGTCCTGATGCGCCGAGGGTTGGTGATTCCCAATCGTCTTCTACGAAACGGATATCGTTTTTTTTCGGCGAGATACCGAGATGATAAAGACTCTCAAGATAGAGGGGTAGCACATTTTCAGGTGCTGGTTTAAGAATGACTTGATACTGGTAATATGCGCCAAGTCGGAAAGGGTTTTCTGCGTATCTTCCATCTGTTGGTCTTCGTACCGGTTCTACGTAGGCTACGTTCCACGGTTCAGGACCGAGACACCGCAAGAATGTGGCGGGGTTAAATGTTCCTGCCCCGACTTCTATATCACATGGTTGTTGAATAATACATCCGTGTTCTGCCCAAAATTTCTCTAATGCTAAAATTATTTCTTGGAATGTCATATCTGTTTGTTGTTTTCTGCTCCGTTTCTGTTTGTTGAATTTCCTCAATGATTACAGTAAGTAACACATCCCTTTAGGTAGTTCGCCTGTTTAATGAATTGCTGCCCCTCCTTCATAATTTCCAGATACTTCATGAATATCATCTCGATTTTGGCTATGAGCAAGAACAACTCCTGACAACAGTTCGGTATTTTCGCTGATTTCACAGTCAATGATAAACAACCATTGATTAGGATATTTCTCAGTCATATCTTCAAGGGTCATGCGTTCATTAGTCATTGTGTTTCCTCCGTTGCTGAGACATTAAATGGACATATTTACCTCTTAGATTTGATTGAATTCATAAAAATTACTCAACGGTAAGAAATTCTCACCATGTTGAAATATGCATGAAAATATTGGATTTTTGCTGGTGTTATGATTATTTCTGGACATTTTGTAGTATAGCATTGTGAACACCTTTTTCATAAACTTGTGATCATTTTGTTAATAACATGATGTTATTGTATCACAGAAATATATATATGTCAAGTTAAGTTGGTTTCAAGTTCTGCGCGTCTTTGGCCTTTAATCGTAAAGTGACAAAAATTATCTTGACAACCGCTGCAGTATTCGCTATAATGGTCAAATGAGATATATACTATCGTAAAGTTTTTTAGAACATAAGAATCGAGTAGGAAGTTGTAAGGGTTTTTTTGTTTCTCAATTATTAGGAATTTACTACAAATATAACAGAAATGCGGATTTTTTAAAAGTCATATTTTCAATCTTCTGATTATTAGACATTATAATGAATTAATAACAGGAGTTTCATAGTGCCAGGGTCTAAAGTTTAGTCTGAAGTTGTGTAAACCACAACAAGTTTCCATAACTAAATCGCAGAACCCTTTCTTCCAATTTCTGAGTTTATCTTTTACGATGCGGTATCTCTTGACACCACTAATCGCGTGTTCAACACGAATGCGTATAGACGCTATCTTTCTATTGCTTTTGCTAAAGCTTTGTTCAATATCGGTAAAAGGAAGTGTATCCATTTATTAGCAAGGAGTTGAGACATACCAAAGAGCTCACCAAATAGAACTTGTTTTGGAGCATCACGAAGGTAAATCAAAATAAATAACAACATATCTTCATGGCAAGTAAAACGACTATTCTTATAGGGTTCATATCTCCGTTTTTTACGTGGTTTGTTATCAAGTGTATAAGTTTGCATATGCTCTAAAAAACAATGAGAAAAATGAGGTAATAGTTTAGCAAACTCTTCTAATGTATATCCAGTGAGGGACAGAAACGCATCAGGTCTGTCCTTGAGATTTTGAAAATTGGTCATGAGTTAACCTCCTATCATCAGATAATAAGTAGACATTATTATGATTTAATCAAGTTGGATGTGCTTCATTGACTACTTGCTGTCAAGAGAAATGACAAAAATCCTGTCAATACTCAAAATTT
>CAZURU010000175.1:0-10152 GCA_964623585.1 uncultured bacterium
GGATTTGGGCAAACCGATTGACGAGTACGGGTTGTCCAGCTGTCTGTTTGTGAATGGATTCAATAACCGGGGGAAGGAAGGGCTGTCCAACTTCGTTTGTGTATTGTGTCAGCAGTTCACACACCTGATCAAGAGTGAAATTGGGCAATTTGAATTCATCTTGGATGTTGAAGGGTGAAATAGATCGATCATAGTTCAGTTGGGTAATACTTTTGACTCCGACGATGCCGACACTATACGGACATTGATGCATGTCAGAGAGGTAGATGTGACGGAGTGTGTATAGAAAATCGCTCAGAACTGTTCGAGGGATAGCATCAAATTCGTCAATGATTAGGACAACCTTCTTATTTTCCAGTACATCTGAAAGTCGTCTAAAAAACCTTCGCATAGAAACATGATTGGTGAGTTTTGTGGACTCTAAAAGTTGTTCTAACGCTTCTGAAGGTGGATTGCCGCTTCTTTGAAAAACATACTCTATCTCCTCACGAATTTCCTCGTAAATATTTTCGTAAAACTCTGCAGGTTCAAGATTGTTGGACGCTTGAAAATCAATCTGCAGAGGGAAATACGTCTCGGCTGCGAGCATTTCTAAGGCACTTCGGAAGAATGTGGTTTTTCCTGTTTGCCGTGGTGCAAAAAGGACGATATACCGTCCCTTTTCCAGACGATTGACAAAATCTGAAAGTTCATCTGTGCGTGCCACGACGTAGTTTTTTTCTGGATTTACAGGTCCGCGGGTTTCAAAACATCTCATCTCGGTGTACCATTTTCATTTAATCAGGACTTACGCCCAATTATAATGAAGTTAAAGAAAATATTTGGGTAATTTGGCGAGGTTAGGAAACCTCGCCAGCAGAATGGTGAGCCTGCATTATGCAAACAAGAAATTACCCGTTTAATTATTTGAACTTCATTATAATGGCCTCACTTGTGGAGGTATAAAAGGGGGTAAATCCTTAAAATTGACAAAAGATTGCGGATTAAAACCTTAAAAAAGCGAAATTCTAAACAGGGATACCCAAATTTGGGTAAATCCTGTTACTAAAACATCCAATCTAACTATTTCATCAATAGAATGAAATTAGATTGACATTGATGATGGTTGTTGTTGGATGACTGGGATTATGTAACTTTGAATTGATGCTCCATCAATTCTCTCTTTTTCTTTCTGTTGTATTGGTTCTTTCCGATGATCAAATACAATATAATATCCTTCCAAAGCATTCTCGGTATTAATGTATGCGGCAAGTTGTCTTTTACCCGCTTGATATCGAACTTCACCCCGCCATATCTTTATTTCAATTACATACCTTTTCTGGTTATGTGAAATCAATAGGTCTATCTTTCCACGACCGGTTTGCACTTCAATGTACATCCCCGCCCCGATTATATGCACAAACGGTTCAAGATATGTAAGAAGAAGATGTTGTCCTATATACTCTTGTGGAGTATCAGAGATCTGCAGTATTCTATAGCCTGCTCGCGCAATAAAATCTCTGAAATTATCAAGAACCCTTTCCAAGTCAACTTGTCCTGAAGCATTCAGATATGCATGGAAACCATTAATATTGTCTTCATCAAAATAATCCGACTCCAATCCATTCACTGCCGGTTTAAAAGCTTGTATGATGCAATACAGGTAGATAGGATTCACAATTTCACACATGCCATCTCCATCTTTCTTAATTACGCCAAAAGTTGTAAGTTCATTAATCAATTCATTGCGGAGGTTGAATCGCACACCTTCATCAGACGATAAGATATTCATCAATAAGTGTTCATATCGTCGATCTTTTCTTACATTTGTAATAAGATGAGATAGATTCGTATTATCTTCTTCAATTAGTATCGTATATGCTTTTGCAAAATGCTGCATGTTGAGTTGTTGTGTTTTAGGTATTTTCAATTCTTCTGTGAGTATCTGTCCGAGTCTATTGACTAAGAAAGGTTGACCAGCAGTTTGTTTGTGAATATATTCTATTAATTCGCTATCTATATTTTGATCTGTCTCGCGTATATATTGTGAATACAGTTCTTCCACTTGTTTGAGCGTAAAGTTATGTAATCTAAATTCAGCTTGGATATTGAATGGAGAAATTGACCTGTCATATTCCAGCTGTGCAATACTTTTTACGCCTACGATTCCAACACTATGAGGACACTTCATTTCATCAGATAAGTAAATCTGTCTTAATGAATATAGAAAATTACTGACGACAGACTGCGGGATACCATCAAATTCGTCAATGAGTAGGACAACTCGTATTATATTAGGTGTATGAGATTCGTTATCCAATAAACTTTGAAGTTGTTGAAAAAACCGGACCATTGAAAGATGGTCTGTAATTCTTGTGTTTGCCAGAAATAGGTTTATATTATCTAATGATCTGTAATCCAGTTGTTGAATTACATTTGTTATTTGCATACATATCCTGTAGTGAAGTTCATCGTAAAAGGTCGTTGGCGTTGCCTCACGCATTGTCTGGAAATCAAGTTGAATAGGTATGTAATTAGTGTCTTCCTTAGTAAGTGATTTAAGTGCTAATCTGAAGAACGTTGTTTTACCTGTCTGGCGCGGCGCAAAAAGTGCGATGTATTTCCCTTCTTTGATCCGATTAATAAAATCCGTAGTTTCGTCAGTGCGAAGAACAACGTAATTTTTTTCAGGATATACACGTCCAGAAGTACCAAAACTTTTCATTTTTTTCCTCAAAGTTATTTGCTTACAATCATTGTAGCATAACATATAGTGTATTTCCAGATATATTCTTCAGAACTACAAATAGAGTGACAAAATCTTTACGCTCCCGTGCCAAATGCCAAATGGGTGTGTAAAATTATTGTCACCTTTTTTGTCAGAATCGCGGATTATCGCGGATGACACGGATTGCGCGGATTATTGGCTTGGAGGTTCAAGGATGTATGCGTAGGATTAGCATTTTTTCACTACAGATAGATAATCAGCAAACGATTCAGAAGGAGACATCCTTTGTGAATAGGACCTTGATACACAAACTCAACAATCCGCGTTATCCGTGATAATCCACGATTCCGACAGTTAAGGGGCAAAATCTTTACGCGTCCGTTTATGTACATAGCACTCCGCTGGAGTGCAGCCCGTTGATAATCCTTTTTCTATAGACATATTGCTCCGCTGGAGCAAGGTTCAGCGATCCTTTTTTTAAGTGACAAAATCTTTACACACCCATACCAAATAATCAAATGGACAAATCCATCTGAAAGTGTTATAATTTATAGATTGCGACAGAAGCCGTTCTCAACAGACTGAATCTAAAACCGATAATAGAAGAATGTATCAATGACAAACCCAGATAGAATTGCAAAACTAAAGGATGCTCTTGCACAAAGGATTTTGGTGGTTGATGGTGCTATGGGGTCGCTTATACAGACGTATCGTCTGACTGAAGAAGATTTTAGAGGGGATGCGTTTGCGAATCACACGTGTGAACTCAAAGGCTATAATGATCTTTTGTCTATAACACAACCCCATATAATCAAAGAAATCCATGCAAATTATTGTCAGGCAGGGGCAGATATCCTTGAAACGAATACCTTCACGAGCACCTCTGTATCAATGGCTGATTACCAGCTTGAAGACGAGGCTTATCAAGTGAACCTATCGGCTGCACGGATAGCGCGTGAAGTAGCAGGTGTGTACTCAACCTCAGATAAACCGCGTTTCGTCGCGGGCAGTATGGGGCCAACTAACCGCAGTTGTTCTATCTCTCCTGATGTAAATGATCCGGGTTATAGAAACATTACATTCGCTGAACTTGTTGCTGCCTATTCAACACAAGCGGAGGGGTTATTGGATGGCGGCGTTGATCTGCTGCTTGTTGAAACTGTGATGGATACACTCAACTGCAAAGCGGCACTTTTCGCTATTCAAACGCTGTTAGATCAGCGAGATATTAATGTACCTGTCATAGTGTCATCGGACAGAAGTGGTGGCGGTGGTCGTAACCTTTCAGGGCAGACAGTGGAGGCTTTCTGGAATTCAGTTCGTCATGCAGACTTGCTCGCTGTTGGTTTAAACTGCGGTTCCGGTGCTAAACAGATACGTCCATTCCTCTCGGAGATGTCAAAACTCGCGGATATTCCCGTGATCTGTTATCCCAATGCTGGTCTTCCAAATGAGCTTGGTCATTATACGCAAACACCTAAAGAAATGGGGAATTGGATTCTCGAGTTCGTGCGAAGTGGATTTGTGAATATCGTTGGTGGGTGTTGTGGTAGTCAACCTGAGCACGTTGAGGCAATCGTAAAAGTCGTATCCGAGCATCCTCCCCGTGAACCTGTTCGCCACGAACCTACGTGTAGACTCAGTGGATTAGAGTCATTTAATATTTCTTCGGAATCCCTTTTTGTAAACGTTGGTGAACGGACAAATGTCACAGGTTCTCGCAGATTTGCATCCCTTATTAAGAAAGGTGACTATGAGACAGCGTTGGAAGTTGCCCGGGAACAGGTCGAAAACGGTGCCCAAGTCATTGATATTAATATGGATGCTGGTATGTTAGACGCAAAAACTGCGATGGTGAAGTTTATAAACCTGATCGCTGCAGAACCGGACATCAGCCGCGTGCCGATCATGATTGATTCAAGTAAATGGGACGTTATAGAAGCAGGTTTAGCATGTATTCAAGGTAAAGGGATCGTGAATTCTATCAGTCTGAAAGAGGGGGAAGACGATTTCTTAGAAAAAGCAAGGTTGATACGTAGATATGGTGCTGCAGTTATCGTTATGGCTTTTGACGAAGAGGGGCAAGCCGATACAGTTGAACGTAAAGTTGGGATTTGTCAAAGAGCGTATAGGCTATTGACTGAAGAGGTTAACTTCCCACCCGAAGACATCATCTTTGATCCGAATATCTTCGCGATTGGGACAGGTATAAGTGAACATAACGAATATGCTATGGCTTTTATAGAAGCGTGTAAGCAGATAAAGGCGACTTGTCCTTATGCGTTGGTCAGTGGTGGTGTCAGTAATGTCTCCTTCTCATTTCGGGGAAACGATGTCATTCGAGAAGCGATGCATGCATCATTTCTATACCATGCCATCAATGCTGGTATGGATATGGGTATCGTCAATGCTGGACAGCTTGCAGTCTACGACGACATCCCAAAACCGCTCTTAGAAGCTGTCGAGGATGTTCTATTCAACCGACGAGAAGATGCCACAGACAGACTGGTTGCTTTAGCGGAGACATTGCAGGGGACAAAAAAGAAAAAACGCGTGGATAAAGCCTGGCGCAAACTATCTGTGGAAGAACGCTTGCGTCATGCACTTGTTGAAGGCGTGGTTGAACACGTTGAGGCGGATACTGAAGAAGCGAGAAGAGAATATGAACGGCCTATTCAGGTCATAGAAGGTCCCTTAATGGCTGGTATGGATCGTGTGGGAGAACTCTTTGGTGATGGTAAGATGTTCCTTCCACAAGTTATCAAAAGTGCTCAGGTCATGAAACGTGCCGTAGCATATCTCATACCGTATATTCAAAAGGAACAGGCTGAAGGTGCGCTTCAATCGAGAGGTAAAATCGTCATGGCAACGGTGAAAGGCGATGTGCATGACATCGGAAAAAACATCGTTGGCGTCGTGCTCGGCTGTAATAATTATGAGATCATTGACTTAGGCGTGATGGTCTCTGCAGAGGATATTCTTGAGACAGCGCGAAATGAGAATGCAGATATTATCGGTCTAAGTGGTTTGATAACACCTTCATTGGATGAAATGGTGCATGTCGCAAAAGAGATGCAGCGAGAAAACTTCAATATTCCGCTTCTAATAGGTGGGGCAACGACATCAAAAATACATACTGCTGTTCAGATTGAACCCGAATACAGTGGACCAACGATCCATGTCAAAGACGCTTCGCGGAGTGTAGGTGTTGTCGGAAATCTGATGCATGATGACTTGCAGCAGACATTGATAAACCGAACACGCGAAGAATATGAAGCGATCCGTGTAAAACGAAGTGGCACACAACAACGTACTAACCTGCTACCGTTAACTGCAGCACAACAACGGAAGTTAAAACTTGATTGGGAAAATTATATTCCACCACAACCCCAGAAAACTGGTATTAAAGTCTATGATGATGTTCCATTAGAAAAACTTGTGGACTTTATTGATTGGACCCCCTTCTTTACGACATGGGAAATGAAGGGAAGATATCCGAAAATCTTGAATGATCCGGAGTTGGGTGATAAGGCACAGATATTATTTGAAGATGCAAAGGAACTCCTAAGTGATATCATCAAACAGAAGCGTATCTCTGCAAAAGCTGTCGTAGGTATCTTTCCTGCCAATACGGTTGCTGAAGATACAGAGATATATACCGATGAAGATAGATCAGAAGTGATTGCAAGAATACACCATTTACGTCAACAGACAGAACAACCTTTCACAAGACCGAACCTGAGCCTTGGAGACTTCATAGCACCAAAAACAACATCACTCCCTGATTATATCGGTGCATTTGCAGTTACAGCGGGAATCGGTGTAACTGAACTCTGTAATGAATTTGAAAAAAACCATGATGACTACAACAGTATTATGACCAAGGCATTAGCCGATAGGTTTGCAGAAGCACTTGCGGAGTATATGCATCAGCATGTACGTAGAGAACTGTGGGGTTATGCTGCTGATGAGGATTTAGTCAACGAGGATTTGATTGCGGAAAAATATCGAGGCATCAGACCTGCGCCTGGATATCCGGCTTGTCCGGATCATAATCAGAAGCGTGTGTTGTTCGAATTGTTAAACGTCACGGAGAATGTAAGTATCTCTCTTACTGAGAATCTTGCGATGTACCCTGCTGCATCTGTTAGTGGATGGTATTATTCGCATCTGGCAGCGAAGTATTTTAGTATCGCCAGAATTGGAGAGGATCAGGTTTCTGATTATGCCAGACGGACAGGCATGGAGGCGGACTCAGCTAAACGTTGGTTGAAACCGTTGCTGAAATAGTGGTTAGTCCAAGTTAAACTTGGACTAACCACTAGACCTTAAGTCTTCTCAAATATCCTCTAAGCTCTATTTCATTATTAACATTTTCCGTGTCGCCGTGAAATCACTAGCGGTGAGTGTATAGAAATAGACACCACTCGCGACAGGTTCACCGACAGGGTTTCTGCCATCCCAATACGCCGCGCGACTTTGAGACTGATAAAAACCAGCACGTTGATGACCCAAGTCTAAGGTGCGGACGATGCTCCCTTTTATGTCGTATATTGTCAGTGTAACATTCGTAGGTTTGGACAAGTGAAAAGGTATCCACGTCTCTGGGTTAAACGGGTTCGGGAAGTTAGGCAGCAACTTATTCTGTTTCGGTTTACCAATACTATCAAACTTGGCGGACAATAGTGCAGTTGCCAGGTGCTCAGGGTTCACTTTAAGCGTAAGGGTTTCAGATTCAATATTGCCATCCGGGCCGATGACCCGTAATTCAATCACGTCTCCAACTTTGACAACGCTACGGCGCGCCAAGTCGACTGTTGCAGCAGCGAAATAATTATCTTGCACTGAGGTGGTTATCGTGCTATTCGTTCTCAGGTTACGGACGGTTACCTTGTAGCCATCAAACGCGGTTGGACCTTCCAAGTGCCCACCTACAACAAACGCCCAGGCTTCTTGGACACCCCCCTTGTCCTCCCTTATCATTGGGATACTTGCCGAGGGTGCTGATGCAGCCGCCTCTGTTTGATTTGTCCACCGAGATCCAACGAAGGCAAAATTGCGAACTTGTGGAACATTGACAATATAGCCTTGTGCACCCTCAATGGAGAATCCATCATTGGGTGCATCTGGTGTCCAACCGATGAATCGTTGATTTTCAGCATCAAGTGCGATTACAACTGTCGCCCCAGCTATCCCCGCGAGTGTTTTTGCAGTCATCTGTTTCGGGGGTGTTAAAGGCAAAGAGAGCATATTTAACCCTTTAGCCAACTTGACGGTGTAAGCATTGCTGAAAGCATCCCTCTTTTCCGCTGTAGAGAGTCTGGCAATAAATCCATGTCTGCGTCCATCAGGGGAGTCATAGTGTCCGACGACAGAACCGTCTTGATTAATATTCCAGCCCTCCGTGCTAACGCTGCCCGGAAAGTGCAACTCATGTAGCCCATACAAATATGAGCCGACATAAGAGCGCGGACGGTCTCCCACCGCTTTTGCTCGGGCGATCACAAACACCCCACTTCCTTCAGCATCGTTAATCCCGTGCAAGAAAAAGTATTCCAGATTGGATGGGTCCAAATAGTCCAGAATTATAAACCTGCCAGCCGGGGTACGTGCGAATGCATGATATAGCCCATCAGCATCTACGAAGCTGCCTATGATAGAGCCTGCCGCATTCACAAAATCAGCGTATGTTGCTGATGCTTCGGGTGCCTCAATTATTTCGTCTCCTGAGAATCCACGGCGTACACCAGCAGCGTCTATAAAACTACCTGTCAGTGCACCTGTCGCATCACTAAAACCGTATATAAACGTTTCAACAGCATCCGGAAAATCGTATTGTCGCAGTTCTCCGTTTTCTAAGATGACACCATGATAAAGACCGTCGCTATCCTCGTAGTGTCCGGCAACTACCCCATTATTGCCAAGTGCATAGAAATAAGTGTTCTGTGCCCCAGGGAAATCGTGGGTACTAAAAACGCCATCAATGAGCGTAAAACCGACCATTTTTTCACCATCAGCACTTCGCGTACTTCCGGCATAATCATCAAAATCGCTACTCGCTGACAACGCTAAGAAGTCTACACTCGGAACATCAATACTCTCATAAATGTATGTGAATTCAGGAGGTGGTGGATAAGCTATATTTCTGAATTGGGTAGCAGTTTCCGGCGTGGGTTTTGCGATAAACCCGCGTCTACGTCCATCGACTGAGTCGTAGTACCCGACGACAGAACCGTCCTGATTGATATTCCACCCCTCCGTGCTAACGCTACCTGGAAACTCTAATTCAGATAATCCATGCTGGGAAGTTCCAACATAGGATCGTGGAATGTCCCCTTTCGCTTTAGCGCGAGCGACGATAATCCTTGTATCAGTGATACCGTGCACAAAAAAGTATTCCAGCAGGGATGAGTCTAGATATTCATGAAATACATAAGTGCCATTTAAGGTGCGTACATAAGGATAATATAGACCGTCTGCGTCTATGTAACTTCCTGTAACAGCACCACTTGCGTTCACAAAATCAGCGTATGTTGCCGTTGCATCAGGTACTTCTATGATTATGTCATCTGAGAATCCACGACGAACGCCAGAAGCATCTATAAAATTACCTGTTAATACGCCCCTCGAATCGCTGTACCCGTATATCTCCGTTTCAATGGCACCCGGAAAATCATATTGCCGCAATTTACCATCTTCTAAGATGACGCCGTGATGAAGACCGTCACTATCTTCGTAGTGTCCTGCAGCTAAACCATTATTACCGAAAGCATAGAAGTAAGTGTTCTGTGAACCGGGGAAGTCATACGTCGTAAAAACGCCGTCTATGAGTGTAAACCCGACCATTTTTTCATCATCTGCCCTCCGCGTGTAGCCTGCGTAATCTTCAAAATCGCTACTTGCTGTCAATGCTAAAAAATCCACGTCGGGAACATCAATACTCTCATAAGTATAGGTAAATTGAGGGAGTAGGGGAGTTGGCCCATTATCGGTTTGTGCAACGGTATTCCATAGAAAAAAGGAATTAAGGCACATAAACAACGTTAACATGTAAAGAAAACAATTGGTTTTAGACTGTATTAACATATAATTTTTCATCTTTATCCTTTGTAAGAGAATGTAATACCATTTCTATTAGATTTTCTCTTATTACCGACTTTATAGAAATGAAACTGAGAAAGGCACAATCTGGAAGAATGTGACAGAATACGCGTTTGGTATTCTGCATTAATGAAGAGACATTTTCAATTAGAAATGGTATAAATTGCGTTTTTGATTCAATTTGTGGATTTTAATATATTATCAGATCTCTTATGTTTTTTCAAACTTTTCCTTACTAAAACTTCCGTAAAATGACATCTCAACTTCTGAAAGTCCTACTTTACTATCAACTAGTAGACAGTCCAGATTAAATATGTAGGTCGCGATTCGGAGATCGCTCCTAC
>CAZURU010000176.1:0-10150 GCA_964623585.1 uncultured bacterium
CTACACCGGGCCTATGACAAGTTAACCGGTCAGAATTAAATTGAAAGAGTACTAGAAGAAGGCTGGCTTTTGGAACAATTCTTTCAACTGCCTTATGAATTCAGAGTCCCTGATATTCTGTTTTCCGAGGAGTTGGGAGCACAACATGCGCATGGTAATAAAACGGGAAGAGTCATAGTTTCCCCGTAACAAAAATATATCCATGGCGAGTACATCATTTCAATATCTTGTCGTAGCGGCGCACGCATCTTGCTAGAACAACGGTACTGCGAGCGAATTCTCGGAGAGCAAGACACATATGGCGCCCTGCTGCTATATATCAGGTTCTTTTGGTCTCATTCGTTGGGGCAAAGTTTCGGTCGTGGCAGACGACCACCGCATTGTTCCCGTAGGCCACGATAAGTTGAAAGCGGCTTGCGGCGAGTTTCTTGACACCGTCGAGCAATGGCTGTTTGAGACGTTCCCGCTCGCACAATTCGTAGAAATCCGACCATGGCATGGTTATAGACGACTGCCCAGCCAGGCGCAGCCGCTCGTTAAGTTCGTACACGATTTTGTCTGTTTGTCTAGGCATAATTTTTCTCCATCCGACCTGTCTTACACTAGCTCGGCCATTACTGGCAATTAACAAACCACCCCAGCCGTGATAGGCCCGGCGCGTAACATCAATAGCTTTTATTCAAGTTTCCGCTTATTAGGGCGTTTCATTTCGGGCATTTTCTATACTGTGTAGATTTATCATAAGGCAATTATAAAATAAATCAAACCATTTTTTAGATAAATTTTAAGGTAAGTGTAAACTACACAACTGTGGGTGGTCTGGTACTGGGATAGGTCGAGCGTAGTGCTGGCACAGACCGTCTCGGACAGTGCCGACGGAGAAATCCGTAACGCTCGACACATCAAAAAACCCAGGGAGATGAGCCGTGAGATGGTTGAGACATTAAATTGGGTTGCTCTGTGAGATTCAGGCGAGGCGTTCATTCCTGGATTTGTAAGCAAATGTCTTCTGAATGAACTACGAATTCCGACGCCTCTATGCAATGAAACAGTTGCCCCTAACACAGATATTGACATTACAGAGTTTGGGGCTTAAATTAGGCCTACGATATACAGCCCTATTTTACGGTCATAAAAAGAGGTCGTGATGATTCAAGCCAAATTCAGTCTTACAGACGCACATATCCAGTTTCTGGCAAAGCGGGCTCAGTACGGGTTTAAAGACAAAAGCGAAGTCGTGCGAACAGCGCTTGATCACCTGCAAGAGGAATTAATTCAACAACGCCTGGCTGATTCAGCCGACATCTACGCAGAAATCTACGCAAATGATAGTGAAGCACAGGAATGGACTGAGGCAGCGCTATCGGATTGGCCTGAATGAACCGGCTGGTTCGAGGAATGGTGATCGATGTCAACCTTGATCCCACCAAAGGATCAGAGACCGGCAAAATCCGCCCCTGCGTTGTCGTTACGAATAACACTTACAACGAACGTGTTCCGGTCATCCAGGTAGTTCCTCTGACCGCGTGGAGTGACAAGAAAGCCCGCATCTTTACAAATGTGGAAATTTTGCCCTCATCCGCTAACGGGTGTACCAAAAAATCAGTGGCGGATTGCCTGCAAACTCGACCTATTGATCGCCGTGCACGTCTGCTGCGTATACGGGGCGAGTTGGAAAATCACTACATGGCTGCAATCGATGTAGCGTTAAAAATCATTTTTGACCTGCGCTGATAGTAAATCAGGCATGTTTCCATCTATCTGGCAGCAGAACTCATATTCTCCCTATGCCCAAGGCTAACCAGACACCGGAACAGGAAGCTCGGGACAATATCGACACGTTACTGTCGCTGGCAGGTTGGTGTGTTCAGGACAAGAACAAGATCAACTTCGCGGCAGGGCTTGGTATTGCGGTACGCGAATACCAAACTGATGTGGGTCCGGCAGACTATGTTCTTTTTATCGATAAAGCAGCAGTCGGGGTAATTGAGGCCAAACCGGAAAGCTATGGTCATAAGATCACACAGGTCGAGACGCAATCCGCCGGGTATGCAGCCGCGAGACTGAAGTGGGTAAATAATAATCTGCCTCTTCCGTTTGTCTTCGAAAGCACCGGGATCATCACCAGGTTCACCAACGGCAGAGATCCTGCCCCCCGTTCTCGTGAGGTATTTAACTTCCCCCGTCCTGAAACGATGCAGGAATGGTTGTCCAAACCTGCATCGTTACGCTCGCGGCTGCAATCCATTCCACCCTTGCCCCACACAGGCCTACGCAAATGTCAGATCAAAGCCATTGAGAAGTTGGAGGAGTCATTCAGTAATGATCACCCGCGTGCACTCATTCAAATGGCAACCGGGGCAGGCAAGACATACATGGCAATCACGTCGGTATATCGACTGCTGAAATATGCTGACGCCAAGCGTATTCTCTTTCTGGTGGATACCAGGAACCTGGGAGAACAGGCAGAGCAGGAATTCATGGCCTACGTGCCCAACGACGGTAACCGTAAATTTACCGAACTCTACAACGTACAGCGCCTTAAATCGTCGTTCATCGCCAAAGATATCCAGGTTTGTATCAGCACAATTCAGCGGATGTATTCGCTTCTGAAAGACGAAGACCTTGATGAGGCCGTCGAAGAAACCAATCCTGCAGAAAGTATGCTGCAGGTGAAAGAGCCGGTTCCAGTTGCCTATAACCCGAAGATTCCACCGGAGTTTTTCGATTTCATCATCATTGATGAATGCCATCGATCCATCTATAACCTGTGGCGGCAGGTGCTTGAGTATTTTGATGCTTACCTGATTGGTCTGACAGCTACACCTGATAACCGGACTTACGGGTTTTTCCGTAAAAATGTCGTCAGCGAGTACGGCCATGAAAAAGCAGTTGCAGATGGTGTGAATGTCGGCAATGAGGTCTATGTCATTGAAACGGAGCGAACCCGGGGTGGTGGTCAACTCAGGGCCAACCAGGCGGTTGAAAAGCGGGAGAAGCTATCGCGCGCCCGGCGTTGGGAGCGTCAGGATGTAGATGAAGTTTATTCAGCCAAACAACTCGACAGGGATATTGTCAATCCCGACCAGATACGCACGGTTATTCGCACCTTTCGTGACGAGTTGCCGAAGATATTTCCGGGGCGTAATGAAATTCCGAAAACCCTGATTTTTGCCAAGACAGACAGCCACGCGGATGACATCATCCAGACTGTGCGTGAAGAATTCGGGCAGGGCAATGAGTTTTGTAAGAAGGTAACTTATGGCTCCAAAGAGGATCCGAAGTCCATTCTGGCTCAGTTTCGCAATGACTATTACCCGCGCATTGCCGTGACCGTTGACATGATCGCTACCGGCACAGACGTGAGACCCCTCGAATGCCTTTTGTTCATGCGTGACGTAAAAAGCCGCAATTACTTTGAGCAAATGAAAGGACGCGGTACGAGAACATTGGAGCATGATGACCTCAAAAAGGTTTCACCATCAGCAGCAAGCGCAAAAACCCACTACGTAATCGTCGATGCTATCGGCGTGACCAAGTCCCTGAAAACGGCAAGTCAGCCATTGGTTACCAAACCTTTCATGTCGCTCAAGGACTTGGCAAACAGTGTGATGATGGGTGTCCGGGATACAGATACCGTTAGTTCTCTTGCCGGACGCCTGGCCCGCCTCGATAAACAGCTTGATGAAAAGGAGCAGACCCGGGTAAAGGAAAAGGCCGGAGGCGTATCTCTGAAAGAGATTGTTGGCAACCTGCTTGATGCAATCGACCCGGATAAGGTAGAGACGAAAGTACAAGAACTCAAGGGCATACCGTCAATTGCAGAACCGGGCAGGGACCTGCATCCATTCGCTCAGAACGCTCTGGTGGGCGAAGCTGCCAGTGTCTTTAATGGCGAACTGATAAGTTTACTCGACGGCATTCGGCGCGAAAAAGAGCAGACTATCGATCACGAGGGCCTGGACAGTGTTCGCCACTCTGGATGGGCCGGAGATTCTGAAGAAAATGCCAGACAAATGGCCTGGGATTTCAAGGAGTACCTGGAAGCCAATCGCGACCAGATTGAGGCGCTTACTATCTTCTACAGCCAGCCTCACCGGCGTAGCGAACTGACCTATGCAATGATTCGCGCTCTTCGGGACAAGTTGAAAAATGATAAGCCGCTCCTGTCTCCGCTTCGGGTCTGGCAAGCCTATGCGCTGCTGGATGAATACAAGGGGAATGACCCGGCAACAGAATTGACTGCTCTGGTTGCATTAATCAGGCGAGTGTGTGGAATAGACAAGACACTGATCCCTTATGCGGATACAGTGAGAAAAAACTTCCAGGACTGGATTATGAAGCACCACAGCGGCAGCGGCGTGAAATTCAACGAGGAACAAATGGATTGGTTACGGATGATCCGGGATCACGTCATCACGTCATTCCATATCGAACGTGATGACTTCGAGATGGCGCCGTTTGATGCCCGAGGTGGTTTGGGGCGGATGTATCAGCTTTTTGGGGATAAGATGGATACTGTGATTAATGAATTGAATGAGGCATTGGTAGCATAAGATGGGACTCTCAAAAGAGCATTTGAATACATATGAATTTTATCTTTCAGGCAAAGATGTGCCGACAGGATGGGAGGTCGTGTCACTTGATGATGTTTCATTTGTTGTGACAGATGGAACCCACAAGACACCAGAATATAAAGATAAAGGGATTCGCTTCATTTCTATAAAAAATATTCGGCCTTACCTGCCAATAAATTGGAATTCATACGAAAAATATATATCACACCAAGAACACAATACTCTTATCAAACGTTGTCACCCAAAGCGTGATGACATTTTATTTCCCCGAGTCGGAACGTTAGGTTTTGCTAAACGGATAGATTTTGACGAAGAAGTCTCAATATTTGTGGGGCTTGGGTTAATTCAGCCCGTCAAGAATTACATACTTCCGAAATTTTTAGAGTATTACATGAATACGCCTTACGTGAATAGATTGTCAACCAAAAGAGCGAAGGGAACTGGACGAAAAACACTGCCCCTCGAAGAGTCGCGACGTTTTCCTGTTCCGGTAGCTCCTCTTGTAGAACAAAGACGTATCGTTTCGAAAATTGATGAACTTTTTTCTGAATTGAATAAAGGTGTCGAGTATCTCAAAACTGCTCGTGAACAACTCAAAGTCTATCGCCAAGCCGTGCTGAAACACGCTTTTGAAGGCAAACTAACGGAGCAATGGCGGGAAGAGAATAAACACAAGCTGGAACCCCCCGAACAACTGCTTGCTCTTATCAAAAAGGAGCGCAACAAGCGCCATCAACAACAGCTTGAGGAGTGGAACATTGCTGTCAAAGTATGGGAACTGAAGGGCAAAAGAGACAAGAAACCAAACAAGCCTAAATTTCCTACTACTCATTCTGATTTCAAACAAGATGAATTTACTCGCCTTCCTGAGTTACCCATTGGTTATACCTACACCCATCTCTCAAACTTGGGTGATCTCAGCCGGGGTAAATCAAAGCATAGGCCCCGTAAGGACCCTGTGCTTTTCAATGGAAATTACCCGTTTATTCAGACAGGAGAGGTAAAAGCCTCAAATCGAATCATTCGGAAATATTCCAAAACCTACAATGATGTTGGTCTGGCTCAGAGTAAATTATGGCCAAAAGGTACTCTCTGTATCACAATTGCAGCGAATATCGCAGAGACAGCATTTTTGGGCTTTGATGCTTGTTTCCCGGATAGCATCGTTGGTTTTACTGCAAATTCGGAATTGGTTATTCCTGAGTATGTTGAACTTTTTTTTAAAGCCAGTAGGGCAAGTATCGAAGCTTATGCTCCTGCAACCGCCCAAAAGAATATCAACCTCGCAACGCTCGAACGCCTTATTATTCCGTATTGTTCAATTGAAGAGCAAAACATCATTGTCAATCAGCTAGAAGATATTTTTATGGCAATAGACAAAACTCAAAACGAGATTGAATGTAGCCTTCAAATCACAGAACTGAATCGCCAGTCGATTCTTAAGCGTGCCTTTTCCGGACAACTAGTCGAACAAGACCCAAATGAAGAACCTGCTTCCATACTATTGGAACGAATTGAAGCAGAGAAGACCGAACAGGAAAAGACACATAGGAAAAATAACAGGAAAAAAATTGGAGAAGTCACTATATGAATAGTGCCCACATCAGTTCCAGAGTTTGGAGTTTTTGCACAACACTACGGGATGACGGAGTAAGTTACGGAGACTACCTGGAACAACTTACCTATTTGATTTTCTTGAAAATGGCTGATGAATATGCCAAGCCGCCGTACAGCCGTGATGTAGGTATTCCTGATAATTACAACTGGCAGAGTCTAAAAAGCAAACGGGGGGCAGAACTGGAAGCCCATTATATTGATTCTTTACGCGAACTGGGCCAGAAGACGGGAATGCTGGGGCAGATATTCACCAAATCACAGAATAAGATTCAGGACCCAGCCAAGCTTTTTCGACTGCTTGATATGATTGACGATGTGCAATGGGTTTCAATGGGAGCGGATATCAAAGGTGTCATTTATGAAGAATTGCTGGAAAGGAACGCTGAGGATACCAAATCCGGTGCAGGGCAGTATTTTACACCGCGCGCTCTGATTCGCGCGATGGTCGAATGTGTACGTCCGGAACCAGAAAAGACTATCGCTGATCCAGCCTGCGGTACCGGTGGTTTTTTTCTTTCCTCCTATGACTTCATAACTAATCTGGAGCATTACCGGCTGGATAGAAAACAGAAGGAGTTTCTGAAACACGAGACCTTCCACGGCAATGAAATTGTGGCCAACACACGCCGTCTCTGCCTGATGAATATGTTTTTACATAATATCGGTGAGATTGATGAGAGTGTTTCTATATCACCTAACGATGCACTCGTTGCGCCGAGTACGGTGACCTACGACTATGTACTTGCCAATCCGCCGTTCGGCAGGAAGAGCAGTATGAGTTTTACCAATGAAGAGGGTGAGCAAGAAACTGATGACCTGACCTACAACCGACAGGACTTTTGGGCCACGACCTCAAACAAACAATTGAATTTTGTGCAGCATATCCGCACCATGCTCAAGACGACTGGAAAGGCTGCCGTCGTTGTCCCGGACAATGTTTTATTCGAGGGAGGAGCAGGGGAGACCGTCCGGCGCAAACTTTTGGAGAATACCGACCTTCATACGATCCTGCGCTTGCCTACCGGCATCTTTTATAAGCCTGGCGTGAAGGCCAACGTCATATTTTTTGATAACCGGGAAGCGAGTCCAAATCCCTGGACCAGGGAAATCTGGTACTACGATTATCGGACCAACGTGCATCACACTCTCAAGAAGAAGACGATGCGATATGAAGACCTGGCTGAATTTATCGCATGTTACAACCCCATCAATCGATATGAACGGAAAGCCACCTGGAATGCTGAGAAAAATCCAGATGGTCGGTGGCGCAAATTCGATTATGAAGAACTAATTTCTCGAGACAAAACAAGCCTGGACATATTCTGGCTAAAAGATAAAAGTCTGACAGACCTTGAAAATCTCCCTGACCCTGATGAGCTTGCAGAGGAAATCATCGAAAACATCGAGGCAGGCCTTGAAAGCTTCCGCGAAGTCTTAGGCGGGCTTCGGCAAAGGGCAGGATAGTGGAGAATCGGCGGACGAATACGGAACAAATGGCTATTGGAAGTTCTTGAATACGTTGAGGAGCAGCACCTCAATATGACGCGCTGCCGTATTCGCACTAATTTGCAACGAATTCGGGTGGCCGCAACTATTTCGAAGATCAAGACAATTTTTTAACTCTTTCTTTACATTTTTACCGATGATGGAGAGAGTTGTAATTCGGTCTAAAAAGTCGCTTTCCCTTATTCTAGCCAAATCGTCTGTAGTTATTGCATCTTTCCATTTTGAATCTATGCGCTTTGCTTCTATATTGAACGCTTTAAGATGATTGGCATGAATATGGTTATATAGCACCGCAACAGCACCGATCCATGACATGACTATAGCTGATCGGTAGAGTTCTGCCTCGTAGCACTTTATTGCTTCCTCAACAAAAGTTTGTGTTGCAATGTCTTTTATATTCAGAAGTTGTTCTCGGAGATCAACCGCTACTTGAACTGCAGATGGGCTGATCTTGGTGACGCCTAGATTTCTGAGATGTTGTTTACCTGAAGCGGTTATTTCCCACCCTTTTTGTATTCTAATTGCGAGTCCTTTACTTCTACCCAGAGAGCTGGATGGATTCCAACTCTTAGGTATCCGAAACCCTGCTTCCTTGGCGCGCTCTGTCATATCTTTTATTTGGCATGGCGTCTCAAAGGATGCAAGGATAAGAAGCAGTTTGTCTCTCCGTTCAAAGTCGCGATGGAGCCAAGTCTTGAGATCAGAACTGCTAAGCAAGCAACTTCTCCATTGCATCTTTTTCTGCTGCTGTTAGCGCATAAGAATCGGATGCAGTTTCATTAAGACGTTGTTTTTTTACGAGGTTCTTTAGAGCCTTGGATAGATTAGATGCCATGCTCGCCTTGTAGTAGCTACTAGCATTTTTCATCTCTGTACGAATTTCGGCAAGAGAGAATGTTCCTTTGCTCTTTGCAAAGGTAAGATGAGCGCAAGCAGCAATAGCCAACTCTGGCCCAGATTTTGCGTCCATACGTGATGCAATCGTCGCCGTTGAAAGTTCGATTTTCTTAGTTCCGTTTGTAGAAACCAAAACACTCTCGGATTCTGAAGAAGTATCAATAAGTTGTGTGGCAGTATGTTTTTTGGAAAGGTCCGCTATTTTATCCAGAAGATTAGATAGATCATTTATAAGAAAGGATTCGCGTCCCTCGTAGTCTAGCTCTAACTGGCCGATTTTCATTCGGATTTTAGTTGTAATATCACTCATTTCGTAGCTCCTAGTAGTTTAGGATGCATAGCATCGTATGTTTACAATATCATTTTATGGCCTTTTTTATAGATTGCAAGAGTTCACATTCGAATCTATTTAGGATTGAATGAAGTGATCACTAATGAGATATCTTGGATTTGGAAATATGTAGTTACTCAAGGCATTGACAAACCATAAAATGTGAACTATAGTTCACACATAATGGAGATTCGTAAAACGGAAATTTTTGTCGACTGGCTTGACAATTTAAGGGACAGCAGAGCCAAAGCCCGCATTATTGCCAGGCTCGACAGGATGGAGATGGGCAACTTTAGCGATGTAAGGCCGGTTGGTGGCGGTGTCAGTGAACTACGTATCCATTATGGTCCAGGTTATAGAGTCTATTTTGTCCGACGCGGCCCCGTCGTTGTCATACTCCTTTGTGGCGGTGACAAGAAAACACAACATGCAGACGTCGAAAAAGCGAAAATGTTAGCTCGCAAGCTGGAGCACTGAGTCATGGCCCTTGCTACAACCCGCTGGGATTCGGCGGAACACCTCAAAACCGAAGAAGATATTCGACTCTACCTCGAAGCCTGTCTTGAAGAAGCAGGGGATGACCCTGCGTTTATCGTACACGCATTGGGTGTCGTAGCCCGAGCACGCAATATGAGCCAGTTGTCCAGAGATACGGGTCTGACCCGGGAGGGCCTTTATAAAGCATTGTCAGCTGATGGAAACCCGACTTTTGCGACCGTGGCAAAAGTGGCAAAAGCATTGGGGTTCAAACTGACTGTACAACCTCTGGGTTAGCAGGATAAGCGTTAGTTACAGCTTCTTAAGTAAGTAATCAGAAATACATGCAGTTGTCCTGCAAATGGATCACGGTGCCAGTCCGGACAGGCTCTGCTGCTGGTTAATTCTTAAAATATACTTTACATTTAGACGGACAAATGTAAAATACGAATATGATTAAGCGAAATTTATGGTTAAAGCAGCTTCAGGATGGATGGTCTCGCCGTTCTATTGTGTGGTTGTCCGGTGTACGACGGGTGGGCAAGACAACACTTGCGAGAATGCTGCCCGATGTAGTCTACCTGAATTGTGACCTGCCCTCCGTACACAGAAGCCTGGAAGAGCCGGAATTGTTTCTTGATAGCCAGGCGCCTGACCGGGTATTGATTCTTGACGAGGTGCAGCGCCTGTATGATCCGAGCAGGTTGCTGAAGATCGCTGCTGATGAATATCCGCATTTGCGGAT
>CAZURU010000177.1:0-4437 GCA_964623585.1 uncultured bacterium
CTATATCGTAAACGTCTATGTAATTGCCGAAGACCGCCGGGGTTGAGGCGTCTTCTTTTTCAATCGGCGTGCCGGTAAAGCCGATAAAGGTTGCTTCGGGAAGCGCGTCCCTTAAGTACTTGGCAAAACCATAATTCGTTCTCACGCCATCCTTTACGAAATAGGTCTTAGCGCCAAAACCGTACTGGCTTCGATGTGCCTCGTCCGCGATAACAATGATATTTTTGCGGTTTGAAAGAAGCTCGAAGTCTTCACTGCCGTCTTCAGGCAGAAATTTCTGAATAGTGGAAAAAATGATACCCCCGCCTGCCGTTTTCAAACGCCGTTTCAAATCAGCCCGGCTCTCTGCCTGTTTTGGCGCCTGCCTGAGAAGATCTTTGCCAACGGCAAACGAGTCGAACAACTGGTCGTCAAGGTCGTTGCGATCAGTAATGACAACTATGGTCGGGTTTTTCATCTCCCGGTTTACAACCAACAGGCCGGCATAGAACACCATGGACAGGGACTTGCCGCTACCCTGCGTATGCCAGACCACCCCTGCTTTCCGATCTCCCCTGGGTTGGCTTTTGACCCCGGGCAGGCTGTAGGCTTCGGGGTCTTCCCCGACCTTGTCTCCATAAGCTGCTCTCAAGGTGGATTTAACGGCCTCCTTCACCGCGTGATACTGGTGATATGCCGCTATCTTCTTGACGGTTTCGATAGTTGTCACACCGGTAGATACGTCTTCTTTTTTAACCTGTTCAAAGACGGTAAAGTGGCGGACAAGCTCAAGCAGGACATCCGGCCGGAGCATTCCCCTGATAAGTGTCACCAGTTGCGGCGTTTTCGCAGGATCCACCTTCCTGCCATCCACGGTCTTCCATGCCATAAAACGGCTCCACCCGGAAGTCAGGGAACCGGCTTTCGCATCCAGCCCATCCGATGCCACAAGCGCACCGTTATAGCAAAACAGGCTGGGAATTACTTCCTTATAGGTCTGTAGCTGATTAAACGCCTGTTGCACTGTTGCCTTTACAGCAGCCGGATTTTTTAATTCAATCACGACCAGGGGTAAACCGTTTATAAAAAGGACAATATCAGGGCGTTTGGTAATGGCTGCCCCATATCCAGAAGGAGGATTGTTTTCCGTAACCGTGAACTGGTTGCAAACCACGAGGTCATTATTGAGCGGGTTGTCAAAATCAATCAGGCGCACTTTGGCGCCGACTGTTTCTCCGTCCTTCTGATAATTTTCCGCTACACCTTCAATCAGCATCTGGTAGAAAATTTCATTGCTTTGAATCGGGTTTGGTCCCGACAGAACGAGTACCTTGCTCAGAACTTGTTCTCTTACATCATCCGGAATGGCCGGATTAAGTTTGTCAATAACTGATTTAAGGCGAGCACGCAGGATTACGTCGGAAAGGTTTTGTCTTTCAGCTTCCTGTTCTTCGGGGGAGAGATACAAATAGCCCTGATTTTCCAATACTTCTATGGCCAGTTGTTCGACGTCGGATTCGTAGAGAGAGGCCATTTATGTCGTGTCCAGAAGTAACCTCAGCGGCAGGGCATACGAGGTTTTACCAAAATTCAAGATGTTGCCGCCGTTGTAGACTACTAATGATTATCCATCATAGAAGCATGTCACCTTGCCGATATCCGGGCGGTAGTAGCTCTGTATCTTCTGGTTGGCAAACTCTCAGATTCAGTTCTTGAAGTTTATCGCTTTTGTTGAGAATTTTTCCGTCTGTAGTGAGGAACTCGGCACAATTCATAATAAGTGCTGATGCAACATGGATAGCATCAGCCGCTCCGTTGAGATATATCCCATCAATCCAGCGAAGTGCACGAGCCTTTTCCATTATAGTAAAAGTAGGTTGAACCAGTTTAATCCCACTTTTACCAGAAGCCAGCAAACCATCATAGAAGCGCTTGATGTCATCAGGAGGATTAGGAACGTTACGAAGATGAGTACACTCAGCAATCGATAACGACGAAGTCAGAAGCTCAATCTTGTCATCCTTGCCTGCCTTTATTAATTGTCTGGTAAACCAGACATTACGCTCTGCCTTGTCTTCAAGCGACATCTCAGCTTTGTGCTTAGCCATTTCGATAAACGGACATGCTTCAATATAAATCCTAGGCAAGTCAGCCATCTTGACGCACCTCCCTGATGAATTCCTCTGTTGTCAAGTTTCCGGTATATTCCGGATAGCTGCCTACGAAACTATCAATCCAGCCTTCGTCAAAATCCGGTGCCGGTCTGAAATCTGCTACCTGAATTGATGCAACTTGTCCTTTTGCTCGATCTTCTGATACTTCGCCTTCAACAAAAATTACTGCATTCGGCTCAAGTAGTGTTTCGACCGCCGCCTTATACATATCCGGCGTAAAGAAGCAATCAACCAGCGTTCTGGTTGACAGTTCTCTTATAACCAGCTTCGGGGAGGCGCTTTCCTTGTAAAATGCATGAACAATGCCTTGAATCTCCCCGTAATAAGCTACAACTTGTGGCGTATCTTCAATAACTCTGATGGCAGATTCTTTAGTCAATTCGAACCAATCCGCAGGTTCCTCATCCTGACTTTCGTACAGGCCAAATAAAACTTTCTCATCCGCATCAATAGGACTGGCAATCTGGGCATATTGCAGGCGAGTCGCGGGGCGAACCAACAAATCGATTTCAGGATCGGAGTAATCATTTGCCATGATGCTGTGAATAACACGGTTGCCACGATCAATGACTGCTGGCTCAAGTTCTCCGACCCGCAAGCAATCAAAATTAACAGAGCTATTCCCAAAATTAAGCGCGAGCCAACTCTTCGGGTCATCGCCTATCCCGATGTCCTGGTCGACTGCTATCAAGAATTGTAAGGTTTCCCTCACAACGCGACCAAGTTTGTCAAGCGGGATGCCAACTCGACCTTTGTTTAATTCAACTCTTAGTTTTAATTCATTCATGGGCAGTGATTCCAAGTAAGCCAGAAACGCATTCATTCTGGTCGTATTCGTTGTCGTAATTAACAGAATACATCATTGGTACTGAGGAAGACCAAGCCATTTCAATTCCCTGAATTTTCTAAGTAGACTCCTCTTTCTCTTGCGAATCATTGATGTTTTTCTGCACGTTCATATCTGATGATTCTTCCCCTTGCCAATCATCAGCAATTTCCTGCCAATTTGTATCTCGATTCTTTTTTCTCGTCCATACATCCCAGAAATCAGGGTCGTCAGATTGTGGCTGTTGCACCTTAGGTAAATCATTCATCTTTACCAACAACGGTAATTCAGATGCCCAGCCCATAAGAATTGCTTGTTGTGAGGGAAGAGATGGCAATTCCCTGAGTAAACCTTTGAGATTATCCGGAACAAATCGTTTTACCAAATCTTGATCACGATCATTGCTTATTCGGTGGAGCAAAAACGTATTGCACTGGGAAAGAACGGTTGGAGATAATTCTGACGGGCGCTGGGATGAAACTACTAAACCCAAGCCGAACTTTCGTCCTTCTCGTGCAATTTTTTCAAACACCTGGCAGCAAACGGCCGCTGCGTTTTGATTTTCAGCATCTTCCTGATAACGTTTTACAAATGTGTGGGCTTCTTCCATTACCATAACTGTGGGCAGTATCTGCTCATTTAATTGCCGATATCTTTGCAAAGCCTCGAATATCATCCTGGCAACGACAGCAGTAATGATATGGATAACTTCTGAAGGAACTAATGACAAATCAATAATCGTGATATTCTCATCATGGCCACCAGCACTCCCAAGATAGTTGTCTAGCCACTGTGCCAGTGTCAGATCGGTATCATCTGTACCAACTATCGCTTTAATCTGCGAATCGTTCAATATTGTTCGTATGCGCATAAGTAGGGTTTCAACATATTCAGAAACATTTAATATTTCTGCACTTGCTTCAACGCTTTGCAAAAACGATTCGCCACTAAATTTCCTCGGAACATCAGCGTCTATTGGCAATAGATCTTTAGTACTGCCACCAAAACTAAAATATGTCTGATTGGCTATTTCTAAAAGGTCATCAATCTCTTCTTTTGTAAAGTCATGATGAGCGTACTGCTGTCTTCTTAGGAGTAGTAGGTTTTCAATGTGGTCCTTTAACGTATCCATAGACGTTTTTTCATCATCGGAGAATGAGTCATCTATATTTAATCCTCCGTCCTGCCATTTTTCCAATTTTTCAAAAAAAGATTTCGGTTTAGGAAAATTCCCCCACGGAGAGCCAGAATTTTTTTCAGATCGAATGGTAGAAACCATTGTCCTAAGAAAACGACGCATATCATGACTTTTATTTTCAGATGCCAATACGCGTCCATCTCTTATAGACCTAAGGGCATGTATCAGAGTAGGTCTTTGAGTCTTCTCTGTCGCCTGAGTAAATGCGCTCCACTCAACGGTATTCCAAAACCAAATCGGTATTTGAAGTTTTTGCTCAC
>CAZURU010000177.1:4471-10143 GCA_964623585.1 uncultured bacterium
TGTTTCGGATCTAATTTATATACTTGTGCCTGGATTTCAGATGATTGATTTGCATCTGTTCGAAATGCCCGCGAATATTCTCCATTCGGGTCGAGTACAATAAAACGAGCGTTAGGCTTTTCTGTCACGTTTTTTGCAGCTTCCAACGACCAACGAATAAGCCCTGCGACAGAGCAAGATTTTCCACTACCAGTGTTTCCAAGTACCGCGAGATGTCGGCCAAACAAACGGTCTGGACTAACGAAAACGTCAGCATTGTCAGCTAAAGAACTGGTGCCGATTTTAACCTGTTTATTTTCACCGGATTCTATGATTGCATATAGTTGTTGTTTTGTTGGCAGGAGTACTTGGTCGCCCACAGACGGGAATGAGTATGCCCCTCGACTGAATTTGAATATCTCTCGGTCTTCAGAAGTTATATCTTTTATTAATATTCCGACAGGATTCAAACTCATCTTCCTTAGGGGATACGGCAAATCGACTAAACCAAAATCCTGCAACCCCTTTCGTTTTGGATAGGAAGACCGTTCGATAGCTAGCCATTCAATTTGCCCAATCAAGTAGCCTTCGTCGCTGGATATGAGCAAATAGCTGTTAATCCTTGGGAAAGGCCGTGGGATGCCTGTATTAAGTGCTAATGACTCGGGAGCATCAATGTTCAGAGCAACTCTGATCTCATCGGGCGACACAAAATCGACCGTGCCGATACTTAAAGATTCTGTATATTCGATAGGACTATAGGCGTTCATTCTTGGTCATCTTCAGTTCCGTTTCTTCCCTTTTCTATATCCAAACGAGCTTTTAGTAACTCTGTCATGCGAGAAGTAATGCGGTCTATTGCTGGTTTCGGCAGAAAATATGTAACTAATGACTTCAATTCACCGAAAGGTTTTCCGATAAGTAGTGTTATTTGCGCTGGCCGTCCAAATTTTTCATAGACTTCCATAATACGGCCTTCAGGATCATCATATGAAATAATAACCAAATGAGTAGACGGAATAGTCAGCATATCTCCAATTACACGATTTATATGGTCATCTCCAAAACTATACCCATAGGAAACCAGGGAATTATTGGGTCTACAAATTGACGCTGCAAAATCGCGAAATAACTCCACGTAGGGATAAGCAGTTGTTTCTTTATCCTTTGCAGCATTTGGATAAATCATCAGGTTGTGAAATATATTCTCTTGGATGCCAAGGGTATTCAGAAATGGATCAATGCTTTGTGCACCAAAAGGCAGACCAACACGCCTGATGTCCTGATTTGCATAAACCCAATCAACAGATCCGTGTAATTTTGTAAAACGTGCAACACCTTCAAGATATCGCGGTTCTCCGCGTATGCCGGGAGGGTTGTAGTGCATATCGAGGTTAAGCCGAGAAGATCGAAAAATGGGACTAAGATTACCAACAAAACGATCTAATAGGTGCACTCCTGCAACTTCAGCCCCTGCTTCAAGCAGACGGTCATAATTGGTAGTGAATATTTGTAATCGATCACGCGTTCCGGAACGACTGGCAAAACTTGTCAAAAAACTTACCAAGTATTCAAATGCAGTATGAAAATCATCTGATGAAACAATGTCGTTTTCTAATCTTAGAATCGCTTCTGAGAACTTTTTTATATATTCGGAAATTTCGTTTTGCAGATTTTCTATTTTCCCTTTAATTTCATCATTTCCATCACCGTATAAATGTGTCAGACCAAGAAGCAGTTCGTTTGCCACATTAAGCTGTCTTTCAATTTGTGCTGTATTAGCGCCGTCATTTTCTTCAGAAACTCCAGCAGATTTTTTTATCTCTGCTTGATAGTCACTGAATTCGGGGATGGGAAATGAAATTGTTTCGTTATTTTCCTTGACGGATAAATCTCGCACTGCATAGGTCAGACCTGCACCAATAAGCAAAGACAAATGTTCTGATTGAAAAAGGGCGGTAAGCCAAGGTTCAACACGGGAACGAATATCTAATTCGTCAATTTCTTTTTTCTTTGTCCACGTGATATGTTTGTCATCGGTAAATTTGAATTTTCCTTCAGCCGAGGACATCAGATATACGGGTTCTCTGTCATCCCGAGATTTCAGAATTATTGCTTCTTTATTATTTGTGTTCATAATTGACTTTACTCGAAATTAGGGGGTAATAAATTTCCATGCTTATCCATTGGAAGTTCAATAGGTTCGCTACTCCCGTGCAATTCAGATAATGTAGTTCCGAATTTCGGATTATATTTACGTGCGTCTTTTAAACTTACTCTATCTATTTTGGTAATATGCTGATAGCGTCTTCCGAATGCATCTGATATTACTATTTTCATTTTCGTTTTAAGATTTCTAGACACTGGAAAGCATCCACCCCAACTTTCTGTTTGTTCGAAATAGACAACACCATTTATTGACCGGCCTGGCTCAAGGTATGTTTCAGGTGTATCACCCGAAATAAAACTCTTTTGAGTGAGGAACGGATATATTTTTACATTTTCCCCTATCGGGGTCTGGAAATCAGCCAGACATACCGTTTGTTCGCCAAGATAAAACCACCCCAATCTGTAACGTATGCAATTTAGCAAGCTACAGATGGATATATTCCAGTGATATCCCACCTTGATTTCTGTAATGTCCGTTGACACCACACCCGCATTGGAGATTCTCAAATATAACGCAATGCCGGTTCTATGTAAGTCATAATTCTCATGTCTCCTACCCGTACCGAACACACAAACAAAAGTTGGACCTGCGAGTGTTTCGATCTTTAGCTCTGGCTTCCGTCTTAGCGCCTTGAATATACCGCTAAACCACCCCAAGAGAATTGTCAGAAGGAAGATAGCAGCCGTTAGAACCCCTTGATTCTCATTGAGGAAGGCTATTGTTTGGTGTACTGATTGCATGATGTTCAAGTTAATTCCATAGCTATAATATTTAGTGTCTGCATGTGACTACCAATGAACTACAATGATAATTCTTCAATTTAACCGGCGGTAAATCGCCACATGGCCCCGACCACTGCGCGGCCACCTTTCAGAATTTCATTGATAAGGCTTGTCAGATCATGTGTCGTTTCTGCATAAGCCCCGATATAACCGGAACGTATAAGGTCAAGGAATCCCTCCTGGTGAAGGTATCGTCCATTTAACGTGCTGTAACTGATACGGAACGCCCCCTTGGGGCCTTTACATGCGGGGTCGTTGCGAAGGGTTTCGTAGTGATCGATTGGCATCGTTACTGCGCTCTTGCCTAATGCTGCATCACGTCTGACAAACCTGAGATAGCAGACCTGCTGATTGAGTCTGTATTCCAAAGGGCCGGGCGTCTGAAAGAAACGGCTTAGACTATTCATTCGATTTATCTCTTTTTCCAACTGGCCGTCCGGATGATACAACCAGTCTGTCTTGTCCGACCTGCGTGACCGATCGAGCATCTTATACTGCACCATGACTATGTTTTGTTTAATGGAATTCAGGTAGATCAAATCGACGCCTAATGCTTCTTCAAGCGGACGTTTATTGGCTGTAATGACTTCAAGGACTTCAGTGCCATTCTTGTTGTGGAAGAGCGCGCGTCCGGTCAGCTCAGCGTGGGAAAGCGCGAATCCCGGAAGAATCTTGGCATCATGCTCAATCACATTATCTTCAATGATATGGAATCCGGCAAGCGCCGTGTCGCGGTCATCTGGCAACTCCAGAACATCAGGGGCTGCATCATCGGACAGGCCGAAAGTTTTAAGAGACAGAGTAATCGCATCCTGCTGCAATCCAATGTTGGAAGAGTAAGTTTTCGGAGTTTCAAGAACAGCGACTACAGCGCGCAGTGCCTGACGACTTGATTGTTGTTCTGCAAGCTTCTCAATAAGGTGCATGCTTACAGTTGGTGATAGCATGACGACCGGATCTTCGGATTCCAAGCGAGGCCGTAGAATACTTCTGAGCGAGTTATTAGTAATAAGTTCTAAAAGTCTCTTTTCTGAAAAAGGTGCAATAGACTGCGCAGTTGTGATTTTCAAGCGGCTTTGGAGCGTAGAGACACTACTACGGGATTTCAGTAAGGCGAAATGGAGGTCTGTAGCTCGTCCATCTCCTCCGCTGCCAGTAAGGATACATGCCGTAGGCACACGGAGTTTATTGACATATTCATGTTCACGGGTAAACGTAAACTCGTTGGTGCCGCGCTTTGAACAACGAAGCCTTTCCCACTCGTCTTCATGAAAACGGAAAAGCACGAGTGGTTTTTTGTTGACGACTTCTTTCAGCGTTGTCAACCAATCCAGATTTGATGTTATCGGGTATCGACTCATTGCAGTTAACAGAATTTCATAACCGACTCAGTTGGCTTCAATGAGTGTAATCCATCCGACACTAACCTGCTTTCAAGCTCACGGACCCGTTCATCAATTTTGGCAGCAAAGTATCCCGCAGGTTTTCAAGTTTGCGGATTTGATACTGGTTATATTTAACCTTCTGGAAAATTGGTTCGATTAGCCGGTCGAAAAAGGAAAGTGTTTTTTCCGGTGGTATGGCAATATCTATCTGTCTGAATACAGCTTTTGGTATTTCCTGAAAGACAGTTCCTCCGCTGGCGTTTTTGATTATCTCAATATTTTGATTGCACCAGAGATACACAAAATAATTAGAGAGAATTTTGTCGCACACGATAGCAATGTAGCCCTGGTTTACAGCCAGGTTAATATCTGTAATGGCTAAATATCCGACCGGCGCTCTTGATGACAGAAGCACTGCGCCGGCCGGTAATAAACCTGAACTGATTTTGGCCAATCCTTGTTGCGTAATTCTTTTTTCGGTATCGAGCAGGAAAATTGAATTATGGTTAGATAAGTCTCTGGGCGTTGTCCAGTTTATTTCGCCATTCCAATAACTCTTTTCCTTTGTACTCGGCGTTGTTCCGCCTTTAACGGTAAAAACGTCCTCTAACTTTCCATGCTTCCAACTATCATCTTTCTCATTTACAAACCACTTCCTGAATAACGTCTGCGCCATATCTTCAAGTGTTTTGTTCTGGCGGTGAAGCAGGTCTATTTTATCGTCAAGACTGGATAATACTTCGGCGATGGCTTTTTGTTCGGGGAGCGCAGGGAACAAAAATGATAGCGACTTTAAAGTTGAGCCAGCCAGTTCTCCAAAAGTCGTACCCTCAGATTGAGATTGCAGATATGGAACATTCTGCTTCAGTAAATAAAATAAGAATGAGCTATCCGTTTTTTCATTGGGAATTAAACTCCTGAAACCCTGATTGGTAGAAACCTCACATTTTGCGATTGCCAAATACCCGACCGGGGCTCTTGTACTTAGTAGAACAGTTCCTTTGGGTAATAATTTTGCGCTCGATTTCGACAATCCTAACTCAGATATACCTCTTTCACCTTTTGAAACATAGCACCCAGAAAGAGTTGATAAGTCCCTAGGAGTTAGCCAAGGAATATCGCCATTCCAATATTCGTCAACAGAAGTATTTGGAGTTCCTCCTCCAATTACTTCTGCCACTTCCCCCAACTTCACCTCCCGCCAACCCACTGGAAGCCTCGGTTTATCCTGCAACAGCACATACTTCCCCCTGATGCTCTCCTTGAAGTCATTAGGGATGCTCTCCCAGTCTATGACGTCAACAGAGATCAATAAATCGCTTTCTTCAAGGGCTTCCTTGAGGTCATAAATCTGCA
>CAZURU010000178.1:0-9981 GCA_964623585.1 uncultured bacterium
TTGACATGTCAATATCTCCTTTCGCTGTTTCTTAAAGTTAGAGTTTATCACTACTTATGTGTAGAATTCCTCTTAAACTGACGTATATAGTATTTAAATAGTAACTACTCCTTAATAACAAAGAATTTTTCTTCTTTGATATGTTCTTCTGGGAACCGTGCTCGTGCCCAGATTGCCTTCGCATTTTCAATCATCTGTGGATGTCCGCATGCATAGACAACAGCGTTTGTATGGTCATATCCAATTTCATCTCCGTATTTTCGTATGACATCTTCTGCTCGTCCTGATTCTCCTTGCCATTCTGTATCTTCCCACGGACGACTTACCGTTGGAACAAAGTCGAACCACTCCTCTTGTGTTGCAAGTTCATTCAGTTCATCCATATAGTATCCGAGTTCCCAAGAACGACTTGCGCCGACAATACAGAGTATCTTATGTGGACTCGCTTTTCCCTGTTCCTGCTCAATTTTCTGTGTGCGTGCGATGCTAATATAGGGTGCTGCACCTGTGACTGTACCAGCCATGACATGTCTGGTCATCCCGCTTTCCGTATCCATCACAAATTTTCCTACGAGACGGTCTCTGATGAAGACTTTATCACCGAGTTTTAATTCCCAGAACAGGGGTGTCGTTGCGCCTTCAGGCACTAATTCAACGAATACCTCCATAAAGGGTTCGTGCGGTGAGGAGACAATTGAATAGGGACGTTGTACTATTTTCTCATCAACTTCAAAACCGATTGTTGCATATTGTCCTGGTATAAAGGGGAGCTGCTGGTCTGTCTTGAATTTGAAAGCTGCTAAATCTTCAGAGAAATCTTCACGTTCAATAAGTTCACCAATACAGTATTTTGTTCTGGATTTTCTTCTTTGCATATTTGTATCCTTCATAGATTAAAAAAATTGGATTCTGTTTACATGTCCTTGTATTATACTAAAAACATGAATCATTATCAAATATTTTTTATCAAAGCACCAGAAATCTACACTCCCGCAAATTCGAAACAACTTGAGACCAAGTACTGATTATGATAAACTATGGTAGGTTGTGGATTGGTAGGGAAGAAATAGAAACAAAGCCAAAAATGAGGACTAAAAAATGAAAAGAATATTGTTCTTCAGCATAATGATATTGGTAATTGGATTCCAGTCGATATCAATCTGTATTGCTCAAGACTATACTAAATGGAACCTCCCTGAAGGGGCGATAGCACGGCTTGGTAAAGGTAATATCAACGAGATTACATTTTCACCTGATGGTAGTAAATTCGCTGTGAGTACTACCATCGGTGTCTGGATTTATAATGCTGAAAATGGAAAAGAACTTGCGCTGCTCAAAAGTGATGAATTGGAAGTAGAATCTTCAGTGTTTACTCCCGATGGGAAATCATTGATTAGTGCAGCTGTCAACGGTGAAACGCATTTATGGAATGTAACTACAGGCGAAAAACTATCCAGACTGACAGATGGTAATGATACCGTTAAAAAAGTGACTCTATCAAATGACAGTACAAAACTTGTGACGAATAGTCTTGATTATAAATTTAGAGTTTATGATCTAAAGAATCCAAAAACTGAACCATTAGTCATTGACGATACAAGACAGGGGGTGAACACTTTAGAATTCTCAACTAATGGTGAGATAATCGCTGCAACGAAAATACCATTTCATTCTGATTCTGTCGGAACAGCAGAGAATGTTAGAATACAAGCATGGAATACTATCACAAAGAACCTTATATTGAACATACCAGGTGATGACCCATACATCACAGCAATGATCCTATTACCCGATGGGAACACCATAGTAACAGCTGATGTTGATAATCAGATTCAGTTATGGAATATTGCAGCAGGCTCAATACAGCACACAGTTAAAGTGAGTAAGGTAGGACTTACATTAGCGTATGCACCTAATAGTAGAATACTTGCATCGTGTAATGAAAACATCAGTCTGTGGAATATATCATCTAACGGAGAACAGGCTACACTGAATACAACATTGAAAGGACAGAAGCATACAATTATTGCGTCTGAGTTTTCCCCGGATGAAAACACACTTGTCACAGCAAGCAATGATGGTACCATTGTCGCATGGGATGTAAATACAGGGATTAGGCTTTTTGATACTTCAGGACATACTGGCTGCACTACACAATTGGCTTTTGCTGATACTGGTGATACACTAATTAGTATCAATTCACGTTCTGGACATTGGATTGGCTGGGACACAAAAATACATGACTGGGATCTCACCACGAATAACATTCTATCTTCAGAAACAGTAGAGTATAGAAAAAACAAACATATCTCACCGGATTGTAGAACAGCTATTGTAGTAGAAGAGAATGGCGAAATCGAATTCTTGAATATCAGATCAAAAGAAAGACAGTTTTCAATAAAAGGATTTGAAAAGGGAGAACTTGATGCCTACTTCACATTTTCAGCTGATGGAAGATTCATCACAAATGATGACAGAGATGGTCAAATACATGTATGGAGAATTGCAGACTTGAAACATACAAGTAAACCGTGGAAGACTCTGTCTCTAACTGCAAAGCAAGTTTGGATGCGAAGACTTTCAGCCGATGGTCATACTATAGCATTTGTTAAGGATCGTAGATTGATTGATCTTTGGGATGTCATCGCTGACGACTATATTCTCACTTTGAACGATTTACCGAGTGTTTCAGACACTACAATGGTAATAACGGGTCTTAGATTCTCCCCTAATGGCAAGAGCATTGCCAGTGGTAATCGAGAAAAGATCTTCTTGTGGGATACAAACACTGGACATGAGACTGCCTTATGTACTCCTGACCGTAGCACAGATAGTATTGGCTTTCTATTCTCACCTGATAGTAGCATTTTAATTAGTGCATGTGGACTTGCAATACTCAAATTTGATTACGGTGAGTTGAAAACTGGTCCTAGAACTCATACTACGCGGATTTATAGCGAGAATTATGGTGGTACATTTCAACTGTGGGATGTGAAAACAGGAGAACTCTTATCTACACATACCGGACATACGGTTAAGATTAATGCTTTGGATTTTTCCAATGATGGAAAAACTCTTGCAACGGGTGGCGAAGACGGTACCATTCTGCTGTGGGATTGGGAGAAAATATCTGCTATGCGTTAGCATGAAGACTTCGTGAAATCACACAAGACAAAAATTCTAATACAATCAAGAGGAAATTGAACATGAAAAATATAATACTCATTCACATCACATTATGGTTAATATTAAGTATTGGTGTATCAGATGGTCTTTCTCAGGAATACACACAGTGGGGTTTACCTGAAGGTG
This sequence comes from uncultured bacterium, assembly GCA_964623585.1. GTDB lineage: Bacteria > Poribacteria > WGA-4E > WGA-4E > WGA-3G > MSPOR6. The sequence goes on from CAZURU010000178.1 coordinate 3,313, forward strand.
CAATTACTCGTCTTGGAAAGGGAGAAATATACGATATAAAGTTCTCACCTGACGGTAATCAGTTGTTTGTTGGAACAAGCATCGGTAAATGGACTTATGATATTCATACTCGTAAAGAGATTAACTTACTTAGGTCACATTCATATTCCAGACCAACATCAACAAATGTCATAGCATATAGTCCTGATAGGACAAAAACTGCAAATGGAAACTTTGGAGGCGGCCTTGAGTTATTGGACAGCCAAACTAAACGGAGATTGCACACATTCAAGGGACATACTGATTCAATCCGTGCTATCGCCTTTTCACCAGACGGAAGCCTTTTGGCAAGTGGTAGTTGGGATGCAACTATTCGCCTGTGGGATACACATACAGGAAAACAAATTGGAATTATGACAGGACATCCTCCTTTTGTTCAACAGATGGCATTTTCCGGTAATGGGAAATATGCTGCCGGTAGTAGCAGACTTGTCATTCACGTTTGGAATACAGAAACCGGTAAAGCAGTACCTTCATCAATGACCCATGGCGGTTTGATTAGAGAATTAATGTTTTCACACGATAATAGTACCCTGACAAGTGTTAGCATTGGCATCTTATACCATTTCTGAATGAAAATGTCTCTTTACTGTAGCACATTCTGTTAGATTGTGCCGTTCACCACTTCATTTCTAAACAGTCGGTAATGAGAGAAAAATTAATTGAAATGGTATTACTAAGGACTGCAGAAGTCGCAACAAACCGTGAGCTTTTTGCCAAGGAATTTAAAGGTCATAAGAATAATCCTTGGTCTATTACAATCTCTCCAGACCAGACAATACTTGCCAGTGCAAGTAATAAGAACAGAATACGTATCTGGGATATGGCAACAGGTAGACAGACGCGGCTTATAAAGACGAAGCACAGAGATGGTATTGGCGAGTTGGCATTCTCTCCTGACCAAACCTTACTTGCAAGTGGTAGTCACGACCACACCATTCGTGTTTGGGACTTGAGTTCTGGTAAAGAGCAATTTACGCTCCGTGGACATTCAGAAGAGGTAGAATCTTTGGCATTTTCACCCGATGGAACATTACTTGCAAGCGGGAGTTGGGATGGCAGATTATGTTTGTGGGATATTAATACGAAATCACAAGTCTTTCAACGTTATGGACGCATGGGTAGAATAAGAAAAAATAATATATCCACTTCGGCAAATCTAAAGCTTTTTGGAAATGAATAGAATGCCATGTCAACCATCCACCGCCGCAGATAAGAAACATACCTACCCACACGACATTCAGCAGTCCTAAGATCAACCCAATTGTGAGTAGATTAGACCCATATAAGTATGCCTTTTTCTCGGGTGTCTCATCTACTTGAACAAACACATTTGTTTTTTTCGATTTCATCGCTTTTCTCCTAAACAGAGTTTATGCCTTTTATTACATCTCAGCGAGTTTCTTTTGAAGCCATTGCCGCATGGGGGCATTACCGGGATCACACACTTCAATGAAATGTCCGGGTAAGGGTTGACCAATTAACGCCTCAACATCACGTCTCCGTTCTACTACAACCTCTGGGTGTTCTCTTACGATGTTCTGCTTCTCTTCTGGATCATTCTGAACGTCAAAGAGTTGATCACCCCTCTCGTCTTTATATCCGACTGAAGTGCAGAAGTTCCAATGGTGATCGCGCACACTGACACGGCCAACTGCATTGCCGGTTGCAAAACTTGCCCACCCGTTGATGATCCTTTCTCGGAGGAATGCTTTCTCCTGTGTTACCAATTGCCACATATCCTCGCCATCTGTCCAACTACAAGGAATACCGAGTAAGTTTAGCAATGTAGGCATCATATCGTGATTTTGCACAAACGCTGAGATATCTTTGTCATGCGGTCCATCGGGGTGCCGGATCATTAGGTTTAGCTGCGTATTGAATGGATGAAGTTTGTTTGCGCCTTTCCCAAAACTACCGTGGTCTCTCAGTTGTGTGCCGTGGTCTGACATGACCAACACTATTGTGTCATCTCGGATGTTTAGCTGCTCGATTTTGTCTAATAGGACACCGACCCATTTATCAACGAATGTTACTTCCCCACAATATAGTGCTTCAATCCGGTCGAGTTCTTCTTCCGAAGGTCCACCCCCTTCATTTGCACTGCCGCCCATAATAAAGTCTTTACCAGAATAATCTGGCATGTAGATGTCAGCGTAAGATTTTGGTGGGTCCCACGGTTCATGCGGATCAAAACTATCTACCCATAAGAAGAATGGACCGACAGTATGGTTATCCTGAAGCCAATCTGCTGCAGCGCGAAACACGCGTGCACAACTATAGTCATCCTCAGTTTGACGGTGTCGTTGCGACAACAGATAGTTGACTAAACCGACATGTCGTTTCCAATTGATTGGTTCACGAACATGTTTGCGAAGTGTGTCCTCAATTAATCTTGGGTCGCCACTGTGCCAGTTGTCGGATTCTTGTCCGCGAATAAAGTCAAAATGTGCAAACCCACGTGAGAAGTTCATGGTTGGTTTGAACATGTGGTATGTGTCTGCGATTAATGCTGTGAGGTAACCGCGTTCTAACAGCACTTCGGCGATCGTGTCTTGTTCAGGCGGAATTTTATGCCATCCTGGGGCATGATGCCAATGTCCACGACGGTCGAAGTTATACCTCCAGGGAAAACTCCGAATCCCTGTAAAGTTACCTCTACGAATCTGGAGTGTAGGTTGTCCTTCACCAAAAGCGTTTGTGAATCTTACACTATCTGATGCAAACGCATCCAAATTGGGTGTTTTAACATGGCTAAACTTCTTACCTTCTCCAATTATGTCTGCCCGAAAAGTATCTAAACAGATACAAACGATATTCATATTCTCCTATCCTTTCATTTCATCAATTATACTTTCAACTGCTTCTAACGGGTCATCGGCTTCAATGATGGGTCTTCCAACTACGATGTAATCTGCCCCCATGCTTATTGCTTCGGAAGGTGTGGTGAAACGTCGTTGATCACCGACATCTGCCCATTTTGGACGGATACCTGGTGTGACAATCAGAAACTTATCTCCACATGCTTTTCGTATCGGTTCTATTTCCAGAGGAGATGCGACAACGCCATCTAAACCTGCATCTTTCGCTTGTTCTGCAAGATAGACGACTTGGTCAGTGATCTTTCGATGTGAACCGAAGTTAGATTGGAACCTCTCCTCATCCATACTGGTGAGAATGGTTACGCCGAGAAGTTTTGGTCTTCTTCTTTTTGAATCTTTAGCTGCAGCATAAGCACTTTTTCTTGCTGCCCGCATCATTTCTATACCCCCAGAAGCGTGCATGTTAATCATGCTTGCTCCGTGTTCTGTCATGGTGGCGACATCGCGAGCGACCGTATTCGGTATGTCATGGAATTTTAAGTCAAGGAAGCACTGGAACTTTCTTTCATGCATCAATATGAATATTTCTGTACCTAAAGATGCTAGTGCTTGGAATCCGATTTTAACCCACGAGACTTTATTCGTAAGGTCTTCGGTTATCCAATCAATTTCTTCCCCATCTTCTGTATCCAATGCAACTATTAGTCTGTTTTTCAACTTTTTATGCTCCATTCATTTTTGGTACTACGTGAGTTTGATAATTAAATGCAATATGCGTTGTAGGTCGGGTTGAGGCACGCCAATAAAATATTAACTGGCGACATGTATTGCTCTATAATGGGTCAAGATGTTGGGTTTCGTGCCTCAACCCAACCTACGTAAGTTATTTGTTCTGATTTATCAAACTCACGTTGGTACTGGTTCATCTAAACCTCTATTATCTAAGACTCTATTAATTATCCGTAACGTTTCATTATGCGCGTTGTCAATCTGTGTCTGGTAGTCATTGATGGTTGTTGCAATTTCATTGCTTTGTTCTTCTAAGTTAACAATCATCCGATTTACTTCAGTAGGTGATGTGCCACCAAGGCTCTTGTTGTTTTGAAGTGCACATCCTGCGTCTAAAATCTGTTGTAGTTCCAGAATTGATATATGAATGTCTTTCTGTTTTAAGAGCGCGCGTGTTGAATCCCAGTCTAAGAATGACTTGCCTTGTTTGATCAATTCACCTACAAGCCAGCCCACGATTTCGTGACTGTCACGGAAGCTGCGTTGATGTTCTTTCACAAGGTAATTCGCCAACTCTGTAGCCGTAGCAAAGTTTGCATCTGTTAATTCTAACATACGTTCTTTATTGAACTTTGTAGTGCGTAGCAGTTGGGGTAAAACAGTGAGACAGTCATTTACAATATCAAAAGCTTCCCATAGAGGGGGTTTATCTTCCTGAATATCTCGGTTGTATCCCAAAGGTAATCCTTTCAGGTTTGTCAACAGATCAAAGAGTGCTCCGTAGACCCGACCTGTCCGTCCTCTTGTAAGTTCAGCAATATCAGCATTCTTCTTTTGTGGCATAATAGAGCTTCCTGAACTGTAAGCGTCATCCAATACTGCTATCCCAAATTCGAAAGTTGTCCAATATATAATTTCTTCGCTCAGTCGGGAAAGATTTGCCATCAGGAGAGATAATGCAAAAAGCGTTTCAGCTATAAAATCGCGACTGCTAATCACATCAAGTGCATGTTCGTGTATGCTGTCAAAACCGAGTAGTTTAGTGGTAAGATCTCGGTCAATTGGGAAGGTTGTACCTGCAAGAGCGCACGCGCCGAGTGGGTTCATATTCGCAAGCGTATAAGCAGCCTGTAATCTCTTCTGATCTCTGAGAAACATACTCACATAAGCGGTTGCCCAGAAACCGAGGCTAATCGGTTGGGCATGCTGTGTATGTGTGTATCCAGGCATCACAGTATCGGCATGTTCTCTTGCTATGTTTAGGAATGCTTCGGATAGTGTCAATATACCGCTCTGGATATTCCGTATCTCATCTCTGATGTATAAATGTGCGTCAACGAGCACCTGATCGTTACGTGAGCGTGCAGTATGGAGTTTTCCCCCGAATTCACTTCCGGCATTTTCAATCAGGTATGACTCAACATTCATGTGCACATCTTCTTTATTCGGATCGAGAGTGAAGTTACCATTCTGATAATCTTCTTCCACTTTACAAAGCCAGTGTAAGACAACGCGGAGGTCTGTCTCTGAGATAATCTTCTGTCGTTCAAGCATAATTGCATGAACTTGGCTGCCCCAGATGTCGTATCCGATGAGTCGAGAGTCAACTTCTATAGAGTGTGTGAAAGCGATTGTTTCCGTGGACAGATTTGTGCTAAAACGTCCACCCCATAAGTTTTTTTTAAAGATATTCATGTTTACATTTATTTACAATTGTTCAATTCATCTTCCATATCAAGAAACCGAAATGCTTCTGCTGAGGCAAGATTCTGGTCTTGGTCTGTGCAGATTCCATAAACATCATCATATATGATGTTTACATTTCTGTTCCAATACAACATATGGATTACCTGTTCAATTGACTGTAGTTCCTCGGAACTTAGTCTTGGTAAAATGGTTGTAATCTCTTGAATAGTATTCATTTGCATTACACTTCAGAATTTGTTTTTATATACCTTAAAACATATTATATACAACAAGACTTCAGTTATGCAACCTGTGGAGGTCGTCGTGGTGCATTTGGCTGTATTATTCTACGTTGATCAGGAGTCAAACTTTCTAACAACGCATCTGAATGTGGATAGTCAAAACGTTCTCTGACGTATTTAGGTGAATAGCGATATACGATTGACCTGCGATACCCTGAATTTGTACGTTCCGCTGAACCGTGTGTAATTGCATCTGTGAACATAACGACATCCCCCGCTTTCAAATGCACCTCTTGTGTTGCGAATGCAGAGCCTGCAGGTTTTCCAGTATGTCCGTCGTAGACAATACCCTTACCGTCATGCTTCAAACGGGGGTGTATCTCGGAGCATTTATGGCTGCCAGGTATTAACACAGGAGCACCATCTCCAGGTCCAATATCGTTCAATGCCATTAAGACGTTGATTTGACCGACCAACCATTCTCCTGTATTGATTTGACGGAACGTTAGATAACTGAGCGGGACATGTCCTCCACAGTGGATATGTATGAAGCCACCTGGTCCACGTACATTCAAGAAATTCTCGTGAATAGACAATCCGTTAACCTCATTAACATACTTGCGAATCATATTTATCCATGCAGGATGGTCAATCAGTTTGCGAAATACGTCTCCCCCTTCAATGATGTTTTGGAAATTAACGCCATTCTCAACATTGTAGGTATGGGTTTCGATATTACCTATCCATCTTGGAATACGTCTGTTTTCATCATTCGGATCCCAAGGTTGTTGCACATATTCCCAATGGTCATCTATCCATTTGTTTAACTTTGCAAGGTCATCTTCAGAGATAGCATTCTCCAAAATCAGATAACCTTGCAGGTCAAACAGATAATCCAGTTGTTCTTGGTCCATTTTTCCTCCTGAGTTTGACCTTGTTCTGTAATTTGTTTATAGGTATGAATTAAGTTTATCTTCAGTAGGCGTAGGGGTAGATATACCGTCATCAGGAATTTCAACTTTTGCTGTCCATGCGATAGCGTTCAGTATGAATTTTCTTAGGTTGTCGTGTCCCCAGTTTTTGTGGTAGTGTCCACCTGTGAACCCGAATCCGCGTCCTCCATCTTCTCGTTCTACACACCACCCCAGATG
>CAZURU010000179.1:0-9974 GCA_964623585.1 uncultured bacterium
GTCTATCTCTCCCTTTAATGTTCAGGATGAATTCTTCCTGCCCAACTTCAGTCTTCAACAAGTAAATGAACTGTTGGCTCAGCACACAGATGAAACAGGACAATCTTTCTCACCAGATGTAATTAAAGCAATTCATAAACAGACTGCTGGTCAACCATTTCTTGTAAACCGATTAGGGCAGATACTCACCGAAGAATTAGAGATTCCTAAGACTGATACAATTACGATGTCGCATTTTTCTATGGCACTTTCAAGATTGCTTGAGGAGGATAATGTCAATATTCGCCACATACTTACAAATATAAGAAGAGACCCTCTCTTTGAAAACATACTCATGAATATCGTATCTTATGATAGAGGGGTTCAGTTCAATCAACGTAACGAAATAATTGAACAACTTTTGACCTACGGTGTGATTGCAAAGGGGACAGACAGCATGTGTGAAATTGCAAATCCTATATATAAGCATTGCATTTTTCGGTCATATCTACCTTTGATAAATGGCGTAGAATCGCACTATTTTGACGATGATTCCACAATAGATTTCGAGGATTACCTTACACGGGATGGAGAGATAGAAATGGAACTACTGCTGAATAATTTGAAAGAGTTCATTGCACGCGCAGGTTTTAAAATCTTGAATATCACAGACGCACCACGGGAGTTTGTTGGACAATACCTTCTATATGCATATCTCGACCAATTTGTGCGAATTGTCGGCGCAGAAATGTATCTTGAAGTCCAAACAGGTCGTGGAAGAATAGACCTATTAATACTACATAACTCCCAGAAATACGTCGTTGAAACAAAGATTTGGGAAACCGAGCGTCGCTATCAGTCTGGAAAACGACAACTCACAACGTATCTCAAATTAGAAAACACAGTAGAGGGATACTATGTTGTTTTCGATCATCGCAAAGAAACAAAACCCTTGGTAGAGACAGAGACAATCGATGGGGTGCGGATACAAAGTTTCGTTATACCAATTCTTCAGAAGCAGCCCTCATCTGTGTAAGAAAGTTCGAAGATCTTTAGCACGAGATCAACTGCTGAAATCGTTCTACAATCTTATCCAAAGGAACATCTTCTTGTTCTCTGCTTGACATATCACGAATAGCAGCGTTTCCAGCTGCCAACTCATCTGAACCGAGTATCACAGCGTAGGGAATACCTTTCGTATCAGCATATTTCATCTGTGCACTGAGTTTTCCAGGACGATGATAAACTTCTGTCCGAATTCCACCTTGACGTAAACGCGTCGCTAATTTTAACGATTCTGACATTAACGCATCATCAAACACGGTCATCAACACCTGAGTCACCGTCTTACCCACAGATGATGGATACATATCAGACACATTCATCAGATCAATAATCCTTTCAATACCGAAACTTGTTCCTGTAGCTGGGAATCCCTGTTTACTAAAACTACCGATGAGTTCATCATATCTACCCCCACCTGTAATACTACCGATACTCGGATCCTGCACAGTTTCATAGATCGGACCTGTATAATATTCCAAGCCACGCACCATTGAAACATTTATCTGATAGGTTGCCGCCGGAACACCGAGTGTATCCATAAAACTGATTAAATCTCTTAGTTCTGAGATGCCCTCATGTGCAATCTCATATTCACCAAGTTGGGTCTCCAGATCGCTGAGCACTGAATCAGAATCCCCTGCAATCTGCAACAGTGTCAATAACTTGTCTATGACATCTTCAGCAATTTCATTTTCTCGTAATTCCGTAGTAACCCCATCAAGACCGATTTTATCTAATTTATCTATAGAACGATACAGACCACCTAATTGTGCTGATGGTACACCTGAAAATAGTCCAATACCTGTAATAACTTTTCTATCGTTCAGGTGAATCTGAAAGTCTTCAAAACCGAGACGAGACAAAACTTGATAAATCAGGTTAACATTTTCTGCATCCGCCAACATACTGTCACTTCCAACAGTATCCGCATCGCACTGAAAGAATTGACGGTAGCGACCTTTCTGTGGACGTTCTGCACGCCATACAGGATCAATTTGGTAACGTTTAAATGGTTTCGGTAGCTGGGGATACATTGCTACCACACGACAAAGCGGAACGGATAGATCGTATCGTAATGATATGTCCTCTTTTCCACCGGTATGACCCGCTTGATAAATCATTTTTTCAGCATCCGGTCCGTATTTACCCGTAAGAACTTCCGATAACTCCATCGCTGGTGTCTGTAACGGTTCAAATCCAAATTCTTCAAAGACTTCACGGATGACATCAATCACATACTGTCTACGAATCATCTGTTCAGGTAGAATATCACGCATGCCGCGTGGGACGCGTGGTTTAATATACTGTGCCATAGTTCTGCTCCTTATATATGTCCGGGAAGTGCTTGACTTCTCCTTCTACGTAGTCCTTTTTCTAAAGTCTGTTTCAGTTCTTCAATCTTCTCACGTTTCCAAGGTTCCTTTAATGACTTTGGATTGGCAATTAAAGTGGATTCTGACTCCCTTAGTACCTCAACAATCTTCAGGTGGTTAGCCTTAAGCGTTCGCGCTGAACTGCAATTGTCTATGATTGCGTCTGCTTCCTCAGGGGGTTTGCCTTCGGTTGCACCGAACGACAACATCAACGTAATCGGGGACTGGTATGTACCGAGCGTATTCAGTCTTTTCCAAGGTGTTAAAATTGCCGGTGCAATTCGGTTCTCTGTTTTCTCAAGGATATATTTCTCTGCGATGTTCAGATATTCTGTTGATATACGGATGTTCCTATCAGCAAGATTAACCAAATCCATAAAAGAATTGATGTCCGTTCGTTCTTCGCGAACAGCGAGAACTATACTGACAAATCCGTAATCCAGCGGTAGAATCTCCTCAACATCAGCATCCGTTTCCTCAACCCAATCTTGACCCGTAACACCCAAATCATAGAAATCATCTTTCCCAACATAAACAGGAATCTCTTGTGGTCTTGAAATTTTAATCTGGATGGCGTCTTCGCTTGTAAAGTGTGCCCGGTAGGATCTGTCAGTAGACTTATATCCATCTATATCATATCCTGCTCGTTGAAACGTTTCAAGTGTTTCAGATTGTATTGTACCTTTTGGCAAAAGCAAATTTAACATTTTTTCTGTTTGCATCAGTCCTTCCTCTTGTAAAATAGTAGTAAGTAATCTCATCCATTTTAAAGATCGGCTTCAGGAACCTCTTCTATCTTATCAGTTTTCAAGTCAATTCTACACATCGGTTTGTTTGCGGTTAAACGCAGGAGATAGGTGTAGTTCCTATTAAGGGCGTATTCATACTGTCCCTGCATAGATCGATTCATCAAGTCTACCTCTGCTGTTTTTCCAGATCGTCTTAACCTGTCAGCGAGTTGCTGTGTTTCGGACTGAAGCTCAGGACAATCAGTCGCTATAAAGTAGTCCTTACTATTCTGCATCACATCTTCCTGTGTTTCGCTGAAGGCTTGCATAAGTGCGTCAAATTGGAATGCAAACCCTGCACCTGGAAGGGAGGGTCCACCGAAACTCTCAATGAGGTGGTCATACCTACCCCCACCACAGATTGTCAAATTCTTCTCCTGATATTCAATCTGAAAGACAGTACCAGTATAGAAATCAAAACCTCGTGTAATTCCAAGATTTAACGCATAGTCAGTTATCCCACTGTTTTCCAGACAATCACAGAGATCTATAAGTTCTTGACGAAGATGTAATCCGGTTCCGCCAAGGTGTGTATCCCAAGCAGCTATAACGGTATCCTTATCACCGCTAATCTTTGATATGTCAATACAACGTTGAGAAATTTCTTTAGAGAGACTAAGATTTCTCTCCCAACTTGACATATAGGTTTCCTCAGCAATCCTTGGGAGATTCTCTATCCATTCAGACATAGTATTTTCTGTCAATGCTTGAATATCCTCTGCATCAATTTTATCCTCACCCTGATAATCAACACCTTGCGTGCGTCTCAACGTATTCAGTTCATTACGTAATGTTTCTACATCAAGATTCTTGGCATCCATCCGCAGCCGAGAAAGATGGTCAAGGTCAAATATCACTTCACTTTGGTCTTTTGTGTCTAAAGGTATTTGTTTGAAAATCTCACGGAAAATACCTGTATTACCGATTTTCAACTTCGTATCGGCAATATTCAATTTCTCAATAACTCTTACCGGTAGCGTGATAATCTCAGCGTCTGCATAGACAGCAGTCGGTCCGATAAGTTCAATTCCAGCTTGTCGGAATTCATATCTTACATCTACACTATCAGTTCTAGGTTCCTTCCGCACACATTGTCCAATGTAATAGAGTTTGTAGGGAAAAGGCAAATGTCCTAAATCACCATTAGCAATAATTCTACAGACCGGTGCAGTGAGTTCAGGTCTAAGTGCATAATCTACCCTATCAGGTCCTACAAAAGTGAACATCTTATGCCGTATCTCTTCACCAGCTTGTGCAGATAGCAGGTCAAACGACTCAAACAGAGGAGTCTGAATCTGTGTATAACCGAAGCTTTCAAAAGTCTCGCGAACAGTTCTTTCAACATAATTCCTTTGGACCATCTGTTCAGGTAGAAAATCGTCTGTACCTGTAGGTTTCGTAAACAACTCCATTATATTTCTCCTGTTAGTTATACCATTTCAATTAATTTTTCTCTCATTACCGACTGTTTAGAAATGAAACGGGGAACGGCACAATCTAACAGAATGTGCTACAGTAAAGAGGCATTTTCATTTGGAAATGGTATTATATTAAAAACAAAAAACCCAGCAAACACGTTGCCCTTAAACCTATCGCGCCGAATCTTCAGCACGAAAGTGAGCGGTTAGTTTACCAGGATGGTAGCAAGCCAAGATTGTAACGAGTCTTGCTTCATGTCCATTGTGATGTATGGAAGAATCACCTTATCATTCTAATCCGCCCTTTTAGGTATGGACAAAATGATGATGAATACAAAATGTTTGCGGTAACATCAGTCAATTACAACTTTATATAATAATATTTATTAGAGATTATACTGCGTTTATGCACGAAAGTCAAATTTATTTGACAGTGATTTTATTTCACTGTCTGACAGTGAAATACTGTTGGTGGATGTAAATATAATTACGACAAATAGTGTTGTCGTAATTGAAAACAAACTATTTTTCATCGGTTAGAACTCCTTTTGTTCTGCTGGAAATGGTTATACATAACCTGTTTTACCAAACAGAATGAGCATCTGCAATTCTAAGATTTATAGTAGCAGCTTCGGTTACTATAATCGTGACTGTTCAAATATAGATTCCTGTCCCACATCTATCCTAACAGGTACTAAGAACTCACGGATCGCATCCGTATCCACTGTAACGCCAAGTCCTGGCAGTTCCTTCACTCGGACGAATCCATCATCGTCAATTGGATATGGGTTCGAAACAAGACATTGTGATAATTTCGAACCCGCCGCGGGATACTCTAAAATATCAAAAGTTGGGTTTGTCACAAAGACGTGGAGTGCAGCAGACAGACTTAAATGACTCTTGAATGTATGGTTCACATACTGGATACTGTGTCTTTCCGCAAGTTCTCTCACTTGAAATGATGGCATGATACCACCAATTCTCCCAGTATCAATCTGTATGTATTCAATCCCACCGTTTACGATCAAGTCTTCTGCCATGCGATATGTACTGCAACCTTCACCCGCTGCAATGGGTATTCCCGGATGCGATGAAGTCAATTTATAATATTCTCTAATTGCATCGGGTTCCAGGGGTTCTTCCAACCAAACAAGAGAATAATCTAAAAATGCTGCAGCACGTTGATAAGCTAATTCGAATGACGTGCCATAAGCTACTCCCGCATCAACCATAAGCTGCGCATCTTCACCCATACCTTCACGTGCTGCTTTTACCAGCGCAATATCGTAATCCTCATCGAATTTACCAATCGGACCCCACCCAAATTTTGCAGCACGATAACCTTGCTTTTTCAATTCAGTTGCTATGCTATACGTGTCTTCTGGGGTATCACCAAAGAGTACGGAAGCGTAGGGTAATTTTGGATGGGGTATATCTGGGATGTGTGTCATATCCGCAAGGATACTGTATACAGGTTGTTCTAAATGTTTACCAAGTATGTCCCACAGCGCAATTTCTGCCCCGCTGAATGCATGTTGTATCTGTTGAATGTCCAACGCATTTCGTAGCACTTTATCACACAATCTGATAACATCATCTGGACCATCAAGTGTCTCACCAATCAGTGATGTGTTGATGTTGATGATATTGCCATGCGACATAGGACAACAGTAAACGGCTATACTTACCAACGGTGATGCATCACATTCACCCCATCCTTCAATACCAGAATCGGTACGAATTCTGATTAATAGCGTATCTTGTGTCCCATCTGCAGCAGTTGATATATTCGGCATCCTAAGATAAAACGGATCAACAGATATTATCTTCATCACAATACTCAGGTATGAATTAGTCAGCTGCTTCTGTATTTTCAGAGTCAGACTGTTCGACAGATTGTTCACGTTCTTTAACTGAAACTGTAATTGCACGCATCACAGATATAGCGAACCAGCCTACTAATCCTACAGCAGCACCTGCACAAACGGCAATCGCTGCACCTCTCGGAGAAGTAAACTCATCTAAAGTCTCTTGATCAACGGAACATCTAAGATTGTTGATGTTCCTTATTGCAACACTACGTGCGTCACCATGTTCCACATATTCTACAGAGGGTGGATTCTCTGTCTCAAGAGAAACAATTGCATTCAATTGACCCGTATCTACATCAACACGACGTTCTCCAGATTCACCAAGCCAACTCGCTTTAATTCCTTTAACCCCCTCCTCATCTTGAATAGGTTCTACGCGAGTGCTTGAAAGTGCCCGCGCAAGGAAATTGAGCGTGATGTCCTTTGATTTTGATAACGCAATACGAACCTTCTTACTATCCATGTTTAACCTCCTGAAAATCATTTAACTGCTATTTTATATATAAGAAAACACAATTCATAAATACACTATAAAATGTATGATAACGTAAAATTTATATTATATCACTACATTAAACGATGATATATTACTTATGTTAACACAGCTTCAAATAAACGCGCTACCTGGAACTCTGGTGATGCTCTTGTGGATCAACACGAAAATGTAAAAGGTATCTTCGTTACCGGTACTGATACTGAGATTGGAAAAACTGTTATTGCAGGTGGACTTGCTGCTATACTAAAACAAGCAGGTGTAAAAGTCGGTGTAATGAAACCGATCAGTACAGGTGACAGGACAGATGCCAATTATCTAAAACACGCTGCACAAGTGGATGATCCATTGCATCTAATTAACCCAATAAGTCTACGTTATCCATTGGCACCATCAGTATCTGCTAATATAGAGGGTAAACATGTTGATATTTTAGATATTGGTAAAGCATATACTGAATTACTTAACAAATACGATTATCTTATTGTTGAAGGTGTTGGGGGGATTGCAGTTCCAATTAATGATGGCAAACGGGTTGTAGATCTTATAAAGTATCTGGGACTACCCATAATAATTGTGGCTGATGCAGGATTAGGTACCATAAATCATACGATATTAACAGTAGAATATGCCAGACAACATCAGCTCACGATATTAGGAATTGTCTTGAATATGTTCCGATCAGATAAAGCAAGTTTACCTGAATTGACGAACCCCAAAGAAATTGAACGCGTTACACAGATACCAGTTCTGGGTGTGGTGCCTTTTAATGAACAGATTGACACCCCTAATCCAGATTCTGACTATCTTGCTGACTTTTTAAGGAAACACATACAGTTGGAGCTTCTTAACTTAGGAAATATATCTTAGGTTTGACTGATAAATGCTATGAAGAATGCAATCATCTTGGCGGCAGGTTTGGGACGCAAAGTTTGGCCCTATGGAGAATTCCGACAAAAATGCACAATTCCTATTGCAAATAAACCGTTAGTTAGACGATTAGTAGAAAACCTCATTGAAGTCGGGTGTACAAGAATCATTGTTGTTGTTGGACACTATGCCCAACAGGTCCGTGGCGCAGTTGCAGATTTTCCCAATGTTGAATTCGTCACCCAACACCCTCTTGAAGGAACGGCTGACGCAGTTCTCACTGCATCAGAAAAATTAAATAATGAAGATTTTCTTGTAATTTACGGAGATATTGTAACCACATCCCAAAACTTTCGTAACATCATAAAGGCGTTTACTATCCAAAATGCACATGCCGCAGCATTAATTCAACCATTGGTTGATGAAGATGCATCCAATTGGATCTGTGTCAAAACCAGAGAAGATTGTTTGGCTATGATTGAAGGACACCCGCGAGGGGGTTCACATCGTCTGTGTGGGATATACGCTTTCAATGCTGATTCAATACGGTATCTCGTCAGAAATACAGGTATTGTAACACAAGTGCCAGTGGGAGGCATGCCACCACCTGAATCTGAAGTTGCCCAATCCCTGCAACTTATGATTGATGATAATATAGATGTGTTGGCTGTTGAAACTGTTGACTTTTTGGTTGATGTTGATAAACCCTGGCACGTGTTAGAAGCAAATAGTAGGTTAGTAGATTATCTCTCACGGCAGATTGACGAAGATCAGATCGCTGATGGTGCTGATGTTTCTGATTCTGCCGATATACATGGTAAACTGATTTTAGGTGAAAACAGTGAAATAGGTCCACGTGTCACCGTAAATGGCACATTAATTGCCGGCGTAAATAACAAAATAACCAACGGCGCAATTCTGAAAGGAAACTCTTTCATCGGTGATCAGTGTCGTATAAGGGACTATTGTGAAATTCAGAACACCACAATCGGTAATAGATGTATCATAGGACACGGGGCAGAAATGTCCGGTGTCCTGTTTGATAAAGTTTATCTTTATCACTATTGTGAAATGGCTGGAGTCTTTGGCTCAGCTACAGATATAGGAGCTGCAACAGTTTGTGGCACGCTCAGGTTTGACGACCGTGATACACAAATACAAGTAAATGGCCGATACGAAGTGCCTACTTATGGGGCAAACGCTACATACATGGGTGATTATTGCCGAACAGGTGTAAACGCAATAATTATGCCGGGTAGACGCATCGGATCATACAGTATCGTCGGACCCGGTGTTGTCCTTTACGAAGACGTCCCAAGCAAAACCATCATTACAGTAAAGCAAGAACTTATAAAAAGACCTTGGGGTCCTGAAAAGTATGGGTGGTGATAACAAGAAGTATTACGAAATACGTGTTCAGTTTAGTTAATCTTAAAGTAACTCTTTCAGTAATGAGGTGAGTTCTTCATTTCCTTCAGCAAGTTTATAAGCACGTTTCTTCTTCTTCTCTAATGAATCTGTATCATCAGTATCTGAACCAGGTTCCCAAAGAACTTCAAGGTCCTTGGGATTTAATCGGTCATAAGTAACCTTCACAAGAGCGTAGGGATAGTTATCTGGAATCAGGACAATCCAATCAATAGTTTCACCACGTTCTGAATATTTCCTATCAACAGTTAGATTGGAATCCTGATATGGCACATTTTTTTTCACCCACTGTTTCCGATCAAATACGTCAACTTCAAAAGTGCCTACCTCAAGCCAATTTCGTCCTGCTCCATTAGGTTTCGTCGTAACTTCAATTCGTTTCATATCTGTATATCCCGGTTGTAGTCAGTTTGTAGCATACGGAACATTATCGTCAACTTTCAGTCCTGTTTGCAATGTATATGAGACTTATTTGTAATGTATATGAGAATTCTATCACATAACAGTGGTTTTTTCAAGTCAATCCATAGCCTAAACTGATAAATTTGACATCTATTTCAAAATGTGTTACACTGAAAAATAGAAGATTATGAACTTAAAATATTCAGTCATTTACTAAACTGTAATAGATTATACCATTTCCTATTAATTATTCTCTCATTACCGACTGTTTAGAAATGAAGCGGGGA
>CAZURU010000180.1:0-9972 GCA_964623585.1 uncultured bacterium
GGATTGGACCAGGATAAGAGGGAAGGGTGGAAGAGGGGAGGGAAAGGGATGGAAGTGTGGAAGGATGGAAGGGTGGAAGGATGGAAGTGTGGAAGGATGGAAGTGTGGAAGGATGGAAGAGGGTGGAAGGATGGAAGAGGGTGGAAGGATGGAAGGGTGGAAGGGTGGAAGGGTGGAAGGATGGAAGAGGGAAAACGGCACAATCTAACAGAATGTTACAGAATACGCGTTTGGTATTCTGCATTAATAAAGAGACATTATCAATCCGAAATGGTATAACTTAAGAAACGGATTCGTCTTAGTAGGTTGCGGATGAGATGTTCATAAGTCAGATGGCTCGTCTACTTTCCCTCTACCTTAACATTGGTAGGAGTGATAAACTCGATCTCAATTGCATGGGTAACATTAGGCGCGTTGTCCATCACATTGTCAAATTGGAGGATCAGTTCATCATCTGTCAGCATTTCGGATTCAGCGGAGTAAATCGTTTTCGGTTGCTGGTTGTCACAGACGGTGAGACTTTCCACCTTTTCCAGTCGGCACTGTCCACGTTTGCCTTGTCACCCGATTTGCATTTTGCCCATCTGGTCAAAAACGAATATTATCCAGGGTAATAGGTTGATTGCCTCACCGATGAGAATCAGGTTACATGTGAAGATGTCGCCTGGTGCATAGTCCAATTTCCCTGTGCGTGGTGGTCGTAGGATGAACGGATGCGGTGCGAAGGGTTGTCCTCGGTGCATCGGACTATCGTCTGTAACTGGGGTTTCGAAGCATTTGGAATAGATACATCTGTCGGGATATTGCCTCTTTTCGTTGCACGACTCCTCTGTGTCGCCGATGCATGCGATGTGGTGGAGTAGGTATCCGAATCTGCCTCTGAAGATGCTGCCTTTGTCTGGTGGGATCTTGAGGGGTTCTTGGACGGTGTAGGTGAGGTGGTAATGGGGGAATTTGAAGTTTTTTAGCATGGGTAGAATCGGGTTTTTTATTGCTATTCTGTTAGCCGACGAAATCTATGAAGTTCTAATAGAATCTCAAAATCTAAACCGTTGACACAACAATAACTGTGTGAGAAGTTTTTAAGAAACTTTAGTGCAAGATCTTTTAATTTATCGGTAGTTTTCTGCATTTTTTTCGATCCTGGATTACTTTCAACATGGACAAAGTCGTTTCGTTCTTCTATAAGATTGATTATTTCATTAGTCCTACTATAACCATATTCTTTTATTTTTAACAACTCGCTGGAACATGAAATCTGGTAGAACCCATTTCTATTTTTCTTGTATTGCTTGATCTTCCCAAACAAAAATCGAATAAGTGGTGTGATTCTCCACTTGTATGGGGCATCAGTTACCTTTTTATTAGTCTCGTCAATTAAACATTCCTTTTTTGCAATTTGATCAATCTGATAGAGACATAGAATTTCAACGACTTGAGTAAAACGAACAATTGCGTCATCAAGTCTACCACTCTCTTTTCGTCTGATTGCATTCTGGTAGCGGTCAACGGCATAATGAATAATTACTTTTTCCTCCTCAAAAAGACTTTTCTTGTCTTCCACCTTACTTAGAATATCAAGTACATCTATTGAATTATGGACATGCTTTTCAAAGTATCCCCAATTTTTATCGTGATGTGCATTGTGGCCTTTGTCTTTTTTTGCCTGCTTATAATCAAACGAATCCCACAGAGAGTAGCACTTTGCCATTCTGTATTGATTTACAGCTTGTCTAAATTCTGTTTCTAAGCCGTATTTGGATTTATGTTTTTCAAGTGTGCTCCTAACATCTCCCCATAATACCGCTGCTGCTTCATAGTTGTGCTTCTCAAAAAGTTTGTTAGCTTGCTGAACGCTCTGCACATTATATACTTCGTAAGGGTTTTTTAGTAGATTTAAGAATTCTGTGCCAGGAGTAGGAGCACGTGCTTTTTGGTTATACTCCAGCGAATCGACGTAAAACATATCACAAGCAAATGATCGTATGGAATCAGTAAAGCCTAATATTGCACCGCCAGTGAAGCCTCCACCGAGCATTGTCTTTTTACCACCAGTGAGATCAAGCGCAATCCGTTTTTCACCAACCTTGTCAATGATTTCCTTAATTTGTTTGAATGTTTGGACAGGGTCTGAAGAACTCTGTATTTCTAACGCATAGTTCGAATCTTTAACAGAACACGCGACACGATTACTTAAGGGATCACCTGGAAGCATGCTGTTAATTCTATCAGAAATCTCCTGAAGCATGGGTTTAGTTTCTTTTGAATAGAGGAAGTAAATCTTTTTGTTAGGGTGAATCTCAGCAAGGCTCAAGACAATCGGGAGAGTGCTAAAACCGACAAGAAATATTCCAACATCATACGTTAAGTCAGATGGAAGGGAATCGTTCCGCTTTTCATAAATGTTGTGTGTATGGAAAATTTTCCAGTATGTTGGCAAAATCGTATTTAGGTATTGTTCCGCATCCCGGTTCTGCCTCTTGGCATTTTCAAAGTTATCCATGCCCGTTTTTATTTCATCTAATTTCTGGGACCATTGACTTGAATCATTCTTAATTTTATTTAACTTATCTTTTGTACTGAGCATTCGGTTTATTCCTTTATTTCAATCCATCCAAGTGGATGAACGGGTAGCTTATTTTCTAAAACGAACCGTCGGGATTTCGGTGCAGGTTTTGGACGATATTCTCCATCAAAGGATATAACTTCGTTGCGCAATTTGACTCGTATAGTCTCATCTAACAGGCGCGAAATAGTTGTTCCGAGCATACCAGTTCCCCATCCTACACGCAGCGATGCACGTTGATCGTAATCAGTAACGTTGTAAAATGCTTTGATTTCGTCAAGATTGATGCTTCCGCTACCGTAAGTCCGTAAATATTTTTGTTCATCTTTCCACTGTGCTTGTGCAAAATTATGGCAGATTTGGAGTAAATCCTTAAGATTGTTAAAAGGCGGGTCCGCACCTGCTCTTTTAAAACTGTTGAAAATCTCCTTATCAATTGAGATTTCAATTGCTGTTTCGCCGTAGAAACACTCATACAGCGTATTGTCTCCTGCATCTTTCTCAACAACTTTATTTCCCTCAAGTGTAGTAAAGAGAATATCTTTAAACCTTACTCCATTTGGTTTTTTGATTAAGGCATCTTTAACCTTGATTGCTCTAAAAAAATCTTTGAAAGGTCCCTTATTTTCATTTTTCCGTTTTCTGTTCTGAGTACGTTCCCATGGATGTATCGATTCAAACGCATTCTGCAGCAGTCTTTTGGCAAAACTTTCCCTGAATTTTCTCTTGTTATATGATCCTTGCTTTTTCTTATACCAATTAATTTGCTCTTTAACGAATTCATTCAAATCTAAGCTTCCTGCAGCAATCCGCTGCTGAACGTTTTCATACAATACGGCAGTTTTGATTGCACCTTTAATACTACTACCGGGCACAAAATGTTTTCCTAATCCAGTCCGTATGAACCGATGACCACTCGGTAAGCGAACAATGCCCTTAGAAATCTTATCAATGTTCGCCTTGTAATTATATCCAATGTTATTGAGAACTGTTGCGATATTCGTCTTTGAGCCTGGATTACTATATGCTTTAGTATATGTTTCAACAGCCTCTAAACCTTTAAAGGCAAAAATTTCTGCTTGAAGTTTTGGTATATCAACAACGTATAGAAAATCATCTGAGTTATGTAATCGGATAAATCCCTGTCCATATACACCTGGTTCCCCCGCCTGAATATGTATGGGTGAGAGTGTTGAGAGTCTAAAGACCTTGGTTTCAAGATACGTCATCTTCCTCCTCCGATATTTTAATTGGAAGCGTAATCGGAATGCCGTAACGATATATGTTATGGGTTGTAAATCCTGGTGATTGATTAGATTTCTGTGGTGTTACGTCCGCGAGTATGCCCGTGGGTTGGTTACGAAAAACAGAACCTTCTCCGAACATCGTAACAGTTTTCCGTTTCCTCTGGAGTAGGTCAACTGATGAATAACACCACCCTTTCCGAGGCACCAACTGATATGCGACCAGATCAAGATTTGCAATAGTATTTGGATCAGGTAGGCATAGCGATAGATTTATGAATCCATCTTGTGCACCCAAGTCAAATAAATTTTGCCAATCGTCATCTAATTCACTAATTGTATTTTCAGTGACATCAAAAACACCTTTTCCAGAACTACGACGTCCTCCTAATCCATTCATTCCTGCTTGTTTTAGCATCGCCTTAAATTCATTGAGGTCCATATTATTCAGTTCAACTAAAAAATACAACCCGGCACCGCGATGGAAATGCGTTAGTCCTTCATGGTAGATGTTTGTTGCATCGGTGAGACGGTCTCTAGCGTGCTGTGGACGAATTTCGCGTGTGCAAAAACCACCAATATTTTGCTTTTCTAACGCATTTAAATCCACTTCCTCGCCTGTCAGCCAATTTTGAAAAACTGTAATCTGTACCAACTGCGTATTTCTGACTAATTTCCCATACTTCTGTTTAGCCCAACTAAAAAACTCGGGTGGATCAACTAATGGTTTGGGAAGGTAATACACTATGCCAGAATTGTATGTTGTTTCAAACGGAAATGCAGACGTAATCCGAAAGGGTGGTTCACCTTTACGGAACGGTTCCAACAATTTATCTACAGCACTTAGGTTACCGGAGTGAAGCTGGGCATAACTGTTAATTAGACAGCTAAAAATAGTGTCAGAATGCGCTATTAACTGGCTTTCCTCAATACCGATTCCGCTTACATTCGAGCCCAAATGGACAGCAGATCTGAAACGGAGTTTGATGATCTTTAACTTGCCCATTTTAAATTACCCTTTCAAAAACTCAATGTCATTAACGTTCGTTTTACAATACTTAACTGATTTACCATCTTCATTAGCTGCAAGTTTGAATCCGCCTAACGTATTATCTTTTATGTCGTACCCCTGCAATTCTTTAATTTGAAACTCAATACTGCCATAGCCTCTGGAAATATTACCACCCAACCCATCTTTTTCAAGGACATCCATAGCGGTAAGCAGGTTTGTGATGTCAGTCTGCACACGTGTTGAATCTCTCGGCACTTTTCCGTTATCAGGTATCCCACCAGGGGCAAGTGTTTCAACACGGTAAATCAACTCAAATTCAAATGTCGCCTCAGCTGGTACACGCTCAAATGTTCGTGGATGTGCTGCTGAAGTCAATCTGTCAATAGCATTCTCCATCTTCGTTTCAGTGATAGGAAAACCGTCATGTGTCATTTCATCCTTGTTAGAAAGAGGACTGTCTCTGACTAACAGGGACCCCGGATGATTGTTATTGTTATCTGATCTAAATGCTGTTGATCTAAATGCTGTTGATCCGAAAATACGACAAAGCTGACACTTTTCTGCCTGTTTGAAGTCATTACATTCGTGTCGCCAAACCTTCCCTTGGGTATCCCCTTGGCGCCGGGCTGAGAGTGCAGGTGATATAAACTTCTCGGTAATGCTTCTTAATTTACCTTTCAGAGAACTACCTGGGATATAAGGTTCGCCTGTCAATGGGTTACGAACGACACTTTTGTCAATTCCACCAATCTGTAATGTGTCGTCTGGGCCTCCGATAAAAATACCAGACTTACAAAAAATAATACCCGATATTACGATATGACCGTGAAGGAATCGAATTGTTTTTCCATCTTGTAAACTCATTTAGTATTACTCCTTTTGAAGAATTATTTTTTTCCACTATCTTGTGTATGCAATGATTGCCTCAAAGAACTTGACAAAACGGGTTAAATCCTCTGTTGTCTTTATTACCTCTGAGTCTAAACAGGGGTCCAATGCATCACAAAGTCGTTTTATATTACGATTCTTACTTAGTGCATTAGCAAGGTGTGGACGTAAAAATAGCAATTGTGCGACTATATTCGGGTCTAACAGATCATCAGAGTTTTTTCCTACTGTCCGACGTTCAATTTGCTTCACTGCATCGTAAAATTTGCGAAGTTGATGGTTTCTCGGTCCGTCTACAGACAGTCCCGCTCCGATCTCCTTAGCACCATCTACAAGCAACTGCGGTTCTATCTTGCCAATGCAAGTACCATTGTTTAGTTGTTGCTTGATTTGATCTCTGTAATTGTCTCTGTAATTGTTCATCGATTTCTCCTTTCATTCATCTGTTCAAGTATTCTACCCACTGCAATGGGATATGCAACTTTTGCATATAGTTATGTTGGAAAAAGAGAGTTTTCAGTTTTGCCAATTTCGATCCTGGAGGAATTTGTTTTTGGACATGAGACATCATTGACAAATACATTACACCTTCTTCTTGCCAAATTTTTAGTGTTTCAAATAACTTTCGATAGAACCCATGTGAAATATATGGATATTCCTTGTGCAATAGCATTGTTAATTGAATCATATCGGCATATTCACGCCACTGAGAAGCGACTGCAATTCGGTTAAAATTCTGTCCCCAATGTGGATGTCTAATGCTTTCACTCTCAATACGATGATTTAACATAGCATTACGCATTGCTAAATCATCACTATAGAACAACGAAAGACTATTTTTTGGAGATTCTGTCTCTTGTCCCTTAAACTCTTTAGCTGTAACTTCGGCTTGTTTTGAAATCCGTGCCATCTGATAGAGTGGAAACTTCGGTTTGTGAAGTGTTACACCTGCAGAAAGGTTGACATCAGGATTTTGACAGGTGAAGGCTTTGAAACAGGCATTAATGTCAAATGCTAATTCTGCTACATCGTCCCATGCACCAGCGATAAATAGGTCATCTCCGCCAGCGTAAACAATAGAGACATCTCTGCCTGATTCTTTTTTGTTTATATTTTCTCCAGTGATGTCAAGCGGATACTGCTTCTCAGAAGAAACCGCACCCAAGTTCATACCACAAATTAGGTTTATATATCCTTTAAAGAATAGGTTTAGACTTCTTGACAGATTTGAATTTGCAACTATTCCTAAACCTAATGTTAAACCATCCTGAGAGAAAAACTCACCCATGTTGTCAACATCCATTCGTAGACAACCGACGAGTTCTGAACCTTGTGCTGCCTTCGCTAATCCCGAAAAAGAAGCGGTAACTCTTCCCAGATTGTGCATCTCTTTACCATGATCCTTTTCATAATCTTCTTTCTCAAGGTCTTGTGCTTTCTGTGGTAAGTTCGCTACAGACCGGACGTAATCACCATATAACAGTGGATATGAGTTTTCATCGTAGTCATCAAGTTCCCAACTATTCACCAACCATCTGGCAGTATACTTGCTATTTTGTGTTGAACTACTCACAACGTACTCTGCATATTGCGATCTGTTCTGTTCGCTTTGATATGTTGGGAATACGAGTGTTCCATTTTGATAGTTATTCTTTGATTCTTTCAGCCTGACAACGGTCTTTACGTCTGTCAACAGATCTCCCAATTTCCACAAGCGATATGCAAGTTTGCTAACGCGTCCGACACCATCTAAATCATTTCTATGCATTTCACTTTCGGGCATGTCATCTCTGTGTGTGATTTGGCAAGCTCTCTGGTTCTGTAATTGGACCGGCATTTTGGGTTGAAACAAGTCTTTAAAGTTATCGCTCTGCCAGAACTTTTGTTGTTTCTGCTTGCCCAGTTTGTCTCCTGTTAGGTCCCACATGTCCTTGAATTGTCTCTCTTTTAGGTCGTCAGTACTAAAAGGTTCATAATGTAGTGCAAGGAACAACTGAATTCCAAACTGCTCCAACATCCACGTATTGATGACCTTCCCGAATTCGTCTATTGTCTTCCGATTGTTCTCTGTATTTGGCACAAGTAGACTAAACCCGCCACCGCCTGAATAGATTAGGCTATACCTTTTGGTAGTAGTTGCCTGTTGAATCTCATGAATGACGTGCTCAGTCAGTAATTCTAACATAAACGATCTGGCCCGTAGCGTCTTGAGTGCTCCGCTTGATGAGATCGTGTATATCGTTTCCTGTATACCAGAGAAATCACCTGAAACCATCAGGAAGGGGTTTTCGGTTTCACCGTCTTCAAGACAATCATGTATTGCTGCGGCTGTTTTTATGACATCATAGAAGGAAAGATATGGATATTCTTGTGATATAGAAAGAAATGTGCCGTGTTTTTCTATTAACACAAGCGCGAGATTAGTATTCTCATAATACCAATTCCAACCATTCGGTGGTTCAGTAATATCCAAAGATGGATTACTAACTTGTTCTTTCGGATAAACAATACTTTGCATGTCCAAATCACCTAACGGTAATTTTTTATCGGAAACTGTATTATTCTCACCTATTGTTGAAAAGATAGATACAAGGGGTTGAGAATTGATCTGGATATGACTGGCATCAATACCGATAAGTTTCAATGCCTCAGGAACTGAATCGTTATCAAACGATTCGTTTGAGTTTTGTAAAGTTCTTAATGCCCATTCAAGTACTGGATTAATCATCACATCAATGCCTATTATATGAAAGTGAGTTGTTCTATTACTAAAATTGAATCAATAAAATAAAACCTATCATCAACACAATATTCATCTTCATTCTATGGCATTATTATAAAATATCAACAAAAATAAGTCAACAAAATTTTCAATACTGGCAGAACCATTCAACTTCCGATTTTTCTATTACAGAAACGTTGGTTGTATTCAGGACATATCCATTCAATGCCACCCCAGATTATTGACGAAGGTAACAAGGTATAATTAGGTAATTTTGTAGTTTAATCAACTTAAGAATATAATAATTCTTGCTCACAACAAAAATAATACAGTATTTTCAGAAAAGCGTCAAGTAAATTTTAGATAGCTGTAGCTGGGTATTATAAAGTGAATTTTACAATTAACTTGATACGTCAAGCAAAATTTCGTAAAATATATACACATTATCTGAAAGGATTGGATTTAACATTGATGAACCAAACGGCTGATGTACTGATTGAGGCATTACCCTATATTCAAAGGTTCTATAATCGTAGAATTATCATAAAATATGGGGGGGCAGCGATGGAGGAAGATAGACTTATCCATTCTGTCATGGAAGATATCGTGCTGATGAAATATGTGGGGATGCGTCCTATTGTAATACACGGTGGTGGACCGAGTATCAGTAAGTGGTTGGATAAAGTTGGAAAAGAGACTGAATTTGTGGAAGGTTTACGCGTATCGGATGCGGAGACAGTAGAGATCGCTGAAATGGTACTTGCGGGGAACATAAATAAGAGTATTGTTGCGCGGATCAACCAGCACGGAGGTCAAGCAATTGGACTCTGTGGTAAAGATGCTAATCTGATCGTTGCTGAGAAACATACACCACAAGTTATAGATGAACATGGGAATGAAACAACTGTTGATATAGGATTTGTTGGTCGTATAATTGGTGTCAATACGCAACCTATCATTACACTTGATGAAGCGGGTTATATTCCAGTCATTGCACCAAACGGTACTGGGGCTGATGGACAGACATATAATATTAATGCGGATACAATGGCGGGTGAAATTGCTTCTGCGCTACAAGCTGAGAAGTTAATCCTGCTAACAGATACGATCGGAATCTGTCACGACCTAAATGACATCACAACACTGATTCCAACTATCCGCATGAGAGAGATTAATGAGTTGATTGATAATGGTACGATTTCAGGTGGGATGTTACCGAAGATAAGTGCCTGTAATACTGCCCTCCTTGGCGGTGTAGCAAAGACACATATTATTGATGGAAGAATTCCACATTCGTTGTTGCTTGAAGTTTTGACTGAAGGTGGGATTGGTACAGAAATTATCAGATAATCTGGATTCAAATCGATGGAAAATCGTAAGAAGATTGCAGCGATTATTACGACATACTTTCCAAATTCACATGCTGATGTCATTCTGACAAAATATATGTAGGACTTACGCAACTTTGGGTTTTTCTGTTTGGAATTCGCTTTTTCAAGGATTTTATCCTCGATTATTTGGATTTCCTGCTATTTTTAAG